>JAIEPM010000143.1 GCA_019748395.1 Candidatus Obscuribacterales bacterium
CCAGTTGCCAAAACACTAGGCAGCTTTGACTTTACGGCTTAGCGTACGTTTTCGTTCCATTGCTACTCGGACCCCAAAATGCCCATCTGGTTAGGCATCCCGAATTTGTGCAAACTACTTTGCACAAATGAAAGCCGAACTTGTGCATACCCGAGTTTTTGCGTACTCAAAATGTTGGTTGAGCTTGTATCAATGCTTTGTCCTATGCCTGGTTCAAATCGCTTGAAGGTGCTGAAAAGCCCATCTGGTTAGCTATACGGAAATTGCGCAGGCCGGCCTGCGCAATTTAAAAGCGCTTAATCTTTTGGCTGTTCTGGCTCATCGTTGAGCTTGCCAGAATCGGGG
Organism: Candidatus Obscuribacterales bacterium; assembly: GCA_019748395.1. Taxonomy (GTDB): domain Bacteria; phylum Cyanobacteriota; class Vampirovibrionia; order Obscuribacterales; family Obscuribacteraceae; genus JAIEPM01. The sequence continues at coordinate 346 of JAIEPM010000143.1, forward strand.
AGGATATGTTCGTCTGCAAGATGGCTGCCTAGCTCTTTCTCTAGCTTTTCTATGGTCGGTAGTTCGTGGCTAAGTGCCTCTGGTAGCGCTTCTGCCAGCTTATACTCTGAGACGCCGACTGGATTGGTGGCGCTCCGCAGGGTGTACTCAGCGACTACGCGATTGTTTGTCTTGCAAAGAATCAGTCCGATGCTTGGCTGGTCATCTTTGTGGCGCAGCAAATCATCGACGGCCGCCAGGTAAAAGCCCATCTTGCCGGCATATTCTGGCCGGAAGTCGGTGACCTTTAAGTCTACAACGACATAGCAGCGCATCCGAAGGTGGTAAAAGAGCAGATCGATATAGAAGTCCTGTCCGCCTACTTCAAGATGGTACTGGCTGCCTACGAAGGAAAAGCCAGCGCCCAGTTCAAGAAGAAAGTCGCGTAACCTATTCAGCAAGCCCTTTTCTAGCCCGCGCTCAAGCATGTCTGTGCCTGCGGCGAGAAAGTCAAAGTTGTATGGGTCTTTGAGTATTTGTTGTGCCAGCTCTGATTGTGGTTTCGGTAGCGTCGATTGAAAGTTGGTAATGGCGCGCCCTTGGCGGGCATACAGATTGCTTTCAATCTGATGAACCATGACATCACGAGTCCAACCGTGTTCAATGGTTTGGATGGCATACCAGTTGCGCTCAGGTGATTTTCGCACCTTGTCGAGCAAAGTGCAGTTGTGATACCAGGTGATATTTCCAGCTACTTGCTGCACAAAATTCTGGTCTGGGTACGCCTCTGCAAAGGTGCGCATGTATTGAAGGTTTCGTGACGAGAAGCCTTTGATGTCAGGGAAAGTGCGGCGCAGATCTCCTGCGAGTTGGTCAATGACCTTCGTTCCCCACCCTTCTACTTTCTGCTGCTCATGGATCTTGTTTCCGATGTGCCAATACAGCAAAATCAGTTCGCGGTTGACGGCAAGCCCGGCCCGCAACTGGGCGTGCCTGATTGATTGGGTGAGTTCTTTTAGGAAGTCCTCATAGCCGCCGATGACCTCTGGTAGCTGCTCTTTGGACATCAGCTACTTTGGCTCCTGAAGATTCGATCAGTGGATAATGACAACGTGGATCTCCGATAATTAGACTGGGTAGTAAGTATAGCTTCTTTGGGTGGTTAATCGGTCAAAGGTGCTACTGACGGCTCATTCGGCTCCTGGGAGTACGATGCAATGGACATCCTCTGGTCACTGGGTCTGCTCATGTTTCTCCTGCTGGCGCTCAATCACATGGCCGGCGGGCGACCGTCGAATGTTCTCCGACCGGTTGCCGGTATCGCCAGCGGCGTTGTTTCGTTAGCCGTCAGACTTTGTATGTCAGGTGTTGGGGCGGTAGCCCGGCTTCTGGGTGTTTCGCTTGGTGGTTCGTTGAAGTTGCCGCAGGCAGGCAGTAAGACAAACCGCGAAAGCGGCCCGACACCGCCACGATGGGATGAGTAGGCGGCGGTTGTCCGCGCGGAAGTGGCACTGACGCGCAACTGACCACGGAGCGACTGGGAAGGAGCGGAGCCGCGCCGGAGGGAGAGCCGAAGGTACTGAGGCTTGACCGTACGGTAAGGCAAGATACAATGCGCAGGCACGCGCTTATTAAAAGCGCTACTGCGCTTGAATAGAATGGCGGCACGGCTCTGGGGTTAACCCGGTTATCGTCGGCACGGTTCTTATATTATAGTAGAGGAATAGCTTGAGGTATCGGCACGTAATGAGTGAACGAAAAGAGGCGCTGAGGTTTAGTCCCAAGGTTGAGACCCGCTTGACCAGGGCGGACATTAACCGGCTGGACGGTGCTGCTAAGGCGGCCGGCACGACCAGGTCTGACTTCATACGCCGGGGCTTGCTCTGGTATCTCGACAATCTGGACAACCTGAAAGATGCCGAGCGTGAGGGGCAGACCGCCCAGGCGATCCGGTACGCCACCGACCAGATCGTCAAGGCCATCTTGAGTGCCACGGACCGGATCTGTGGGATGCTCGCCAGGCAGGGGGCCGAGGTTGGCACCCTTTATGAGCTGACCTGGCGGGCATGTGGAACGGCCGAAGCCAAAGAGCAGTTCACGGCGGCGGCCAATACGGCCAAGCAGCGGCAGCGGAACCGGTTGGACAACGATGAGCGCTCCATTGCGGAGCGCACTAAGAAGGTGGTTACGTCGTGATAGTGGTCAAACACCAGTATTTTTCCAGGCGCGACCGGCAGAGCCGGGCGGGTGGAAAGACGCCGGCGGCGGCCAAGGTAGTGGCAGTGGGGCGGGCACTGGCGCACATAAAGTACATCCAGCACCGGCCGGGGGAGGATCGGGGCGACGGCGGGCGCGAACTTTTTAGCGATCTTGAAGACAATCTGGACGGCAAAAAGGTGCGGAAGGCTGTCCGGGAGCAGGAAGACAGCAAGGTTGTGGCGCACAAGTTGACGCTGGCTCCGGAGATAAACCCGGAGGACAAGAAGGCTTTCACCAGGGAGATCATGCACCGGCTTGGTTCAGAAAAGGGGTTAGACCTTGAATGGATGGCGACCGCGCACAACAACACCAACCACCATCACATTCATGTTGTCGTTCTGGGGAAGGACAAGAACGGCAAGAACGTGCGGTTTGACAAGGATGATTACAACAGGATCAAGGAGTATGGCGACCGTTATCTTGAACGGCATCACCCTTATGAGCTGGAAAAATCAAGGCAGGAGCGCGAGCGTAAAGAGCGTGAGCGCATGGAGGCGCGTCAAAAGGAGCGTGAAACTGCCCGAGCGGAGCGTATCCGCGAAGGGTTGGAATTGCCCTGGTTGCACAAGAAAATTGTCCGTGAGCAGCTAGAACCCTTTGAGCAGTGGAAAAAACAGCAGGAGGAAAAGGAGAGAGCCGCCGACGGCGAGAAGGGCAAAGAGGGTGAAAAGGAGCCTGAGAAGCCATACTTCCAAGACACAATAGAGGCCGCTGGCAAGGAGTGGAGCCGGGAAAACACGCTGAAAGAGCTTAGGGAGCTGAACGAGTACCTATGGGACCATTCAGACGAGCGAATAGACATCAAAGAGTATAAGAAGCTGGTTCGTTGGATGAAGGACAAGGAGCGGCTTGCCGAGAAGGACAAGCAAACGGAGAAGCCGGGCAAAGATGGTCCGGCGAAGGAAGAAAGTAGCGTCCAGGGCGTCCAAAAGCCTGGCAGGGATAAGGATAGCTTTGACTGGAAGGGTGATAAGTACAGCAAAAATGATTCTTACGAGCGTTTGTCCGGACTGGCTAAAGAGTTGCGGGAGAACAAGAAAGAGCGCTTGCCGGTGGACGAGTATCAGCGTCTTCGCGGGTGGATCGAGTACCGCGACCGCGAGCGGTTCTCTGGGGTTATGGAAAAGGAGCTTCAGCAGCAGATCAAGCAGGACGGCAAACGCGGTGCTGATCAAATCGAACATGGTTATCGCTGGGTAGATCCGCTCCAACAGCAGGTTATGGGTAATCCTGTTATCGGCGTTTTTATGGCGGGGGCCAACATTGCCAACACGGTCGTTAGCTGGATCGATATGCGCGACAATCGGGACCGCCTGAAGGAAGCCGGAGACGAGCTGGAATCAGCCAAGCTCGATAAGCACCAGGACTACGTGAAGCGCGACAAGCCGGAAGACAGAGAGGTAATAGACAAGCTGGATCGGGCTATCGAGGAAAATAAAGAGGCCCGCCGGGAACGTGCTGAAGAGAAGAAGCGCAAGGAGCAAGAGCAGGAGCGGAAACATGATTCGTTCCGATATGACCCGTGGGGGCAGTATTGATGCCAGTGCAGGTACAGGACAGTGGCATTGTCGAAACCACCGCCAAAGAGTTTCCGGTGCTGGCCGTCAATGTGCTGGAAAGGCTTGGCTATCATGTTTCGCGGGCAAGCAAGCAGCTTGACCAGATTCTTGCAAATGAGCGGGTGGAAGAACAAGTAGGGCGCGATTGGTGGCGGCATGAGTACAGGGTTGTCCTCCGGTGGCGCAAGACGACCGATGGCACCGGCGTACTTGTGTCAGTTGATCTGTCAGAACATAAAGGCGGCGGCTCGCAAAGCGACTGCCAGAAGCGGTGTGACAAGATCCTTTTGGAGCTGCAACATGACGCTCAAAGAGCGGCCGAAGCCAGAACCGACAAAGAGCCGAACACGTCTTACGGCGCGGCGCGGTGGGGCAACGAGCAGGAGCTGAAAGCCGCCGGGTACTTTCAGGGCAAGCCGGACCCCAGGCGGTTGATTGTTGGCAAGTCGCAGACTGGCGAGTATCTACAGGTGCCGGAAATGCTCACCTATGCCCATGCGCTTGTGTGCGGGCGTACCGGGGTTGGGAAGTCCAGGGGGTTCTTTATCCCGCAGTTAATTGAGCGGACCGGGACCAGCATGATTGTCACGGAAGCCACGCCTGGCTATGAATCCGGGGAGCTTTACAAGCTGACTGGGGGGTGGCGGAAGCTGGCCGGGCATCAGGTGTATTGCTTCAACCCGGCGGATATGACCTCGCATCGGATCAACCCGATCGATCGCATCAGGCAGGCTCCGCAAGAGTTGAAAGCCGCGCTGGCAGAGAAGTTAGCGGACCTCATAATTATGAACGGTGAGGCTGGCGAGACGAAAGTAGATCAGACGTGGAACCGGTCGGAGAAACTTCTTCTGATTCCATTGCTCATGCACGCTGCCGCTAGTGAGCCTAAATATGGGCATTTCGGTGCGTTGCGCTGGTTGCTTTTGCAAGGGCCGGATCGTTTAGCAAAGGTTTTGTATCACAGTCCTTCCGATGTGGCCCAGATGGAATTTGAAGGCTGGATGAGGCTTTCAGGCGAGACTAATTTTAAGTATGGTGTCTTCTCGGGATTGATCACTAAGTTGAATCCGTGGATGACGGATCATATGGTCGCACTTACCGAGACTACCGACATCGACCTGGAAGCGCTTAAGCACGAGCTTTTCACCTTCTATCTGGCGGTGCCGAGTCGGTCAAGGGACAGCAAATTGATCGGCTCACTGATGGTCAATTTCTTGCTTGACCACATCCTTGAAATTCGAGAAGACATGAAATACCCGCTAGCCATGCTGCTTGACGAGTTTACCAACTTCGGAAAGATCGCTGGCATTGCTGATACTTTGTCGATCATTCGGAAGAACAAGATCGGTCTTGTGCTTGGTTTTCAGAACTACTACCAGCTCGAACAGGTCTACAGCAGGCGGGAAGCGCAAATTATTCTCGATATGCCGGCGACGCAGGTTTACTTCAAGCAGAAGAACTACCGTGAAGCAAAAGAGCTAAGCGATGCTCTTGGGCGGATGACCGTTGAAGAAACGACGGTCACCGATAGCGGGCGGGTTCAGGAATTTGTGCAGGGGCGAGCGCTGGCGACCCCCGAGGAACTTATCAATCTCAAGAACGAGGTGATTGTTTTCACTCCGGATACCTGGCCGCTTAAGCTGCCGCTTACTTCACCGACGGCATACGACCAGGCGCTTGCGTATCCGCCGCCGGAGCGCGAAACGCACGAGGTATCAGAGTTTGTGCGTACTCGGGGGAGGGCGGCCAGGCAGCAGCAAGAGCGCCCGCAACAGCCACAGCAGAGCAAAAAAACTACTCCCGGTAAGGGGCAAAATTTCGCTAAGAATGAGCGGGACCGGGGTAAACCGAATGTTAACAGGACAGAGAAGCAGAAGGAGGAACTGAGAAGGAAGCCAACGCCGGCAGCGCCGGCGGAAGATGATAATCCTCCGGATCTTGGTGATGTATGGCAGGTGTAGGAATCGGTCTTGGGATATTTGTTTTCCTGCTCGTTAGCGCATTTACTAGCGAGTTCATTACCAAGCCGGATAATACCGCCGGTTGCTTGCCGGGCTTGATTGCGGCGGTCTGGGTGGCTTGGCCGTTTTTCCATCATGCCGGGGTATCGCGTTATAACTTCCTGCATCCGGTTCCGCGAGAGTATAAGCATCCGCTGAAGCAGGTATTTGCTCAGGTCCGCGATATCCTGGCGGATGCCAGCTATAACTTTGGCGACAAGTGGCACGTCTCTACTGCTGATGCGATGCAGCGGAGAATACTGGCGTCATTGCGGTTTACAGAGGAAGAATCGCACCTTGAAGGCTCATCACTGCAAAACATGCACATGCGCAAAGAGCGCGTGCAGAGGTTCTTAGAGCTGGAAGTGCAGTTCAAGGATAACGGCAACGATACTACTGTCGTTCAATTTGACTTCCATCCGAGTGTTGAGGGTGCTAATTGGTCTGCTTGCGATCACATCGTCAGGGGGCTTGTGGGTAGGGTTGAGGCAGGTTTGGGACCAGGTGTTGACCGCGGGCGTCCGGCGGATACCACGCCGCCGGCACCGCCCTGGTGGTTGATTGGAATTGGTGTTCTAGCTGTACTGAACCTTGGTTCCAGCGTTATGAAGGCGGTGTTCCAATGAACGACCTTCACAAAGCATACGCTATTTTAGGCTTGGAGCCGGGCGCTTCACTTGAATCGGTGATGCTCCGGTATAAGCGGTTGATTATGGTCTGGCACCCGGACCGGGCACCGACACCGGAGCATAAGGAGTTTGCCGAGGAAGAGTTGAAGAAGATCAACAATGCCAAGGACATTCTGGGCAAGCATTTTGCCGCCGGTGGCGGTCATAGAGCGACTGGTTGCGATTGCCAGCCAGGACCGGCTACCGCCGGTGCCGATAGATCTGCCGGTAATGCTGGACCTGGTCCAAACTACCAGCGGAGCAAGACCACTGACGAAAAATATTGGGAAGAGCAAGCGGCTAAAAAGCGTGATGCGGAGCGGAAGGCGAGGGAAGAACAAGAAGCGAACGCAAAGAGAGCGCAGCAGGAATACCAACAAAAGACCGCCCAGCAGGCAATGGAAAGCGCCATGCAGCAGCAAAGAGCGCGAGCTGATGAAAAGTTGCGATGGCAGATCTCTATCGGTCTTATCCTGGCTTTCATTGGATTGGAAGCCTTTGGCAGCATGGCTATTGGTACAAAGAAATGGTGGCACGATATTACCTGGAAGTGGCAGAGTGAACACTCAACGCCGAGCAAGCCACCGGAGACAAGCACGGAGACGGGTACCAGCACCGGAGGGACGCCATATATACCCCCCTATGATCGGACGCCTGGCGGCAATGTCTCGACCTGGCAGCAGGAACAGCAGCAGCGTGACAAAGAGCGCCAGGAGCAAGAGAAGAAGCAGCATGACCAGGATGTTTATTTTGCGCGGCTGGACATAGACAAGTACCAGAAGATGATCGAGCACTGTAACAGCCAGCTCACGGACTTAGAGATAAAGATCGCCGATCCGGCAGTCAGCTACTACGAGAGGCTAAAACTGGTTGAGATGCGCGATTTCAGGCGCAAGAACCTTGAGGAAGCTCAAGCCGGATTGAAAGCAGCGCAAGACAAACTTGCAAGTTTGACCGGAGAAGCGCCACAGCAAACTACTCCATCATTGGTTTCCCCACTGCCAGGAGCCGGCTCTGGTATGCCATTTACGCCTTTGCCTAGCAGGTATGGATCGCCATTCGGTCCGCCGGCGGACCCTAACAGTTCATCGTTATCGCCTTCAAATTCGATCACCAGCCCGCTTTATCCGCAAAGAAAAACCGGCTTGGATTCATTGTCTTCGCCGTCCTCATCATCGACAACTTTTTCCGAGCTCGTGAAGAAAATGAATAGCTCTCCGCAAACAACAACTGGCACATCGACATCAAATTTCTTGTTCGGTAGGAAAGATCCACTTTCTCCGCCATCGCCGAATAGCCGTTATTCAGAGCTTTTGAAGCAGTTGAATACTAAGCTGCCGGATAAAAGCAATTAGCGGTTCTTTGGTTTGTCTTCCTTGTCGCGGTCGGCCAGCCTTGCTATAAGGTCGGCATTTTGCGATTGAAGGGCATCTGCTTTGCCTTTCAGCTCCGCTGCTTCTTTGATAGCAGCTTCCTTTTCCTTGCGAGCTGCCGCAGTCTCTTTTTCTGCTTTCTGTGATTGTTCTTCGGCTCTGGTTGCCCGCTGAGAGGCTTCTTGAGCCTTGAGTAGTGCTTCCGATCTTTCGCGCTCTGATTTTTCTAGCTTGCTGTGTGCTTCAGAAAGCTGTTGCCGTACTTGCTCTAGTTGCAATGCCAACTTTTCTTGAGCGCTTGCAGCTTTAGTCAGTTCGTCCTGGTGGCGCTTGCGCTCTGCTTCGCCGTCCTTGTGCAAGCGTGCAAGTTCGGTTTCTTGTGCCTGTACCTGCTGGCGGAGCTGTTCGGTTGTGGCTTTAAGGCCGGACTTCTCGTTCTCGGAGCGATTGAGCGCCTTTTCCAGGTCGGCGCTCTTTGCTGCTAGTTCGTCGAGCTTGGCTGCGTCGGCTTCGCTTTCCGCTTCCAGCCGTTCTATAGTGCCTAGCGCCTCTTGAAACTTAGCTCTGGCTTCGGCGATTTCCTCGGTGGCCTGTTCGCGGACGGCAATGACTTCCTTGCCAGCTTCCGCCGTGGCGGTCCGCCAGGCGGCTCCGAAGGCGGCAAGAACCGAATCCGGTACAACGGCTGCCCGGTCGGTTACAGCGGTGGCTCTGGACTTTTCCCAGGTGTCCAGGTGTTTGTAGATGGTTGAAAAGCTGCCACTTCCGAGGATGTTCAATAGCGCGTTCGGGGTCACTTCGCGCCCCTGAGCGACCAGCGTATCGGCTGCCTCGAAAACCTGAGCTTCCGTTATAGAACCGCGTCTTCCCATCGTTCAGCCCCTCATGTGGTCTTGTTGTAGTCAATATTATCATAATTACCGCAATTACGTAACCTATGTATTACGTAATAAGTGTAAGTTATGTAATATGTAATATCAAAAATGGTTACCGAGAAGCCGTGATCGCTGGCAATCTATTGGTTTAGAAGCCCAGCCATTGCCTTCTCTTTGTCAGCCGAACGGGGCAGCGTGTAGCGCCTGGTGGTTTCCAATCGCTTATGTCCGCCGATTTCCGCGACCAGAACCAGATCGTTGCCGCTACGTATCAGTTTGGTTAGTAAGGTGTGGCGCAGAGTATGAGCTGATAGGACCAGCCCGCAGGCTTGTCCTACTTTCCTCACTATCAAGTCGAGGCTGGCGGTGGAAAGGCGTTTGCCCTGCGGGTTGACGAATAGGGCTCTGTCCGCATCCTTTCCCTCGTACTTGGTTTTGCGGTCCGTAAGCCATTCGAGGACGGCCTCCGCAGCGTCGTTGTTGAGTGGGATCTCCCGGTAGAAGTCGCCCTTGCCGTTGCGTACTATCAGCTTGCGCTTGCGGCCAACGACAAAAACGTCATCGACATCGAGTGCCGCGCACTCTCCGATGCGAATACCGGAGTGACACATAAGAAGCACTACTGCCCTGTCCATACTCCGCCGGCAAGCGGCCACGGACCGCAGGAGCCGGTATTCCTCTTCCTTTTCGAGTGCCACCGGCGCTTCTTGCGGAAGATCTTCTCTTGGGATTTCGGGCGCTTTCGAGCCGAGGAATTGCAGGTAGTGATCGATGGCCGTTAGATGGGCATTGACCGTGGCCGGGCTAGATTTATCCACCTGTTTCAAATGGCGCTTATAGTTTTTGAGCACATGGGCCAGTTCTCGGTCGTTGTTGAGCAGGCTTTCCAACACCTCACCAGAGGCATCCAGGAACGCCAGGAAGCGCTTTATTCTGGATCGGTAGGCTCTTGCTGTGTGATCGGAAAGAGGCTGGCGTTTAAGCCAGGACGCATATTTCTCAAGCGGGGAATCCGGGGCTTTCAAAGAGGTTGTTTTCAAGTGCCGAACCCTTAGTATCACAAGTTTTTAGCGCAATGCCTATCCCGCTGGTGGCGGGCTGTGAATCTCAGTATCACAAGTTTCTGTCCAAAAAACTTGTGATACTTCTAAGTATCTCAAGTTTTTGACGTACCGAATCAAGCTTCTAAGAATCAGGTGGTGCTGAATCGTATCAGTTGCTGGTGATATAATGATACTTGCTCGAAAAGCGAATATATGCAACGATGCTCGCTCTCAGGGTTCCAGTAGAATAAGTGAAAATGAAATCGATTTTCATAGGCATGGTCATACTGCTTTTGTGCTTCAACGCAGGGTTGCGGCCGTGTCTATGTCCGCCGGAAGAGTGCGCCACCACGCGTGTGGTGACAACCCTGGCGGCTCCAGCAGATGTTTGTGGTGATTGCGGTCACACAAAGAACTGTTGTACTGCTCATGTAAACATGCCAGTAGTTGCTGCTTCTGGCAGTATCTTTCAAATTGAACCGACATTTTTGCCATGCACGTCAGCTCGGTTCGATCACAGCATTCCAAGTATGCGTTCGCTGTCCTTTATCAGTTCCGGCATAACCAGAGCACCGCCGTGGATCAGCCCGCAGACTCCAATTTCATTACATCAGAAACTCATTATTTAAACTGCCCCTAAACAGTTGTGACGCGACAGCATACGCTGTTGCGCTTTTGTTTGGCTCATTTTAGTAAGGAGTTACTCAGCATGCAGCCGCCTGCGGAAATTGATTCATCATCGAGTAAAGGTAACCATAGACCATCACAAAGCCGCGGATGGCTAGTCACAGTCACGATCATAGGAATCGTTACCTTGCTATGTCTTGTGCTGTGGTTCTCTCTGTCAAAACGCACGCTTGAGGAAAACCCTGCTGAAGAGAAGAACGAAGACAGTAGCGCCACGATAGAGCTTGAGCACGATACACCGGGGCTAGTGCTTGTGACGGTTAGTAATAAAGCGCCTTCGTCAACCTTCTCTGTCGCTGGAACGATTGAACCAAATCAGCAGCAATTACAGCAAATAACTCCGTTGGTATCGGGACGCATTGAGAATATCTTTGTTGCTCTGGGCGACAATGTCAAACCAGGCACTCTGCTGCTTAGTTTCGACAGCCCGCAAGTGGCTGAATTACACGGCAAGTTGCATGAGGCGGAAACCAAACTACGCTTAGCGACTATCAATTTGAATCGCGTACAACAAGCAGCGAACCGCGTATCTATTTTAAAAGCCAAAGCAACATTAGACGAGGCAGAGTCCACTCTAAAACGCACTAAGCAGCTAGTGTCTGAAGGTCTGACAGCCCGCAAGGATGTGGTGGCTGCCCAGTCCGAATACGAGCGGTCCCTTGCCGACTACAACTTTCAAAAGGACATCTCACTCAATAGAGAAGTCACCGAAGCAAAAGCCACGTTGCAAACTGCGGAGACTGAGGCAGAACATATTCGTGATGGACTGAAAGCTCTTGATGCACGTTTGGGTAGCCATGCCGAAGGACCAGAACACCAACACGATATATCCAAAATCGAGCTGCGTTCGCCAATTGCCGGCACGGTAATTGAGCGGTTCGTTAATTCTGGCGCCGGCTTCGAGCAAGGAAAGCCTCTATTGACGATCGCAAATACGTCAGTTCTCTGGGTGATCGCCAATATTCCAGAGAACCTGATGCCACAAATACACATCGGTTCTCCGGCTAAAGTCTTGTTGGGAAGCAAGACTGTGACAGGCACAGTTAGTTACATAGATCCACGTCTAAACGAAGACACACGGACGTCCAGAGTGCGTATCGAAATAGTCAACCCGGCACAAAAGATACAAATTGGAGCCTTTACACAAGTTGAATTCATCGCAGCAAGAAAGGAGCCTGCCGCCCTTTTTGTGCCTGAAGCGGCCATACAGACAGTGGAAGGCAAAACAGTTGTATTTGTTCATGACAAAGCTAGCAAATTCAGTCTCCGAAACGTAAAAATCGGCACCGCATCGTCAGGCTACGTCCCGATATTGAGCGGGCTCTCGCTTGGCGAAGAAATCGCTGCCAATGGCTCATTCATTTTGAAATCGAAATTGCTAAAGCAACAATTTGGAGATCAAGACTAATGATTGATGGGCTTGTTCGATTCTCAGTCAAACAGCGATTGCTTGTATTAATGATGGTGTTCTTCCTAATTTGTGCAGGATTGTTTAGCCTGCAAAAACTTCCTATAGATGCTGTTCCGGATATTACTAATGTTCAAGTACAGGTTCTGACGGCTGCTCCGTCGCTTGCACCGCTGGAAGTGGAAAGACAGATCACTTTCCCTATTGAAATTTCAATGAGTGGACTACCTGGTGTCGGTGAAATAAGGTCAGTCTCAAAGTTTGGACTTTCAGCCGTAACTATTGTCTTTGATGATTCTGTCGATACTTATTTCGCTCGTCAGCTAGTATTAGAGCGCCTTTCTGAAGTACGCCAGCAGATTCCAGAAAGTATTGGCTCTCCTGAAATGGGGCCAATATCGACCGGTTTAGGCGAGATCTATCAATACGAATTGTGCCCTGTCGGCAATGGAGCTAGAGATCCGATTGCACTTAGGACCATTCAGGACTGGGTCGTCCGGCGTCAGGTTATGGGCACTCCGGGTGTAGCCGAAGTAAATAGTTATGGCGGAGAAAAGAAGCAGTACCAAGTGAGAGTTGATCCGACCAAGCTGCAATCTTATGACATTACATTGCGAGACATTCTGACCGCAGTTGTTGCTAACAATGAAAACGTTGGTGGCGCTTATATAGAGCACCAGGGCGAGCAATACGTCTTGCGCGGAATTGGTTTAGCACAGACTACTAATCAAATCGGTAATATCGTTGTTAAAACAGGAAAAGAAGGTGTGCCCATATTCTTGAGAGATGTTGCTGAAGTGGTAATAGGCTCACAAGTTCGACAGGGTGCAGTGTTAGCCGATGGCAAAGGAGAAATCGTTGCCGGCATCATCATGATGTTAAAAGGTGAAAATTCTCGCGCTGTTGTTGAACGCGTCAAAGAGCGAGTCGCCCAAGTAAAGAAGACATTACCAGCAGGTATAGAGCTAGTACCGTTCTATGACCGTTCGAAACTGGTGGACCGCACAATACATACCGTGGAATCCAATCTTATCGAGGGTGCGGTCCTGGTCATAGTGGTATTGCTGGTGGTGCTTGGTAACTGGCGCGGCGCTCTTCTTGTTGCAAGCGTCATACCACTATCTATGCTATTTGCAGCAATTTGTATGAACATCTTCAAAGTCTCGGGCAATCTAATGAGCCTCGGTGCGCTTGATTTCGGACTAATTGTAGACGGTGCGGTAGTAATGGTCGAGAACACAGTGCGACGGTTGTCAGAAGCGCAGCATGAGCGGCTTGATGAAGACTCAAAGACCACAATTTTACAAGCCTGTTTAGAAGTTGGCCGTCCTGTAGTTTTTGCTGTGGCAATTATCGCCATTGTTTATCTGCCAATCTTCAGTCTAAGCGGCATCGAGGGCAAGATGTTCAAGCCCATGTCAATGACTATAGTGTTTGCTCTTGCCGGCTCTTTGCTCTTGTCTCTGACTTACGTGCCGGCCGTACTCACCCTAATTCTTACTGGTCCTGTAAGCGAGAAGGAGAGTTGGTTATTGAGACTCGTTAAGCCGCTATACAAACGGGCGTTGGAATTGGCGTCAGTGTACCGGGTTCAGACGTTTGCTATAGCACTTAGCTTGTTGATTTTTAGTGCAATCACCTTCCCTATGCTCGGCTCCGAATTCATACCACGCCTTGATGAAGGAGCGTTCGCCCTCCAGATGCAGCAGTTACCGAGCGTGTCTCTAAGTCAATCCATAGCCACCGGTACTCAGGCAGAACGCGTTCTGATGTCATTCCCAGAAGTGACTAAAGTCGTGTCGAAGATTGGACGCGCCGAGGTTGCCACTGATCCGATGAGCGTAGATACAGGAGACATCTACGTCGAATTGAAGCCTATCGATAAATGGACATCGGCTAAGACCCGAGAGGAATTAATCGAAAAAATGTCCAAGGCTCTTGAAGAAAAAGTACCCCAAGCGCTATTCAGTTTTTCACAGCCCATTGAGTTGAGGACAGCAGAGCTAATAGCCGGCGTCCGTTCAGATATAGCAGTCAAAGTGTTTGGTGATGATCTAGATACATTGCGCCAAACCGCTGAAAAAATCAGTCGCGTCGTTAGTAAAGTCCCCGGTGCTGAAGATGTGAAGGTTGAACAAACAGCCGGACTGCCCCAACTAATGATAGAGGCAGACAGAAATGCCATTGCTCGTTACGGTATCAACGTTGATGATGTGAACAATGTTGCCAAATCAATAATTGCTGGGCAACCCGCTGGCATCATTTATGAGGGCGAACAGCGATTCGACCTAATAGTCCGGCTCAAACAATCCAGCGGACAGGATGTCGAGTCGATTCGCAACCTTCTGGTATCAGCACCGCCTCTGGTAGCTGGAGGATCGGCTGCGCTCATTCCATTGTCCAGCTTGGCCAAAATTTCTGTGATAGAAGGTCCAGCTCAGATTTCGCGCGAAGACAGAAGGCGCCGCATAGTCGTCGAATTGAATGTCCGTGGGCGCGATATTGGGAGCTTTGTCAAAGACGCCCAAGCCGCGATTGAGAAAGAAATAAAGCTGCCGGAAGGATATTACATAACCTGGGGCGGGCAATTCGAGAACTTGCAACGTGCGACACACATGCTCTCAATAGTCGTCCCGATCGCTCTTCTTTTAATCTTCATACTCCTGTTCATGACTTTTGGCTCGGTAAGCCAAGCGTTACTTATCTACACCGGTATTCCATTTGCTGTAGTCGGCGGAGTGTTTGCTCTGGCCATAAGAGGCATGCCGTTCTCGATATCAGCCGGAGTCGGCTTCATTGCTCTTTCGGGAGTAGCGGTACTAAACGGCGTTGTTATGGTCAGCTACATCAATAGCTTGAAGGAGCACATGGATACTGAAGCCGCTGTTTTCGAGGGAGCCCTGACCAGGCTGCGCCCGGTATTGATGACGGCCCTTGTTGCTAGCCTCGGCTTCTTCCCAATGGCTTTCTCTAGTTCTGCCGGCGCCGAAGTCCAACGTCCCTTGGCGACAGTTGTCATTGGAGGCTTGATCACTTCCAGCATTTTGACTTTGTTACTTCTGCCGAATCTCTACATTTGGTTTGAAAAGACCGCCAAACGACTGGAAGGTCGAGACGGACAAGAAAACAACAGCAAGTCAGTTAATAACCGGAGTTCGCTCAAATGATTTGCAGGTCGATTATCAAAAGGAAATCCTTTTGCTACTTAAGCGTAGCCGTAGTTATGCTGGCTCAAAGCAATAGTTGCCAGGCAGCTTCTGTCGATCCAAGCATCATGAATTTGCCCCAGCAAGGCCAGCAAACAGATCCACAGATCGGCCCTGCAATACCATTGTCAGCGGTCTTTGATGAATCTTTAATCAATAGTCCACGAGCGGCAAGTATGCGCGCAGAACTTGGCATATCTAAAGCTGCCTATGCGCAGGCGCTTACATTGCCGAATCCGTCACTCTTCTTCCTTAACGATACAGCACAACTCGCCCGACAAGTAGGTGCATCAATTCCCATTGAGCCTCCGTGGAAGCTGGCATTTAGACTTCTTTTGGCAAAATCGCAGATAAGACAAACTGACTTTGAAATACAACGTAGTTTATGGCAGTTGCGCAGCACTGTCAGGCGCGGATATCTCGATGTGGTGATGGCCACTGAGACGGTAGAGACATTTGACGAGTTGTATAAGCTTTCATCGGATCTGCTGACTGTAGCGCAGCGCCGCTTCGCAGCAGATGATGTCGCTGCTTTTGATGTTAATCGCTCGGAATTAGCCGCTTACCAGGCTGAGGCGGATCTCAGCCAAAGCAAGAAAAGACTCGAGCAAGCAAAACAACGATTGAGTGTTCTTATGGGGCGGGATTATAAAAACACCGTCCAGGTTCAGAAACTGCCCGCTTTTCAGCTTCAGGCTGAAGTAAACGAACTACTGCCTGATTTCAGCAAACAGATGCCCAGTCTTGATGCTCTCATTTCGGATGCTCTTAGTAGTCGGTTGGACATAAAAGTCGTCAGGCAGAGCATTGCAGTCAATGACGCTAATATGCGCTCTGCTCTGGCTAACATTCTTCCGAATACTCAATTGAACGTCGGTAGTTCCTATTCGGGTAATCCACCGGAGGGTCCTGCCACGCGTGGATATTTCATTGGCGTGACTCAAGAAATTCCGGTCTTCAATTTTCAACAAGGTGATCGCGCCCGACTACGTGCCAAGGGCCTCCAATTGAAAAGAGAATTGGAAGCAACAAAGAATGTCATCACAGAAGAAGTCATCTCTGCCTATCAACAGCTTGTAGCTGCCAGAGAAAGAGTTGCTTCCTTCCAAAACAAGATTCTCATCGCTTCCGACAAAGTAGCAAGAATGGCAAGACGTGGTTACGAAGTCGGTCAAAACGACATCACAACAACACTGGCAGTACAGCAGACCAATGTTCAAACCAAAGCCTCTTATTTAGATGCTGTGCGTGGCTACCAGCAGGCTCTGACCGATCTAGAGCAAGCTATTGGGCACCCGTTATAGGTCTCATGCAGTAAGAACAACAGTACCCATACTCTAAGCGGCCACAACTAAGAACATGCAAACCACAACAGACGAGCAAAAACTAAAACTAGACCTTGAACTTCTTTTGCCGCATATCGCGGATGAACGAGACAAATGTATAGAGCGCTTGGAGCAGGAACTGCGCGCAACACGCGGTATCACCCACGCGCACGTTCAGGGAACCGATACAAAACCTCTCCTTTGCCTTCACTACGATTCCAGCCTTCTTACGCTGGCCAATCTGAAGCGGTTGGCAAAACGGACCGGCGCTACGATCTCGCAGCGCTACCAGCACCAGATGTTCCCGATTATAGGGATGGATTGCTCCGACTGTACGAAGGTCATCGAACACGGCATAAAACGCCTTGACGGCATCTTAGATGCCTCGGTCAGCTATGTTTCAGCCACGCTGAAAGTTGAATACGATACTGCCAAGGTTTCCGAGGCTGATATCAAAAGCCGAATTAAAGGGCTTGGCTATGAAGTAACGAAAACCGGCATCTCCGCATTCTACAGTGACCGCCGGGAATTGATCTTTGCGGCAATTTGTGGAATCACACTTGCTTTCGCCTGGGTTTCGCCATCGCTCGGTTTCCCGGTTCTGTCCACGAACGCCCTTTTTGCAATTGCCTACTTTTGGGGTGGTTACGATATTGCCCGCCATGCTCTCCACTCGGTCAAAGAGCGCCAATTTGATACTGATTTGCTCATGATATTAGCCGCAGCCGGGGCTGCCATCCTGGGGGAGTTAATTGAAGGTGGTGTTCTGCTCTTCCTGTTTAGCTTAGGGCATGCCCTTGAGGAGCTGGCGCTGGATAAAGCGCGTGATGCGGTAAGTAAGCTTGGCAAGCTCACTCCCAAGACCGCTACTGTCATACGTGATGGCAACGAAGTTGAGGTTCCTGTCGATGAAGTCAAAATAGACGAGTTAGTAATAGTCCGACCAGGTGTCCGCTTACCCGTGGACGGCACAATTGCAACCGGCTCATCAGCCATTGACCAATCACCAATAACGGGCGAAAGCATGCCTGTTGAGAAATCCCCCGGCGATCAGGTCTTTGCTGGTTCCGTAAACGGTAATGGTGCACTTCAGGTGCAGGTGACCAAACTTGCTAAGGACAATACGTTAGCTCGTGTAATGCAGTTGGTGGAGGAATCACAAACACAGAAAACAAAGACTCAACAAATTACCGAGAAATTTACCGCCTGGTTTGTGCCAACAGTGCTGGTAATTGATCTATTGCTGATTGCATTGCCACCGATCTTTGGAATACCAATCCGGATAGCGTTCTTGAGAGCTATGACCTTTCTTGTGGCCGTGTCTCCTTGTGCGCTTGCTTTGGGTCCACCTTCTGCAATGCTTTGTGGCATTGGTCAAGCCGCTCGTAATGGCTTATTGATAAAGGGCGGTATCCATTTGGAGACGCTCGGCAAAGTCAAAGCTATAGCCTTTGACAAAACTGGCACACTGACTCACGGCAAGCCAGAAGTCACCGATATTGTTATTACTGGCAAAGTGCCGGAGGATGAATTGCTTTCACTAGCTGCGTCCTGCGAAAGCCGCTCCGGTCACCCGCTTGCAGCGGCTGTTGTTGCTGCTGCAAGTTCCCGAGGTAACCAAATACCAGAGCCTGAAAAACTCGACGCGGTCACGGGGCAAGGACTTATCGCTACTGTAGCCGGTCGAAGCGTTCTGGTTGGTAATAGAAAGTTGATGAAGGCTCAAGAAATATCCTTGTCCGAGAACGTGAGCAACAAGCTTCAGGCATTCGAGGAAGAAGGAAAAACCAGCATTCTGGTCGCCGCCGATGGCGAAATTGCCTCAATCATTGCCCTAGCGGATACGCCTCGATCAAATGCCAGACGGACTCTTGAAGAGCTACACAAAATCGGTATCAAGCAAATCTTTCTTCTATCGGGTGACAACATTCGTGTAGCAAATAAGTTAGCCCACGATCTTGGCATAGACGAGGTCAAAGCAGGACTTATGCCCGAAGAGAAGGTGCAAGCCTTGCAGCAGTTAGCATCTGACCGTGTTGTGGCCATGGTGGGAGATGGTGTTAATGACGCTCCGGCGCTTGCCGCTGCCAGTGTTGGTATAGCTATGGGAGGAGCCTCGACAGATGTTGCTTTAGAAACCGCTGATGTCGCTCTTATGGGTGACGATTTAAGCAAACTGCCATTCGCTATCAGCCTCGGTCGGGCAACTCGTGGTGTTGTCCTCCAGAACTTGGCTATCTCTATTGCCACCATACTGGGATTGGCTGGAGCTGCCGTTCTAGGAATGACTACAATCGGTTGGGCAATTCTCTTCCATGAAGGCAGCACACTATTGGTGGTGGCAAACTCGTTGCGTCTGCTTGCGCATAACGGGAAAATCCACTCAACCTAGGTGTATAGAGATCTGATTGCATTGCGTCATATCACTAGATACTGATATGATGATGTAAGATCGGCAAGAGGTCTAATCGATGCAATTAAATCCAGTCGCCATAAAAGCAAAGCTGTTTCGCGGGTTTTCCGACACGTCCCGATTAGCGATTCTTGAATGCCTCCGTAATGGTCCGGTAACGGTTACGGAAATTGTCGAGTGCAGTGGTCTTGACCGGCGGTAAGGATGTTGGTAAAAAACCCAACGGGCTCATGACATTCGTTTTAAAAGCAGCTCTCTAGCTGGT
>JAIEPM010000403.1 GCA_019748395.1 Candidatus Obscuribacterales bacterium
TGAGCTGCCCTCAAGACCGGATTGCCAGGCACCGGTCGTAGTTTGTCAGCAACCGAGCCCCCCGCTTGCTCCAACTGCGCCGGATTGCCCGGCACCGCCGGTGCCATCAGTTTGCCCTCCAGCCCCGCCGCCACCTCCACCACCACCGCCGCCTCCTCCTCTTCCTCCTGCACAGGCGGCTTTGACAAGTCCAAATGCGATTGCCGCTTCGGGACGCAATTTTCAAGGAGAGTTTCAACTCCCCAACGTTACACAGGGCTTGAATCAGTGTACGAGTTACTTTCTTGTTAGCGCTCCCGATAGTTATCTGCAAATGACTGAAGGAACTAAAATGGCGCTAAGTGGACCTCATGCCGTCGCTATGTCAGGTGGGCAGAGTCTTGTAAAAGCCGGTGCCGATGCACTTACCGTGCAATCTGGAGGCAACGAGGTTCATTTGCAAGCAAATGCCGTCGCTGTTGTAAGCAGCAAAGAGGGCGAACTGATGACCGTGACGTCCCTAAGCGATGCAGCTGCCGCTGGAGTTGATGTTAGTGTAGGCAAGCAAAATTATCATCTAAAACCGGGCGAGCAGTTGCTTATCGGTAATGTATCTCAGACTGTTTTGCCGGCGGCTGCTCAGGGCAGCGAAGCCTCCGCTTCGGCTGAGGGCAAGGCACCTGTGTATGTACTGAAAGCCGCCGTGGACTTGCCTGAATATTTGCCGAAACTTGCATTTTTGCAATGTCGTGAATGTGCATTTAGAAATTATCTTACGAACAAGGTTACAAATGAGCCTGCTGCGCTTGCAAAAACTGGGGAAGGTGCAATCTTGCCTCAGGGCCGGGCAAATAACTTAGCCTTTCAACGTCGAAAAGGTGTATTGCGTATTTCGGGGTCGCATTCTGAACCTGGCCGCTCTTCTGACGCTGCTTCGCTCGTACCAATCTCATATATAACCAATCCACCGATTCTGCCAAAAGAGCTTGTCAGTTCGGCGGGAACAGATCTAAAAGAGATTGCTCCTAACCATTATCGGCTCAGCGGAGGAAATGCCCTCATTCACAACAAAAATGCAATCAGAGTCGATACGGCATTTATGTCTGTTTATGCCAAGCCTGGAGCAATTTTGCTTATGACCGATAGTTATCTTCTCTCAAGAGTTCGAGATCTAAGCGATCACAATATTGGTGACGTCAAGGTTGTTGTCGGTAAGAACCAACTCGATCTCAGTCCCGGCAAAGAAATCGCAGTCAGCCGGACCGAATCTACATCGATTGCAAGAGTCTATGCCGATGGCATGGCTAGAAGAAATATCCATGTGCAAAAGGTCGCTAATTTTGAGCTTGTAAGTGATGAATTTTCGATTCTCAATGCTTTAATGAGTCATCCGTTGCTCAAACAGCTCAGGCAATCAAACGACCTCCACTATTCAAAAACGCTGACTGAGGTCAAGAAAACTGCAGCCATACTCAGTCTGATTTCAGACCGATACAAGGGACCCTATTATGGGCCGGAACTAAGGACAGGGACTGGAATTGCGGAAAAACCAGGAGATGCAATCTATTAAGAAACGTCTGAAACGAAGAAAGTTTTCTCGAACACGCAGCTGTATCGCTCGTCATTCAATTGACGAGCGATATCTTTTCCAAGCGTGAACTTCGATCTTGTGTCATAATCGAAGTATGTTCGGGATTTCTGGATTTTTCCGAACAGAGATTTCACAATTGTTGAATACTCATAAATCCTCAGGCAAATATGCGAGGAAATATGAATGTTATTAGTTCGGCTCTAGTCTTTTCTAAAGATGAAACGGCGATCTCACTTGCTCCGCGTAAGAAGATTTTTTTAGCATGGCCCGACCAATTATGCTCGAACAAAAGACCGGGTCTGCTAGAACGAGTGGCTTTAGCAGTTAGCAAAATTCTAGGTCCGGCACCCTTTCCGGTGATCTGGAGGTCTTAGTTATGAACACCGAATTGCAGAAAATGCCAAACTTTATTGCTCGCATTTTTCTGAGCTTGCGTCAATTTACTGGAGCTTTTGCTGAGGAGAAGAGCTCAGCTGAGTTGAGCTTAGCTACTTTGAATGCTTTATCGCTCGACGGGCGCTTATTACTTGCGGATTGTCTTGAAAGATGCAATCCGGAACTGACTTTGCTGGAAGACGACAAGGATGCGTCTGAGTTTATCTCTGCTGCCTGGCTGCTTTTTGTGCCTTGCAGCACAATTGGAATCGTTTGCTTTCAATTTAAGCCACGAATCTGGCGCAAGCTGGCAGATCTTCGTTCGGGATTCTTGACTGAGGAAATTCTTTCTGAATTGAAACGCTATAGAAAGCGCAAAAGCGCTCTTTATCCATGGGTGTGGTGTGCGTCTCACTAGGCAGAAAAGGGACTTTTAAAAAGAGGGATTGATAATGGTAATTTGTCCTATCGCTAAAGCCGTGCATTGCACGGGCTGTCTTTTCGTCAAGTTTTGTCCGCTCAAATCGGTTCTTGGTGACTTTGGAAAAGAAAAAGCTGAATTGCCGGGCGCTTCAGCCGATAGTAAGCAGGTAGACGAAAAAGTCGAGAACGGAAAGACGAATCAATCGCAAGCGTCTTGATTTTAGTTCTCTTCGATTCTATAAACAGAGTGTCCAGATAAAGCAAATTGTTTGTCCAGACCAGGGATACCGACAGGAAACGGTGACAGACCGTATTTCCCGCCGCTGTAGTGAACCGTGACTGTAACAGTCGGTGGGTCTGCCGATTTATCGAAAACTGCGTCATCGAATTGAGCGGAGGAGGCGATTACCCCGCTTATGCGAATATTGTCGTAAGCTAGCACGTTCTGTGCAATTCTGCTTCCTGCGACTGTCGGCTCGCCCGGATAAGCTATTGCGAGGTCTCTTGCGGCGGTTAATGCAGATTGATCAAGTACAGAGCCGATCAAATACGCGTCTGTAAGTTCCAGTGCTGCAAAAAGTAAAACAAGTACAAGCGGTAAAACGAAAAGCAGGGATGCCGCTAATTCCATAATCAATGCACCGTTTCGTTTCCGTATTGAGCTACGCTCAATAAGTTTTCTAATGTTGCTTTTCATAGTTTCTAACCTGCAAAACTTGCATTTGGTATCAAGCGAACGCTGCCGGGAGAAATCGATTGTAAAGTCGTGTTTGCATTAGGGTCTCCCGTATCAGGAATGCTGCCTTTTGCTCCCCGAATTGGTGTTTTGACTATTGTTCCTGTAAGCGTTTCAACTTCGCCGCCGCTTTTATTGAGTGAGACATTTTGAATTCTTACAACTACCCAGCCGATGATTGGTCTTGATTGGTTGAAGGGCGGTGTTCCCTCCACAACAGGCAGAGCCAGGTTGCGGTCTTTTAGCGCGCTCAGTCGAGGGTCCGATGCCAGAGTTTTTTGACCACTAACGCCATTGTCCAGATAAATAGGATCGCCAATTTTTACTGACGGAATGAAGTTAGGCTCAGGTGACTTAAGGCCGAGAGCCTGATCCATGGCTTGATTAAGCCAGTTAGCGTTCGTGTTTTTTACTCCCATAGAGGTGAAGCCGCCGTTTTTCACTTGTTGGGAATTGATATATATCTGAAAGATGTCTCCAAGTTTGAGAGTTTCCAGTGATTTACCGCTTCCATTCTTGTCTTGCGGAATGGCGTCGATACTGACCGCAAGGGGAAAGAGCGAGTTTGCTGCCACTTCACTTATGGTCGCGGAGCAGGCCGCAGTTGAAGTGACTGTGATTGTGTCTGTGCCATGTTCAAAGATCTTTGCCAACCAGTTTTGAATTTGATGACTGGCGCTAACCTGACATTCTCCCATTTCGCCAGCTACTTTTGTGTTTACACGCACCGTCACGCTTGTATTCGGGGACTGAGAACTGACAGATTCACCGTCGGCTTTGTTGGCGGCACAAGTCGTTTTTGCGTAGTTTGCCGCCTGAGATATGGTGCTGCTGCTGATCATCGCAGAGGCGCCTGCTAAGGCTCCGGCATCACAGGCGTTCTGAAGTTCGGCTCTCACCATTGTATTGTGCGCAATATCCCCGGCCAGGGCTCCTGTTCCAAGCACCATCAGCAATATCGTGCCGGGGATCAGTATGCCGACGCTGCCATTCTGCTTTCGGAAGTTTCGGGATCGCAGAAGCCTCCAGCTTATATTTCGTATTTTCATTATCTTGACTCCTCTTATGCTTTGCGCACTCAATAAACTGCGTATGTGGCGGTTTCGCTCATTTGATATGAACCAAGATTGAGTGGGTCGAAAATCGGAAACTTAGCAAGTCCGTTTTGACCGCTCGTATATTGAACTTTGACTGTTACTTTTGCTGGGGTGGAACTTTGATCGAAGGATGCGAAATCAAATTGATTTGATGAATTTACGATGTCCTTGATTTTGACATGACTATATACAAGTGAATCCTGTATGCTGCGGTTTTTCGCAATTATGGGACTTTCGTCGTATATGGCTACCATGCTGCGTGCCGCTTGTCTGGCTGCATGCAGAAGACCTTGCCTGATGACGTAGACATGGCTTAGCTCTGCTAAAACTAGAATAACAGCCATAAGAATCGGAAGCATTACGGACATGAAAGCTACCGTTTCTGCTATTGTCATACCACTATTAACTCGATTCATAAGGCCTCCCTTCCTTGATTCGCCAGCCCCAATCTCAAGATTTCCGTGCGGCCGCTTTTTTGTATCAAGCTTGTTTTGTAATTCCTTTAGGGCGGCGATAGCTGATCATGTTTCCCTCCGTTCCTTCAGTGTCAGCAGAACTCCAATAAGCGTTGTTCTCGCTGGTCCATTTTTCATCCATCTGTTTGAGATGACCATTGCTATCGATAGTTAGTTGCTGTTGCCCCATTTGTGAGATTATGTGCTTCCAAACAGGATCATCTATATGGCTTTCGGTTGTATATCGCAAATCTAAATTGTATTGTTCATTTCCAATTAGAAACCAGTGGTTTAGTCCTTTCTGGCATACTTTGCGTTCGTGGGGCAATGGTGATTCATCTGAATGCAAGCGCAGCCAGAAATCTAATTTTTTCTCGCATTCAAGCTCTCTATGACTGGGGTGCAAGCGCATGGATACGAGCCTTGCCCAGTCGGAACCATCCAGAGGAAATATGCCGTCCTTTGAATGGATAGCAATATAGTTTTGATGTTTCAGGAAATCGATCACGTTTGGAATTTCTATGACTCTATCCACGACTTCGTTCCTCCTTCGATCTTGCGTTTCTTAGACTGAGGGATGAAAGGCTCTTAGAACTATGCATGCATCCCGGTTCTCTTAGCCTAGTATGATATGTCGAAGGTGAAAACGGAGTGAAAAACAATTCTTGAAAGCTGCCACCAATAACGGTATCAGTCTGTATGAAAAAAAAAGAGTTTTATTAATTGTTCTGCGAAAGTTAAAACAAAGAAATTATATTCACTCAGTTTTCACAAATTGCGAGTGATATTGGTGGAAGCATACGAAATCTTAGTGATTTCAATGGGTGGCAGGTTCTTACGGGAAGTGGGTTGGCTTGGCTCCGCGTTTCTGCGGCGAGGGTGTGAAAGATGTATCAATTAAAATGTGAGACCGAAGAGGTTAGTGAGTTCGCATTTTATTTGCGCTGGCTTTGGCCTGATCATATAGAAAAGATTCTTCGCCAGAGATTATGGGGTAGTCTTATGGAACTTTGCGATATAAGCGAGTTGAAACATTCGCACACTCTTACACTGCGATGGAAGATAGCCTGTTATCCTGAAACACCGTCGGCGGTGCTGGATTTCTTGTCCAAGCTGGTCGATGAGCCGCAAATCTTAACTAGAGTTGCGGAGAATCCTAACACTGCTCCATTCACCCTGACTGCACTGTCCGAGCATATTGAGTCTGAGGTAAGAATCGCAGTTGCCGAAAATAAAAATACGCCGATCGAAGTATTGTTGAAGCTTGCAAAAGATGAAAGTCTTGATGTGCGCTTCAGTCTGGCTGAAAATCATGGTATTGCCAATCAGGTTTTGCAAGAGTTGCTGCATGACGATAATCCATATATTTCAGCACGAGCCCAGCGGACTATTAAACGCAAAGACTCCATCTTAATTGAGCATCGGAAAATGGCCTCAATGGCCTGAGTTCTGCCCTTAATCTGGCGAAGATGGGTCTGCTGACGAGTTTCCTGACGAGGAAACTCGTTTTTTCGGATTTTCAGTTTTTGAAGGTCTTAGATTAATTCTCGGCTTAAGACGGCTAAGTTGCAGCTTTTCCGCCTAGATAATAAGCAGGAGCAAGGATGAACTGAAATCGTCCCCATACTCTTGGACGGCGCTGCTGCCTGTAACGCTTTAATCGTAAGGCAAATGGGAATAACTGGGCTATTCGAGCCTCAGGCTGGATCGAAGGAGACTAGAGAATGGCAGGTGCTGAACGACCCGGAGATATGAGTAAGAAGCAGGAGGTAAAACTCGATGCTCAGGGGCGTCCTATTGAGGACTCGGTAGGAAACAAGATCAGACCAAATGATGCAGCCGACGCGCCGGTTGACGGCAAGCCTCCTTCGGACCTCGGGCGCAAGATTATGGAAATGCCCAAGTCTCCATCAGAACGGCAGGAAGCGTTAAAGCAGTTCAGTGAAAATACTCATGTCACAGGCGCGGTTCAGGCTCAAATTTACAAGACTCCTGATGGTAAGTCCGTAATGGGCTTTGATTCTTTCGACAAAAAGTCGGGAGTTACCACTACTTATATTCCTCGCCCTGATGGGCAGGGCTTTCAGGAGTTCGTCAAGAATCACAACACGCTCACACCCACTGACGGTGGCAAGCCTCTGACCATAGGTGGAGGCGGACGCTTGCTTGCCAGCGATGCTGCGCCCCCTCCCAAAGCTCAAGATGCTCCAGCTGCTCCAACCGGCCGACCTGCGGAAGCAGCCTTGCCGCCAGTACGAGATAATCACCAGCAAACTTTCGCTCCGCCGCCTGATCACGGAGCACCTAGAGGACCGAAAGCACCGGATGCAGTTCCGGCAAATCCGGGTGACGGCAAAGCCATAGTCAGTCCGGCGACAACAGATCTGAATGCCGTGCAAAAGCCGGTGGAACTAGCAGCCGTGCATCCGCCCGTGCAAAGTGCCTCTGTCGAACAGCAGCGTCAGCAGCATAAAATGGAAGCTGAGGCCTGGCGTAATATGACTCCTGAACAACGGAAAGAATGGCGCGAGGCAAAGGCTCAAAGCATGAACGCCGGCGATCAGGCAGGCGTTGTTAAAACCGGCGATGCAGGGATTTCGCGGCCTGTCGAGCAGCCTGGAAAAGCTCCTCAAAACCAGGACCGTCCGCCGCTGCAAGGCACAGTTGAATTTCGCAATATGGACCTGCAACGCCGCAACGATTTGATTGAAAAAGCGCAGAGTAATCCTGCCGGTCCGCAAGCTTCACGGTTTGAAGGTCGTGTTGATTTGCAGCTTCCAAAAGGGCAGGATGGCAAAGTCGGAGCTGAAGTCCGCGCTGCTGCTGAGTTGCCGAGGGGGCAGCGACCGGCAGACGCGGCAGTCGCGGCTCAAATTGATGCAAGGCTGGCTCAGCAGTTACAAGCAATTAAAAATACTCCTTTTGCCGAAGGAAGAGCTAATCTTTCCGAAATACTCAGCCGCTTTCAAGAAGGTCGCTTAGTAGCGGGCAACAAACAGGAAGCGGCTTTGCTTGATCTTTTCAAGGCTGCTAAACCGGCTGATTTGAATAGCTTGCATGCTTTTCTGAGTGATCCGAGTAAAGCTGCTTTTCGCATTGGAGATCTTGATCCGCGCTCACAGCAGAATATTGCGAAAATTCTCGATAATATGTTTCCAAATGCAGGGCGAGATTCAGATCGCTCAGTTGCTCGCTTACTTGATCTCTTGGGAAGCAGCAGTCGCGGACTAGATAAAATTCCAAGCGGCGAGCAAACAAAAGCTTTGCTTCTTGAACTGAAAGGCGGCAGGGATGCTCACAGTCTTTCCGAGTCATTGGGGCGCAGCCCGAGCGGCGAAAGGGCAAGTGCCGACTTTAGATTGGCTGGAAAAGATCTTGAGCAGGTTATGCAAAACTTGCTGAGCAGACTTCGCGATAAAGACTTGCTCAGCACTATCACCGAGCGCAGCTCCGCACTCGGGCGAATGGACGGAATGACTAATGCCGCTGCTCAAAGTAAAGACTTTTTCACTCAGTCGAAAGATGCTGCAAGAGAACTGCCCGCCGCCATGCAGCTCAAAGAAAATGCTCTTTCTCAGCAAAAGGATCTAGGACAGAAGGATAACTTGCCGGGCAGAGAGCTTGCACAAAGAGATGAATCACGAACAGTCTCGGGCCGGCAACTTGAAAGCGCAAAAGATATTGCCGCTATCGGCAAGAATCTGGAGCAGGGAATTTTGCCTGCCGACAGGGTAGCGGCCAGAGCGGAAGATATAGCAAGTCAAAGAGTCCTGAGCGCAAATGAGATCTTGCAGGGTAAGAGCGACGGCATCATTTCGGCTGAAAATAAAACACTAAAATCTCCAGAGCAAGAAAATGAAGAAAGCATATCCCGGCGCAAAAAAGAAGAGGATGACTTGCGCAACAGTATGTTGATTCAAAAAGAACGACTGGAAAAAGAGGAGCAAGATCGCAAGCTTGAAGAAGAACGGCGACGGAAACTGGAAGAAGAAGATAAACAGAGACGTCTGGAAGAAGAGGAAAAGCGCAAAGAAGAAGAGCGAAAGAAAAAACAAGATCCTGAAATCAATTATACTGTTCAAGAAAACGATACGCTTTATTCAATTTCCAACAAATTCTCCGGTCCTACTGCTGAGCATATCTATGCTCGAAATGACGGCAAAATTCAAGTGCAAGAATACAAAGGCAAGAAATATGCCCGCGTTTTTCCCGGTCAAAAAATCGTTATTCCTAACCAGCAATATATAAATGAATTCAAAGCTTCGACCCGATCTTATTCACATTTGAATTTTGACAAAATCCCATTTGCCTCGCCAGAAGAAGAAATGGCTGCCTGGCAGGCAGGAATGGCTGCTGCGCATAAGTTCATAGATAAGCTTGAAGACGATAAGCCGAGCAGCCGAAGATCTTTTTCCGGAAAAGAAAAGGATGCGCTTTCGCAGGAAGAACGCAAGGAAAATGTCAGCAATGCTCTGGGGCTTCCTTCAAAGCCGGACGAGCAACGCTATACTGTAAAGCTCGGGCAGCAACTCAGAAGCATTTCTCAAAAACTCTACGGCGATCCAAGTTACTGGCGCTTGATTGCTCAGAAAAACGAGCTTTCTACAGACACTGATAGCAGGGGCGAGCCGCTTACCCATCTGAGAAAAGGACAGCAAATATTGCTTCCCAGTGCCGAGGAAATTCAGGAATTTAAGCGTTCCAAAGAAGAAAAAGAATTTAGTAGCGAAAGGCAGGGAATTGAAATTGATCCGGCTTGTCCCGAGCAAATAGATGAGCAATTTGTTCAAGCTGAACTGCAGGAAGTTGAATTGACTGATGCGAATGCGACTATGAATTTCAATCCTGGAGATAGCGGCTTGAGGGATTCAGCTGACTCGCTTGCAGCAGAAATGCCTTCAGGAGTGCAACATCCGATTCCGGATGCCGAGTATTCGAAAGTGGAAATTGGATTTGGCGAAAGTGACTCGCTTTTTGAAGCTCGGCTTGAACCGGAGCTTCTTGATCAATATGTGCAGGTTGTTGAAAGTCGGATGCTTTCCGGTGACCAACAGGGCTTGCGTGTATCCTTGCAAATGCTGAATAACGGTCAGTGGCGCAGTGTTTATGATTACGAAATATTTGCCGATGAACTCTATATCCATCAACACAAACGAAGCGGCGGTCGCCAGACAATTAAACGCTCTCTAGGCCCGGCTCAGGCTAAAGAAATGGCCTGGAATCACTTCCGTAAAGCCTGGAAAAATATTCTGGGCGAGTTCTGGCGTTCCTGATATCTGGCTGACTCTGCTAGAATCGACCCTTGCATTTCATCATGACGGGGGACACGTTCTAATGGCAACCTCTTTCAGCAAGAAGGTCCTACAAACGGCGCTGGCGCTTTCATTTTTTATTTCGCCGCCTCTGACAAAGAGCGGCATGGTTTATGCTGCGGCGACGCCTGCACAGGCTGCTTTCAAGTTTGTGAAAGAGGATGCTTCAAGCGGCTTGAAAGAATATCGCTTGAATTCCAACGGCTTGACCATTCTATTGCAGGAAAAACACAGCGCTCCGGTTGTCACGGTGATGGTTGTCTACAAAGTCGGCTCACGTAACGAAGCTGTAGGTTACACCGGTTCAACTCATTTCCTTGAACATATGATGTTCAAAGGCACGCAGAAGCATGATCCGCTCAAGGGCACCGGGCTTGATGATTTACTCAAGCCGGTTGGCGGTGTAAACAATGCCACCACTTCTTATGACCGTACAAATTATTTTGAGATTGTGCCATCCAAAGATCTGGCTATTTGTCTTGAGCTTGAAGCAGATCGCATGCGTCATGCTCTTTTGCGCAATACAGATCGGCAGTCTGAAATGACTGTGGTGCGAAATGAACTGGAGCGCGGCGAAAATTCGGCTGCTAATATTTTAGACACACAATTGTTCGCAACCGCCTTTCGCGAACACCCATATCATCATCCCGTGATCGGATGGCGCTCTGATGTTGAGGGTGTGCCGATTGAGCGACTCAGGCAGTTTTACAATGACTTCTATTATCCAAACAACGCGACCTTACTGGTAATGGGCGACTTCAAGACGCCTGAAGCATTGAAGCAAATTGAGAAATATTTTGCGAAAGTTCCGGCTTCTCCCAAGCCCTTTCCGAAAGTTTATACAGTAGAGCCGCCTCAAGAAGGTGAGCGACGTTTCGTTGTTCAGCGTGGCGACGAAATGCCGAAGATTCTTCTTGGCTATCACATTCCTAGTGCACAGAATAAGGATACATATCCGCTTGAAGTGCTTTCTTCTATTCTGGGGGATCAACACAGGCAGTCGAGCCGTCTTTACAAAAAACTTGTAGACAGCGGACTTGCATCGCAAGCCTACGCTTACAACTATGCCATGCGGGATGCAGGAATTTTTACGGTATATGCATCAGCAAGCGGCAATACAAAACTGGAAACACTCGAAAAAGCCGTTGAAGATGAACTGGCCCTGCTGGGCAAAGAACCCGTCTCAGACTCCGAGCTTGATCGTGCCAAAAAAGCTGTTTGGAAAAAGCTGAAATTGCAGCAAGATGATCCTATGAATTTTGCGCAGCAGCTTGCCGATGCTCAGGGCGCTGCCGACTGGAAATGGCTCATTGATTTTGAAAAGAATATCAAAGCTGTGACGGCTGCAGACGTAGAGCGTGTCGCACGTAAATATTTTTCCGCAGCAAATCGCTCAGTTGGTTATTATTTGCCTAAGGAAAAAGCATCTAAAGATGCTTCATCTGCCAGTGCCGGTCATACACAACTGATTGAACCCGCTTTGCCGTCATTGAAAGATCCTCAAGAAGCGGCAAAGCCTGAATCTATAGCGATGGAGCCTCGAAATACTTTAATTGCCGCAGCGAAACCGGCTCTGCTTGTCTCTGCTGTAAAAGAAAGCGGCGCGGCTCTTATAGCTTCCAAAACCAAGAAGAAGGTTCTGGCAAACGGCCTGACTGTTTATGTATTACCAGTGAAAGGATCCGGCATTGTAGCTGTGGCTGGCAAATTCCGTGGTGGCGAATATGGTGGCGATCCGAAGAAAACGCTGCTTCCCGAATTACATGGTGAAATGCTCAATAAAGGCTCTCGCGCTATGAGCAAAGAGCAATTGGCCGACCTGATGGAAACTATGGGGTCTTCCTTTGAGCCTCAAACTCAGACTTTCTGGACTGAAATCGAATCTGAAGTTGTTACTGAAGATCTCGATAAATTCCTGGAAGTAGTTTCAGAATCTTTGCGCGAACCGGCTTTCAAAGCCGAAGAGCTGGAAAAACTCAAGAAACAAAAAGAGTCCCAGTTGAAAGATGCGATGGTCGAAACCGGAGAAGTGGCTCTGAACAAAGCTCTGCAAGAACTGTATAAGAACGGCTGTGTTTATCACCAGCGCCCTTTTCAGGAGCAAATAGACGAACTTTCTCAAATTAAGGTAGAGGATTTGCAAGAATTTCATAAGAAGCATTTCAATGCATCAAATGCTGTTTTTGCCCTGGTGGGAGACATAAGTCCCGAGCAAGGATTCGCGCTTGCGGAAAAGCATTTTGCTAACTGGGAAAAAGGCAGTATTGAAAAAATTCAAGTTGCCGATTGCAAATGTGAATCTGCTTCCAAGAAGCTTGTCGTAAGTCAAATTCCTGATAAGGCAAATGTCGATATCATCATGGCCGTGCCGGCCGACATCAGTATTAAAAGCAAAGATTTTTGTGCTGCGCAACTGGCTAATTCGGCTCTGGGACATGACACCATATCTTCTCGTCTGGCTGTGATTCGTGAGAAATATGGTTTGACTTATGGTGTAAATTCATCCTTCTCCGAAGTTGCCGAGCCCTGGGCGCCCTGGATGATTCAGTTATCTGTGAATCCTGATAATACGAATAAGGCACTCAAGCTGGTTCATGAAATAGTCTCCGACTATGTCAAAAAGGGAATCAGTCCTGAAGAGTTGGAAATGGAGAAAAAACGCATGTCCGGCGAATACGTCGTTTACAGGATGCGCACGCCAAGTAAGTTGGCTGAAGCGCTGACCAGATACTCCATGCTTGGATTGGGTCCTGATTTTATGGATCGCTACCCTGCGATGCTCCAGAATGCCCGTCTTGAAGAAGTAAATGCGGCAATCAAAAAATACATGAATCCGGACCGGCTCTTCAGTAGTCTTGCAGGAAGCGTTCCTGCTTCGGTCAAATCAAAGTAGCTTGATGCTTAATTAATAAGCTTTGGAGAGGCAATTTTTGCAGCGACGGGTAATAAATGTAAAGGACTGAAAATCCGAGCAATTTGAGGACGGCAGAAAATGGCAAATAATCAATCTGGTGGTGATTCCAAAAAGAAAGGAAGCGGAATCAACGACATGATTCTGAAAGGAATGAAGAGCCGCAGCGGTACTGAAACCACCAAGTGGATCAACAACCTTACAAATGAAGCGGAAGCTGAAATTGCTGAAGCTCCGCCTGCTCAAACAAATGCGCTTCCGGCCCAATTTGCGCATCCGTCCATTGCCCAGACTCAGGTGAAGTGGGTGGATAAATTGTTCGACCTTTTCCAGCAATACGAAGTCGAGTTTAATCGCGCCGTGCAAGTCCCCGATTTGCATATGGTTACTGAACGAGCAGTGATTACACCCGAGTTGATTTCAAAAATGCAGGGTAGCGATTATCACTTTTATCAGGGCCGCTTACACACTCGTTACTGGACACTTGCAGTCAGAGGGAATCTGAGCCGGATTGAGGGCTATATAATTCCATCCGATCATTACATCGGATTTGAGGCAAACATCTCTGCTTATACGCAATTTTTTGTTTTTCTCCCTGTCTGGGATGGGGAGCTCAAATGGACTCATGAAAAGGGCACGATCAGCATCGGGCAACTTCCTTCGACAGCTAAACAAATTTTTGGACATCTTGTGAAGGTGGCTAAAGGCGACGCCGGTGATAGCGATCGTTTCGGCTTTCCATCGGCCGGACCGCCTGCAGCTCCTGCGGCTCCGGCCCCACAGCCGGTCAATGCGCCTGATTACCTGGTGAGACATGGCGGCGTATTTGAAGATGAACATCCCTTGAGCGCTGGCGGAGAAAGTGCCGCCTCTGCATCCTCTTCTTTGAATGCTCCGGCAGCTGAAACTTTGTCCTCAAGTGCAGGCGCTGCCGGGTCTCAAAAAGCTTCTGTTAGCTCCGCCTCGACAAGCTCAGCTTCTTTTGCCGAGCTTGATCTCTCAGCTGCTTTTGATCTCGTTGCAGCAGCTGTGGACAGAGAAATCGAGTTGATCTCAAAGGCTGGTGCTCGAGCTTTTGAAGCTCACGATTTATCCCGAGTGGAAGTTTTGATGAAGCGTATTGCTAAGCTCAAAAGCTCTCGTGAACAAATGAAAGCAACAATTGCGCAATGGAAAGAAGAATTTTGCGACAATTGAGTTATTGCTCTTTTTCCTGTATTTGCAGCCATTGCTGCGTGGCATCGGCTTGATGCTTGCGTAAATGAATTCGCTCAAGTAAGGCGTCATCGCTTTCGCTATTGCTGTTTGAGCTCCGATTAGTTTCTCTGAGCGCTGCCTTTTTCGCCTTTTTGGAAGAAGCTTTTTTGATTTGTTTTCCCAAACTTTGCTGCTCAAGTGATCTTTTTCTTTCCAGCTCTTTCTTCAAAGCTTCTTTGTCCAAATTCTGGTCATTTGCGGATTCGTGCCGCAGTTTGCTTTGCTCTGGGTTGCTTTCATCAATGTTCTTGTTCTCAAGGTTTTGCTCCGCCGGTATAGGCTTTGTAGATTTTTGAATTTCCGGCGCTGGAATTCGACTTTGAGTTTGAGTGACTCCCTTGTTTTCCTGTCGAGGATTTTTTGTTTCAAAAGAAGCTTTAAAATTCAGAAGGAGCAGGGCGGCAATTCCTATGACTGCTAAAAGAATTAGAGCTGAAGCAGCAAGCAATAAAATTATATTGTTTGAGCTTGGCCCGGCAGACCGGCTTTCCGGGCTTTGTTTTTGCCTGTAATCTTCCGGTGCTTTAGAACTCTTTGAAGCTTCCAGGGCGGGTCTGCTTTCTTGCTTCTCTGCTGAGGGGCTTGGCTTGTCTTTAGCTTCGCTTTTATCGAGAACTTCGCTCTGGTTTAAATAAACTTTTTCCGCAGTCTTCTCGCTCTGTTTTGTCGCTGCAGTTTCGGGAGAAATGGCCGGAAAAGCACTACTGCTTTTCAAACGAATACCGCACTGTCTGGCGAAAGTTTCCAGCTCGGACTTCAATTCATTCATGCTTTGCGGGCGATTCTCCGGCTTTTTTTGCAAAGCTTTGAAAACCACTCTTTCCAGCCCTTCCGGGATGCGGAGTGTCGGCTCCACGTCCTTGAATGCCGCAGGCATTTGACTCAATTGCTTGCTGACGATTGCTCCAATATTGGCGCCCTCAAAAGCAGATTTACCGAGCAATGTTTCGTACATTAGAAGTCCAAGAGAATAAACATCGGAGCGGGCGTCCAGTTCGGAACCCAGGCATTGTTCCGGACTCATGTAAACCGGACTGCCCCAGATTTCACCCTTTTGTGTAAGTTGCTGGGAGATGGTTTGCGATCTTTTGTCAAGTTTTACAATGCCGAAATCAACAAGCTTCACAAGTTCTTCTGCTTCATCGCGCACCAGCATTACGTTTGCCGGTTTGAGGTCTCGATGAATCAGTCCATGATTATGAGCATATTGCATGCCTTCGCAGATTTGCATAAAAAGCGGCAAAGCTCTGGCAACCGGTACTGCGCCTCTGTCTGCAATCAGCTTCTCCAGGCTAAGACCATCCAGAAACTCCATGACGAAATAAGGCTGATCTTGATCTGTGATGCCGAGGTCATGAATACTCAAAATGTTTCTGTGTCTCAGCGCTGCAAGCGTTTTTGCTTCTCTGTTAAAGCGCTTTACTGCGATTGCATCTGCAGAGTAAGTTTTGTTCAAAACCTTGACTGCCACTACTCTTTCGATGGGCTCTTGCACCGCTTTGTAAACAGTAGCCATTGCGCCTTTTCCCAAGCGGCTGACTATTCGATATTTACCGGATCCTAGATAGTGGCCCTCAAGAGGATCGCAATAATGCACAACTCTGTATCTGATCGCTGTATGCGAACTGGCTGTTGTGGCTGGATATGGATCGCCTTTTATGGTACGTTTCAATGCGTGGAGGAAATCCTCGATTGCGTTAGGCACTTGGTATTTCTCGACAACTGTTACTAGATTAAATTTGCCCTGTCGATAGCGCTGATAAGCATAATTTTGATTGATTTGAGCTGAGACAAGGTATGTGAAGGTAGTATAGCGGGTGGGCGAACTGATTAAGCGGGTCGCATTGGGTTCGGGAAAGGGAGATCCGATGCTGCAAGAAGGCGATAAAGCCTTGCTTCTGAGGCGGCATATAGTTTCGAGAATTTTTATTGCTGCGACCGTTTCTCTCACGCTGGCGCAGCAAATCATTCTTGCCCAGAATTCAGACAACAAAAAGCCGGGGCTCGAACCTGTAACAGCCGGTGCTCCATCCAAATCAGCGATGACGGAGCCTGCTACTCGGCAAACAGCTGCTCAAACTCAACCCAAGCCGGAAGCAGCTAGAAGCAGTTCCACTAAGGCT
This sequence comes from Candidatus Obscuribacterales bacterium, assembly GCA_019748395.1. GTDB lineage: Bacteria > Cyanobacteriota > Vampirovibrionia > Obscuribacterales > Obscuribacteraceae > JAIEPM01. The sequence continues at coordinate 16,260 of JAIEPM010000403.1, forward strand.
TCGGACTCGCAAAAAACGGTGCTGCCGCGTCTGATACAGCGGCTGCCGAGCGTCCGCCTTTGCCTTTTCCAGTTGTTTCAAAAGATTCAGTGTCCTCGCTCAATGGCATACAGGCTAATAACTCACGAATCTTTCCCTCGGCGATAGACATTCATGGAAGTCCTGCCGGGGTTTTGCTTCACGCCCGTAAAGAAACCCGCTATGACCTTCTTTCGCCCCTCTCTATCTGGCTAGAAGACGGACCGCTTTTAGTTTCTGTGAGAAATCCTTCTGAAATGGTTCTGGTTGCAACCAAGTTCGGTGACGTTTGTGTCACCACTGGTGGTGATGCTCTCGTTGAGCGAGCCGAAAGCGACACTTTGCGGATCATCAATTTAAGCACCGGCAGTGATACCGTTTTCTTGAACATGCACGACAAGCTCTGGACGAATTCGCCCTGGGGTGGGATAGCCAAGTCTTCCCCGAGTAAGACGAAGACCAGGGGCAGAAAGAAAACCTATGCGGACATAGACAGCGGTGCTGTTTCAATTGCGCCTGGCTTTGAATTGCTGGTCGGAGCGCAGGGGCTCTCGCTCGATGACGCTAAACCGGCTGATTCCGTAGGCAGAAGAGAGTTTCGCACGCTTGAGGGCGGGCGTTTTATAGTCTCCGAAATCTCAGTAGATAACCTCACGCAAGCACATGATTTGATCAAAAACTTGAGCAGTCATGGTGAGAAAGCTTCAGCTGTATTTAACGAAATTATGAAAAATGCCGGTATTTTGCGTGGTCGGCAGGGTGAATCCGGATTCGAAAAGAATGTGCCGCCCCCACCCAAGCAGGCAATTCCAAAGCATAAGCCTCCTGCGAAGTTGCCGCCGACAAAGCCACCAGCAGCAGTGGCGCCACCCAAAGCAAAAACAGCTCCTCCTGCAGGCTCGCAGGCTATTCCGGCGCCTCCGGCAGCCAAGCCCGCTAACTGAGCTTTTTACTTGCTGTAATCATTTACTCTTCTGTTCCAGCCCGGCAGCCATCTTTCTTCGTGCCTTTCGGGCGGAGAGTTGGCAACCCGGCGGCTCAGAACTTTGCGTGCCGATGCCGAGAAAGCTTCGGCCGCTTTGCCGCTTTCCGACATTTCCGAAAGCACCTGCAGCAGACCCCAGCCCTCTCCTTTGTAGCGTTCCGTTTCAAGAACACCTTCGCCTTTGAAGTTTACGTAATCTATAAGAGCAAAAACGCAGGACGGGCCTCCTTTGAGCATGCGTTTGAATTGTTTTTCCACGAGTTTTCGTTTTTCGGCAGGAGCTGCTTCCAGCATTTTCGGCAAAGCAGCTTCCAGGCGCTGCACTATAAAATCAGTTTGCAGAGCCACAGTGGAAGAAAGCATAGATCTCAGCTCAGTGAGCCTCTTGCCGTTGTGTTCATTTAAGAAATCAGAGCGTGCAGTCCAGGGGCATGCCATATCGGGCGAGAGCCAGTCCGGCAGTTTCGTGCCGCGCGCTTTTAAGTACCCGAGCAGGCGCGGAAAGCTCTCGTCAAAGGGACCTCTCACCCCCTCCGGATACCAGATGAAATGCCCGATTCCCAGGGAGGGGAACTCTTCGCCCTTGTTCCATGAGCTCAAACCTTCAATGCTGCCGCTGCATTCGTTTTGCCAGATCTTTTTGCCGACCAGATCCGCTTCAGAGCGGCTCAGATGCAACTCAATGTTCTTATCGCTTTCCGAAACGGCGCAGGGTAGCGGTAAAATTGCGAAAAGTGCCAGTGCTAGAGCGATTTTAGACTTATTCATGAACCAGATTCTAACATAAGCTTTTCAGTGAATTTCAGAATTTGAGTTCAGGCATAACCCGGTGGGTAGAAAGAGTGTAAAGGGGTAGAATCGATTAGTTGATGATTTCCGGGGATTGAATGAGCGCCGAGAACGATGCTAACAGCGCTGTTTTGGCCGATGAGTTAATCGGCAAAACTATTGGCGGTAAATACCAGCTGCTCTCCCTGCTGGGTAAGGGAGGCATGAGTGCGGTTTACAAGGCAAGCCAGCTGCCGATAAATAGAGTGGTTGCTGTGAAGATGTTGCTTTCGCATCTTTCCAGTGACGAAAACAGTATCAAAAGATTTTTGCAGGAAGCTCAGGCTGCCGGTCAAATTGTTCATCCAAATATCGTCACTATTTTTGATTTTGGCTTTACTGAAAATCAGCAAGCATATCTGGTGATGGATTATCTGGAGGGCGAAACACTTGCCGATTATCTAAAACGCAAGGGACGCATTCCGTTTAAGCGAGCCATTCCAATATTTATGGAGATCTGTGACGCATTAGACGAAGCGCACCGCCACAACGTGGTGCATCGAGATTTGAAGCCGAGCAACATTGTTTTGCAAGATCTTCCCGATTTCGGAAAGCGACCCAGAATTGTGGATTTCGGTATCGCCAAAGTCCTTGATGCTGAGTCTCAGCACCTCACTAAAACCGGCGATGTTTTCGGCAGCCCGCTTTACATGAGCCCGGAGCAGTGTGAAGGTCGCAGTCTGGACTCGCGCTCCGATATTTATTCTTTAGGCGTGGTTTTCTATGAGGTTTTGAGTGGACAATTGCCTCTGGCTGGTCAGTCGGCGCTTGAAACAATGCGTTTGCACTTGAATGAAATACCTCCGAGTTTGCAAAAGGTCAGCGGTCCGCAATTTCCAATTCCTCTTGCACTTGAAAATTTGATTTTTAAAATGATGGCTAAAGATCGGGAAAAGCGCCCTCTGACTATGGCTGCCGTCAAACTGGAACTGCAACAGATTCTTGCCGGAGAGAGCAATCAGCTCTCCGGCAATATCACGCACATGAAACGCGAATTCTCGCGTAAATCTAAAACTGTGGCGATAGCGGCGGGCACTTTGCTTTTTGCCTTGAGTTTGTCTGTGTTTGCATATCCGGGAGTCTGTTCTCAGCTGGCTCAAATGCAGCTGGCTAACGGAGTCAAGTTATACAGCAGCGGCAAGATGAGCGAAGCGGAAGCCAGTTTGCTTTCCTCCCTGGACTGGAGTCAAAGAGCCGGATCCAAGTCCGGAGAAAGTCGTTCGCTCGGTGTATTGCTTAAAGTATACGAGTCCGAACATAAAGACTCTGAGGCTTCTCAAGTTCGGCGGCGCAGGCGAGAGCTTATAAAAGAAGAGC
>JAIEPM010000342.1 GCA_019748395.1 Candidatus Obscuribacterales bacterium
CCCTATATTCAGTCATTACTCAAAACAATTACCCAGGCACCACGAGTTTTCAGGATAAGCACCGGGGGCTGTTCCTTTACAGTGCAGGCTTCCGGTGTATTCATTTCAAACGTGGAAGATCTGGGTATCGGCAAACCTGCAGACCTGAGACACTTAAATGATGGATTTCTTGATTTGCACGTGGTGAATCCGCGTCATTTTAAGGACTATTTGCGTTTGACTCAACGCTATGCAGGAGGCATTTATGAAAAAACTCCTGCCGATGTGGTAATGAAAGTTCAGGATGCCGTGGTGGAGATGCTTCCCCGTGCAGGCAGAAGGTCCTCCTTTCAAGAAAAAGCCTACGAAATATACTCGAAATTCTCCAAAGAATCCGAACTTTATGCAGCTCATTGTATGGTTGACGGTGACCTGGCAGGCCGGGCGCCAATGATGGTGCGCGTTTTGCCGACTGCCGTGACTGTGTTGGTGCCGCCCTGGTTTGCTCAAAGTCTGAACAATCCAAATTTGGAAGAGTTTCGCCGTATTCGACTTATTGCGTCCTGAAGTCCGGCAAAATCAAATTTCAATTATCATCATCATTAGCTATAAATTGCTCGATGATTGCTTGCAACTCTTCGAGCTTAAATGGCTTACTCAGGTAACCGTCCATTCCCGCTGAGATGCAGCGATCCCGATCGCCTTGCATGGCGTTTGCAGTCATGGCGACAATCGGGGTATGTATTCCTGTTTTTTCTTCTTCAATCCTTATTGCTTCTGCTGCTTCAAGACCGTCCATTTCAGGCATTTGCCAATCCATCAAAATCAAATCGTAGTTTTTAGATTTACTGGCTGCCAGAGCTAGTTTGCCGTTAGAAACTAGATCAGGCGTATAACCAAGTTTCTTCAGAAGCTGTTTTACGAGATTTTGCAGAACCGGACTGTCTTCAGCCACCAGAATACGATTGGCTGCTCGAGCCGTTTTGTTGAGAGCTACTGCATTGAGCGTCTGGCTCTTGGAGCTTGAGAGCTGGTTTTGATTTTCTTTGCTTTCGTTGCTTGTAAAGCAAGGGAGTTCAAAGGAAAAAGTTGAGCCTTTGCCTTCTTCGCTTTCCAGTTTGATTTGACCTCCCATCAGCTCAACAAGGCGTTTGCTAATTGATAATCCCAGTCCGGTTCCGCCATAACGTCTGGTTGTAGACCCATCTGCCTGCACAAACGGCATGAATAACTTAGCTTGTGCGCTTGCCGGAATGCCGATGCCGGTGTCGCTGACGCTAAACTTAATATGAGCGCTTTCCTCATTTTCTTTCACAAATTCCGTGCTGATTTTGATTTCACCCTCTTTTGTGAATTTTATGGCGTTCCCCGCCAGATTTAACAGTACTTGTCTTAGTCTTGAAGGATCGCCTTTAAAATTGTCCGGAATATTCGCTTCCAGATTAGTATTCAAAAGCAATCCTTTCTCTTTTATCAAGGGCGCAAGTATGTCGCAGACTTCTCTGACGATACTGTTTGGTGAAAAGCCTGTGGAGTTGATTTCCAGCTTACCTGCTTCCATTTTGGAAAAATCTAGAATGTCATTTATAACGGTCAGTAATGATTGAGCCGATTCATTCGCCATTCGCGCGTATTCTTGCTGAGTCGGATTCAGTTCGGTATTTAAGAGCAGTGTGTTCATTCCGATAACCGCACTGATGGGAGTGCGGATTTCATGAGAAATGTTAGCGACAAATTCCGATTTTAATCTCGAGCCTTCCAGAGCCTGATCTCTGGCTGCAGCCAGCTCTTTATTCAAATGATCAAGTTGAGAGAGCCGCTTTTCCAGATCATCATTTAAGTTCTGAGCTTTCTTTTCAATTAATCGGCGTTCTTGAATTTCAGCTGCGAGCTTTTTATTTAAATGCTCAAGTTGTCTGGCTCGCATAAAGGCGGCTCTAGCTAAAAGCAATGAAATTATCAATAAAGAAGCTATTATGGCCAAGCCCGCAATCACAAGTTCCGGAAAACGGCGCACGCCTCTTTTTACTATACTCAGAGCTCTAGATACAGGTTTAGCATTACGGCTGTTTGCTGCCGATGATTCATCGTCATTGTCAAAATTCGAGTTGCTGCCATTTGTCCCTTGTTCATATAGACCTTGCAGTGTGCCTCCGGACGAATCAGCAAAGCGAGACCTGTATAAGCTCTTGCTTCGATGAGCCGTGCTTTCGTCGCTTTTATTCTGCGTTTTGCGTTTCTTGTAGTCGAATTCAAATGGAGCTGCCACCTGCAAAGCCGGAGTTTCATCTTTTGCTCTGCTCGTTCCCTTGCCGTTTTGTGCTAAAAATTTTGCGGCTTGCTCATTCTCTTTCTTTGAATTTTGTTTTTTGTAATTCCTTTTCTGCTTTTCTGGAATTTGAGAGGGACCTTTTGCTTTTGTCGATTCAAAATATTGAATCGGCGCTGCTGAGACTGCCGTTGTCAAAGCCTTGCTCTGAGTTCCTGCGGACTGAAAGTCTGTAACACCTACTGCTACAAGATCTCCGGAGCTGACTATTGAATCGGCGACTGTTCCAGGCGGAGGCAGCACGGGGGGACCCGGTGGAGTGACCGGCGGGGGGACCGGCGGCGGAGTCGGGTGCGCTGGAATCAGCGTATCGAATGGTCTGGGCGTCAGATCTTTTACTACTTGTCCAAGCGGATGCAGTTCATGCGCAAGCGTTGCTACGGCAGAAGCATTTGAGTTAGTCACAAAGCCGCTGCTGCCTCGAACCATGTCCAGAACCACAGCTGTTTTCATGAGGCGTGATTGCAACTTATTATCATTGCTCTGTTTTGCACCTATTGCTTCCTTTATTGAAGCTGCCTGTAAAGCCGTGGCCAGATTTATTTCGCTAACTGCCATATTTGAATTGCCGATCAGGGTAGGACTGCGACGAGCAATGCCATCGGCGGGGTTGAGTTGCTCTGCTTTCAATGCCTTGTCTGAAAGAACAAGTTCAAAGCCTGCGGCAATAGCAATCTGCTTTCCGCCGTCATCGGCTTTAGCTGAGATGAAGCGAACCCCGTTGCTAAGGCTATCGAGGTTCTGCACGCGCAATAAACCATTCTCCATGCTGATAAATACATCTGCTTGTTTTCCAATCCAGATTTTGCCCAGAGGCGTCTCTATGAGGCAGGCATGCTTTGCGGCTGGAATATTGAGAAATAAAGTTCCCTTATCGAGCCTCAATTTTCCTGAAGCAAGCTCTTCTAAACTTGCATTGGCGCCCGGGTGTGTAAATTGCAGAGTGCTGCGTGCAGCTAGATTCAACGCTATCTTCGGCGCTTCCAGCGACTCAAGTCCGCGTACCTGATTTGCAGAATTTGCAAAATATATTCTGGATATCTGGTTACTTATTGTTGTCGGAGTCGCCTGCTGAAATGGCTTCAGATTCTCGGATTGTCGAATAGTTCTTTCAAAGTTTCGGCTGCTCAGGTTTTTAAGGTCCTTGTTTGCAGTGCCGAGTGCCTCTGGCTTTGAGCCGCCCGGCAGGAGAGCATGAGTCGCGTGACCGAAAGCATTGCCGCCGACACTCAAGCCGTTCAAATTGATATTTGCTGCATTATTTGAGAATGATTGTATATTCGTGGAGGCATTGCCGATGCCGCTCCCAATCCCGTTGTTAATGCCTGCACCCAAAGAGTGAAGGCTGCTGTTGGCTGCCCCAAGCAGAGCCGCCGGGTTCTGATTGCCAGAGCCGTGGCCTGCACTGTAGGCAGGACCATTGCCGATGCCGTTGAGAACTGCGCCCAGTCCATGTCCGTTGGCGAGTCCGGCTGATACCTGTATGTTGACGGGCGGGTCTGCTTTTGCAAGGTCTTCTCGGAAAGCCAATGAATATGTGGATGCCAGCGAAAAAACGCCTAATATGGCTATTTTTCGTCGGCATTTTGGCGAAACTCTCTGCTTTTGCTTCATTTTGTCTCGCTTCCAGATGAACTAATATCCATTCCTGCATCTGAATTTTGACTGCGCTGAGAAGCGGCTTGCTTGTCCATTTCAATTGCAGCTTCATGTTCCTGCGAGCGTATCCAGGCACAAAGCAGAGTCATTGTTCGCAGCGTATTTGCCTGTGCCGGAAGAAGACTTTGCTCTGCGATCAGGTAAGATTCGTTATCCAGATCTTTCATGTGTTCTTCATATTGCTCAAATCCAAAGTCTTCTCCCGCTGTCAGAACGCTGACTGCAACGCGATCGCCGATAAACAGTGCTCCGCTCTCAACCAGCTCGCAGACCATTCCCCAGAGACCGGCTGAGTCCAGTGGCTCTTCGCCGAGCATTTGGAGCTGTTGTTTCAGAATTGGGATTCTCAAGGCATGAGAGCTTTTGCATTCTTCAAGAGGAGGAATGATTCTCAGGTCTTTTGCTTTCCTCAGGCAAATTCCGTAGGCATTTACCGCTGCGATTTCTCCTGCTAAAAGCGAGCTTAAGGCATTCACTTCTCTCTGGTGAAGGAATTTGCGTCCCAGCAAATCTTTTATAGATAGATTCTCTTTCATGCTTTCCTCCTTCTCCTTCGGCAAGTTTCTCGACTTGAGCCTCAGGATTCGGCAACTGTGTTCGACTTTTTCAGCCTCTACAATTGCTTTTGCGAAGACGGAGTTTTTTAGCTCTGGTTCCCCTGATTTAAATCAAATTGCTGCAGGGGTATATAAATAGTTTAGCGTTGCTTTGTCTCTTTGGGTCAATTCCAGACCTTGTTTTTTTGAGACAGCGAAATACATTATGTCATTTGGATTTGTCGAATGGCCGACGATTCCGAAAGCATGACCGACTTCATGCAAGTACGCCTTTTTTACTTCACTCTCGCTGAACTCTCGTTCAGGTAATCTGGTCAACAAGCGCATTTCGGCTCGGTCGATTTTGCCGTGATTAGTTTGCTGATTGTAATGAGCATAAGTTCTGGTTTTTCCTGCCTCCGTACCCTGACTTGCTTCAACAGCTTGATCCGACCAGCTCACAAGAATGTCGGCTGCTTGTGGATCTGTGACTTCAGTCCAGTCCAGCTGTCCGTTTGATACTTGTGACCATTCGTCGAAACATGAAATGAGTATTTCCTTGAATTTTGTTCTGTAAGCCGGAACGTTATTCCCAGGCTGAAAATATACTTTAAGCGGCAATTTGTTTTGTCCCCAACTATAAAGACCGTCTGCCTCAATGTCTGAGATGTAGTTATCGGCACCGCTGTCGTTCTTGCTTTCCGATACCACTGCAAGTGCTGTAGAAGTTGAACTGAGTGTAAAAGTGAGCATGAAAAAAAGAGGCAGCAAAACTTGCCTGCTTAGTAAAGTTATTTTGATCATTTGCAATTCTCGCAGCAAGTAGGATTTAGACGGCAAGCTCTCAGACGCTGGGTTCCGGTGCCTATATTGGATTAAAACATGTCGATGAAAATTAGGCTGCAAAATAGTTTTGAATAAATAAAATCTCTCAGACCTCGCTGTCGGCAGCTTTTACTGCGCAGTCTATTTTATCTTTGAGCATAGGCTGCGCGAATGAGGGAACTTCAGATCAGTTCTCCCGTCCTTCCCGACGCTGAAAACTCCGAGAAAGGAGGAAATTCCACAAAGCTCAAATCATCTTTTGCAGATGCATCTGATACCGTCGGCGACATTTGAGCTCTATTAGAAATTTCTGTTTAGCCCCGTGAATTTCGGTCTTGTTTCAGGGCTAAGCGCATGAGTTTAAGGCTATCTGTTTGCGACACTAGCTGCAGTCTGATAGCCAAGGAGGAGATTATGAAAGCGAATTTTCAAAAAGGATTTCTGGCACTTGCCGCGTCGGGAATGGCAATGATTTTCCCGCAGCTTGCTTTAGCTGATACATTCTATGTCAGTGAATCACATTTGAGCGAATCTGCACAAACCGGACCTGGCGTTACAGAATATCGTTACAGCAGGCGAATTACAGAAGTTCCGGCGAGGATTTCGACTCTCAGAACTGTGGAAAGAATTGTCGATGATCCTGTGATTGTTGAAAAACCGGTGATTGTAGAAAGAGTTGTTGACAGACCTGTGTATAGAGATAGGATAGTGGAGAAGCCTGTTTATATCGAACGTCAGGTCGAGATTGAGAAACCTGTAGTAGTTGAAAAACCAGTACTTATCGAAAAACGGGTGGAAATCGAAAAGCCTGTTGTAATCTACAAAAAGCCAAAACATCTTCTGCATCTGGGACTCCCTCTTGCAGGCTTGAATGTTCTCTAAAATAGATTGGGATTGCGCAAATACTCTTGCAAATCAGGAGTATTTGCCGCCTGCTAAGCAGGAGGTCATTTATGTACAAGTTAAATACAATAAGCGAAGTTCTGCTCTGTAGCTTCATTTCTTTGACTATTTCGTCGCCGGCCACGGCGCAAATCATCAAGTATTCATATGGAGATCCGGATCCTGCCCTTGTGGTAGAGGAAGATCTGAGTGATAAGAGTCAAGCGCTGATAATTGAGCGGGCTGTTTTGCTGGAGCCGGATATTAAAATTTTGAGCGACGAAACAATTCAGGGTCTTCGTTCCAATTACGCCAAGCGACTTTCCGATATGCGCGAGCAGTTGGATATGGCTTTTACCCGGGGCTGGTTAAGCAGCTCTGATTATAGTGATTTGCTGAAATGGCGAAGCACCGTGGCTGCCGAAGAGATGCTTTTTAGGCAATCAGCAGGCGGCATTCTGAGTCTTGCAGATCTTAATCGGCTGGAGCGTCATGTGAACGGTCTTGCTTATACGATTAATCAGCGGATAGCTCAGGGGTCGAAGCTGGCAGCCTCAGGAGCTAAGCAATTATAGTAAGAGTTTGCTTTCAACCATAAGCCAATGCTTGAGGGGGTCAAGCATTGGCTTTGGTGTGTGGCAGGAGTATTTCCTCAGGAAAACTGTAAACGTGCATGCCGCACGTGCAAAAGTGACTCAATGTCAAAGGGTGCATTTTGTGCAAAGCAGTTGCTTGCTTGTAAACGAGCAAGAGTTGCTTGAGCTCGGCAAGACACATAAGGATTCTCATCTGTAGCTAGTTGCAGCAAGACCTCTTGAGACAGATTGTGATTTTCTGCCATGGCATAACGAACATCGGCAGAGCTGTCTTGCGCCAGAAGGCTCATGCATTCCGGAGTCAAATGCGGGTTGTCCGAAGCTGCTTCGCGCACGGTGGCCGAGGGATGCCTGGCTAGTTGCTCGAGGACTGCGGCTGGTGCGCTTGGGTCTTCAGCCAGGCGGCACAAATAACGCAGTGTTTCTTCGCCTGTCAGAGTATGAATTGGGGATTCCGGATTTTGTTCTGCTTCTTTTAGCTGCGGCATGGAATTATTAAGCCCTGCCTTGCGTATCCAACGACTCATGAATTTGAGGGGCGCGTTCTTGACTGGAAGCATTTCCCTTTCCTCCGACCTGTCCACCTGTCCACGTTCTTATGTTTGCGCAGGGGACCATAACAACTCAAGGGGAAATTTTTGGGATTCATCCTTTAGAATGAGAAACTGCAAAAAGAGCCAAAAATTACTTTTTAGTTAGACCCTTTGGATGATGGCCGGAGGCTTTGAAATCGGGTCTAATTAACAAGAAAGGAATTAAGCCAGAATGCTCAAACCTGTAGTTTTGCCCAAGAATGCTTTTAAGCTGTTTTTTCAGTCCCTTAAGGGTCTTGGAACTGTTTATGCCCCGGTAAAAGTTTCGGAGAAGTCCTATTCTTTCAAGGAAGTCCATTCTCCCGAAGAAATTGCTTTTGAAGCTTTGCGGACGATTTTGCCGCCCAAAAAGTTCTTTTATCCTCAGGAAGAAACCTTAATTCGCTACAAAAACGGCGATTTCGAAGAAGTGCAGCCGGAAAAGAAGTTTCAGGTCATTTTTGGCGTTCATCCCTGCGACCTGGCATCGCTTGGAATTCTGGACACGATTTTTTCAAGTGAGCCTGCAGACAGTCATTATTTGAAACGTCGTGAGCAAAGTCTCCTGGTCGGCTTATCTTGCATGCCTGACAAGCATTGTTTTTGCAATGCCATGAATGCCGACACGGCCGGCTCTGCTTATGATCTGTTTTTGACCGATACAGGCGAGGAATATTTTATTGAGATTCGCTCGGCTAAGGGCGTGGAGCTGATTAAGTCGCTTGCAGAGAAAGTTTCAGATGCCAACCCTGAAAACCACGAAGCTTACAAAGAATTCTGGAAAAAGCGGGAAGCTGCCTTTAGTCACGGACTCGAAACCGAAAACTTGCGGTCTTTACTTGATCTTGAGTGGGAAAATCAAATCTGGGATGAAATGGGCAAGCGCTGCTTGAGCTGTGGTAATTGCACGCCTGTTTGCCCGACCTGCTATTGCTTTGACCTTGTTGATATTGCCGGTCTGAATGCAAAGGAGGGCGAACGGGTAAGACAGTGGGACAGCTGTCAGTTTGTCGGTTTCGCGCAGGTAAATGGTGATTTCAATTTCAGAGCTACCCCGGCAGACCGCTTGAAGTTCTGGTATCGTCACAAACTGCATGGTTTTGATGATGCTTATGGTTTCAAAACCTGTGTCGGCTGCGGTCGTTGTACTGAATCTTGTCCGGCGGGAATCGACGACATTGTTCAGGTAGTCAAAATTTTGCAGGGCAAAAAGGAGAATAAGCACTATGAACCTTAAGTCTCCATTCCTGCCGCAGAAATCAGTAATTCGCTCGGTTGTGCCGATGACTCACGACAACTATCTTTTTGAATTTCGTGACAGTGTCGGCCATTTCGCGTCCTGTAAACCTGGTCAATTTGTGGAACTCTGGGTGCCGGGTGTTGGTGAGGCGCCGATTTCAGTCTGTTCAGGAAGCATCGACGGCAATCTTCAACTTTTGATTCGTAAAGTCGGACGTGTTACAAGCGCTCTTTTCGATATGCAGGAGGGTGATTGGGTCGGATTGCGCGGACCATACGGACAGGGCTTTCCTGTCGAGAAATACAAAGGCAAGGATGTTTGTATGGTTGCCGGTGGTTTGGGCGTGGCACCGATGCGCTCGCTCTGGCAGTATATTCTCGACCATCGCGAGGACTACGGCAATCTTATTTTGATTTACGGTATGCGACATTCAATTGATCTCTTGTTCAGAGCCGAATTTAAACAGCTTCTTCGCAGGCACGATATTGATGTATTTATCGCCGCCGAAGAAATAGTCGGACCGGATTTGCCGCCGATGTCGGTGCAGTTGGGACGAGTTACCGATATGGTCAGGCTTTCGGCTGTGGATGCAGGCTATGAAGTTGCTATTTGCGGACCCCCCGTTATGTACAAGTATGTGGTGCAGGAGCTGGAAAAGAAATCGGTTCCCGACTCTAGAATCTGGCTTTCTCTGGAAAGACATATGAAATGCGGAATAGGTAAATGTGGTCACTGTTTCATCGGCGGTGAATTTACTTGCAAGGAAGGTCCGGTGTTCCAACTTTCGGAACTGCGCATGCTTCCTGAAGTTATAGAGTGTGAGGGCGGAGCGCATTAATTATGCTAAGCAGCCAGGGTACAGTACCAAGAATCGCTGTCGAGAGCCTCACCGGTTGTGCCGGAGAGTTGCTTGTGATTCTGGAGAATCTCGACAAATTATTGCCTTATGTCAGGGTCGTGAGTTTTCCCTTTGCTCAAAGTCAAAACGATTCCGGGGCAGTTGATATAACTTTTCTTGAAGGTAGTGTCAGCAACCCTCATGATCTTGAAAAGCTGAAGCGCATAAGAGCCAAGTCTCGCTGGCTTGTTGCAGTCGGCAACTGTGCAGTCTGGGGCTGTGTACAGAAAAGTGCCTGCTCTCACTGCAAGGTTGAGGATATGCTGAAAGCCGTTTACGGTCAGGACAGCAAAATCGAAGTTTTGCCCTCGACTTCGCTGGATGAGCATGTGAAAGTCGATGTGAAACTTTCCGGTTGTCCTATTAACGCAACTCAGTTTTTGTCAGTGACTGCAAATCTTTTGCAAGATCACCTTCCCTATATTACGCATAAACCGGTTTGTCTTGAATGCAAACTTAAAGAGAATCCTTGCGTTTTGATTGAAGACAACTTGCCCTGTTTAGGTCCTGTGACGGCTGCCGGATGCGGAGCTCTCTGCCCCAGCGTCGGTGCGGCCTGCTATGGCTGCTGGGGACCTTCTCAAGACGCGCAAATGGATGCGATGGCCGTAATTCTTCAAGAAAAAGGCTATGCCATCGATGAAGTCTTGAATCGCTTGCAGTCTTTTGGTGCGCCTGCCAAATTGTTTGAAAGAATGAAATTCGAGGTCAAAAATGAGCGAGTCTGAGCAAAAGGTCATACAGATTCCGGAAATCTGTCGGGTTGAAGGCCATGCTGCCGTAAACATCGAAATCAAAGACGGCAAAGTTTCTGCTGTTAAGCTTGATGTTTTTGAAGGAACACGCTTCTTTGAAAGAATTGTTCTTGCTCACAAATATGATGAGGTAGCGCATATCGGCTCTCGTGTTTGTGCTATCTGCTCTGCCGGTCACGTACTTGCCGCAATTTTCAGCATTGAAAAAATCTTTGCTTTTAAAGCTTCCGCTATCGAGCTTCTATATCGAGAGCTCCTTCATCTGGGCATGATTATCGAGTCGCATGCTACTCATATTTGTGCACTGGCTTTACCGGACTTTCTTAAAACGCCGCAGTTACATGATTTTGCTGAAAATCATCCAAACGAATTTTCAATCTGGTTGAATTTACGCAAACTTGGTGCGGCGATTCAAACAACTGTTGGAGGAAGACCCTTCCATCCGGTAAACATGCATGTCGGCTCAATGTCTCGTTATCCGGAGCATGAGGAACTCAAAACTTTGCAAACTGAAATTGATGCCTGCCGGGATGAAGCATCTACTCTTTGCAATTTGCTCTTGGGATTGACGATGCCGCTCAGCAAAACTGCAGAGCCGAATTACCTGGCATTAATTCCTCATGGTGAGAGCTATGGATATTTCGGCGACACGGTCAGATCAAGCGAAGGCTGGGAATCGTCTGTTTCCGAATACAAGACTTATCTGTCCGAAACCGCAGTGCCGGGCACTCATGCAAAAAGAACCGTCGGCAACGGCAAGCCTTATATGGTCGGTTCACTTGCAAGACTTTATTTCTTTTCCGAGCGACTCGGCGACAGAGCTCGCTCAATATATGAGGAAAGCCCTCTGGCTCGCGGCCAGAGCAATACCATATTGAACAATTTGGCTCAGGGTATTGAACTTGTGGAAGCGATGGATCGCTCTAATCAGATAATCAACCAGTTGTTGAAAATGGAGCGTGGCAAGAAGCTGAAAGCCGGAGATTTTGTTCCGGCTGATATGAGCGGAGCCGGTGTGGGCGCGGTTGAATGTCCAAGAGGTACGCTATATCATTATTATGAGCTAGATTCGGCTGGTCTTGTTAAAGCAGCAGACATGCTGACGCCGTCTGCTCAGAACACGGCTCGGATTGAGCAAGACATCACTTGTGTGGTAGAGCATGGGCTTGAAACAAATAGTCCTGTACTGAATGAAGATCTGGAGACCCTTGTTAGAGCCTATGATCCATGTAATACCTGTGCAACCCATTATGTTTCAGTAAAAGTCCTGGATTAAACGAATGAACTGTAATTTGACTAAAAGGACGGAGTTTTCATGAATACGCTTATGAAAAGCCAGTGGCGCGAGGATTACAAAAGAAGATTGTGCACTGCCGATGAAGCAGTGAAATCGATAAAATCCGGTGACAGTATTTACGTTCATTCCCATGGTGCAAATCCGACCAGTGTTGTGGAAGCTATGGTTAGACGTGCTCCGGACTTGAGAAACATCACGATTCGCCAGCTGATGACCATGGGTAATGCTCCTTATGCACAACCTGAATATGCCGAGTCATTTAGAGTTTCTGCTTTTTTCATCGGTCCAAATATCAGGCAGGCTGTTAATGAGGGACGAGCCGATTATATGCCGATTTCGCTCAGCGAAATTCCCTGTTTAATCAGCTCTCGAGAAGTTCCTGTAGATGTTTGCTTATTGCAAGTTTCCAAGCCGGACGAACATGGATATTGCAGTTATGGAGTTTGTGTCGAAGCCGCAATCGCGGCACGCAAGGCTGCTCGCGTAGTGATTGCCGAGGTTAATGAGCAAATGCCGCGCACTCTCGGGCGTTCTTTTGTGCATGTGAGCAAGCTGACTCATATTATTGAAGTTGATAGACCGATTCCGGAGCTGAAAATCGGCAAGCCCACAGAAGATGAGGATGCGATCGGCAGATTTGTCGCCGGTCTCGTTGAAGATGAAGCCACAATTCAATTAGGAATTGGTGCTATCCCGAATGCTGTTCTTTCCCATTTGCACGGCAAGAAAAATCTCGGTGTTCATAGCGAAATGCTCTCCGACGGGATTATTGATCTGATCGAAGAAGGTGTGATAACTAACGACTTTAAGACTGTTCTGCCCGGTAAAGTTGCGGTCAGTTTCGTCATGGGAAGCAAGCGGCTTTACGACTTCATAGATAATAATCCGCTGGTCGAATTTCAAACCTGTGATTTCATCAACGATCCTTATGTGATTTCAAGAAATCATAAAATGACTTCTATTAATTCTGCCTTGCAGGTGGACCTCACCGGGCAGGTCGTAGCTGATTCGATTGGCACCTTCCTTTATAGCGGCATCGGCGGGCAGGAAGATTTTATTCGCGGTGCTACCCGGGCTAGGGGCGGTAAAGCGATCATTGCTCTGCCATCCACGGCAAAAGACGGAGCCGTATCTAGAATTACTGCTTGTTTTCATCCCGGTTCCGGAGTTGTAACTACAAGAGCCGATGTGCATTATGTAGTTACCGAATTCGGCGTCGCACAGCTTTACGGCAAAACCGTAAGCCAGCGTGTTGATGCTTTGATTGGCATAGCACATCCGAAATTCCGGGATCTACTGCGTGAGGAAGCAAGAATATTTCCCTGGTATAAAATAAACGATTAGCCGAAAAATTAAGTCGCCGGTCAAGTTTAGCTGTTGCTTGCACGCTTGCTTGGTGCTTTCTGGCTTTCAGTGCCTTTTAAAGCAACTTCCTGCAAGAGTATCTGAATCAAGGGGCTTGCTTTTGTTGTATCAAGCAAATGTTTGTTGATTTTACCAAGTAAGTAAGCTTTCAAATCTGCGCCGCTCATTTTTTTGAGTGCCGGTTCTTTTGCTATTATTTCCAGTACATCGTTTTTCAGCTGCTCCAGAAATTCCTCAGGAGAGACGCCTCGGGGCAGTATTAAACCGCGAATGCTGATGTCCGGGCCCATTAGAACTTCTTTCGTTTGAGAGGAAATGGTCAAGGCGATGTTGACCACTCCATCCTCAGCTAAAAGCTGGCGCTCTTGCACGGTTTGATGATCAATCGGCCAGGATGTTGAATTATCAATCAGTACAATGCCTGCTTTGACTCTGCCGATTTTTGCGCCGCGATCTTTGAATATTTCAAGCACGTCGCCGTTTTCCATGACAAAGGTATTCTCAGCATCCACGCCGCATTCTGTGGCAAGCGCCGCATGCGAAACCAGCATGCGATATTCTCCGTGCACAGGCATGAAGAACTTGGGTTTGCATAGATTGATCATCAACTTCTGCTCTTCCCGGCAGGCATGTCCTGAAACATGCACACCTGCGTCACGTCCATAAATAACGTCCGCGCCGCGCATGAATAATTCATTGATTGTGTTTGCAATGGAGCGCTCATTGCCAGGAATCGGTGTAGCTGAGACTATGACTGTATCTCCTGCAACTATTTTTACTTGCTTGTGTTCGTTTTTAGCAATGCGCGTCAGTGCAGAAAGTGGCTCCCCCTGGCTGCCTGTGGTCATGATTACGACTTTATTGGGAGGCAGTTGACGAATCTCATCTATCTTAACTAGAAGTCCGTCCGGGAAACTCATGTACCCAAGTTCTCTGGCAATGCCAGCCAGGTTCAACATGGATCTGCCGAGAATTGCCACCTTGCGATCGTATTTGATTGCAGCTTGAATTATTTGCCGCATTCTGTGCACGTTGCTGGCGAAAGTCGTAACGATAATGCGTGCTTTTGCATTTGCAAATACTTCGTCCAGCTTTTTCCAGACGGTGCGTTCTGAAGGCGTATAACCTTCACGCTCGGTATTGGTGCTGTCGCTCATCAGAAGCAGAATTCCTTCCTCTTCTTGAGCTTTTGTAAGACTGGCGATGTCGAAGAGCTCTCCATCCACGGGTGTGAAATCAAACTTGAAATCGCCTGTGTGGACTATAGTTCCGATTGGTGTTCTGATAATGAGGCTGTAAGAATCAGCAATCGAATGTGTGCAGCGAATGAATTGCACTGAAAAACAGCCCATTTTGACTTGCTGTCTTGGCTTGACTGCACGCATCACGGTTTTGTCGTGCAAGCCGACATCATTGAGCTTTTCTTCCAAAAGACCTATTGCAAGAGCCGGCCCGTAAATTACAGGCAGCTCCACTTCTTTGAGAATGTAAGGCACGCCTCCAATATGATCTTCATGTCCGTGCGTTATTGCCAGTCCTCTAAGTTTGGACTCATGCTCTTTCAAGAAACTGATGTCCGGAAGGACTATGTCCACGCCCAGCATATCTTCAGATGGGAAGCCCAGACCGGCATCGACAAGAATCATGTCATTGCCGTAAATAAGAGCCATTGTGTTTTTGCCGATTTCGGTAAGTCCGCCCAGTGCAACTATTTTTAGACTGGCCGGTGATCCCAGTGGATTTGTACTTTGCTTTTCAGATGTCACTTCTTTTGCTTTGCTCCTCAGCCTGCACAAACACTGTGTTCGTTTTTCGAATGTGAGCCGCAGGCATCGCTGCCTGCTTTGCCGATAAGCTCGTCGATAAGCCCTTTTTGCGGCTCGGAAAGCGGTACAAGAGGCAGACGCAATTGCTCTTTGCAGAGACCCATTTTGGAAAGAGCATATTTAACGCAGGTCGGATTTGGCGCGATGAAGAGGTTCTTGAAGAGAGGCAGGTAAAGATAGTGGATGGCGCGTGCCTCATCATTCTTGCCTGCAATGTAAGCATCAATCATGCTTTTAATTTCATTGCCGACTATATGGCTGGCGACACTGACTACCCCACAAGCACCAACGGAGAGAAAAGGAAGCGTCAGGTTGTCGTCGCCTGAATATATGCGCAAATTAGGCGGTGCCAGTCTGGCAATATCCTGCGCTTGCTCGACATTTCCAGTTGAGTCTTTGAGCGCAACAATATTTGGGTACTGGTGCGACAAAGCCAGTGTCGTTTCAGGCGCTATGCTTATGCCTGTTCTGCCGGGTATATTGTAGAGCATTATCGGCAGAGCTGTCGCTTTTGCAACTTCTCCAAAGTGTGCTTTCAAGCCTTCTTGATTGGGCTTATTGTAATAGGGAGCTACAATCAAGAGTCCGTCTGCGCCTGCATCTTCTGCTTGCTTTGCTGCCTTCACGGTTTTGCGTGTATCGTTAGACCCTGCACCCATGATGATTTTGACTCGTTTTTCAGCGATTTTGATAATCAGGCTCAATAGATGAGCTTTCTCGCTATCTTCAAGAGTAGGGCTTTCACCGGTTGTTCCGGCAACCACAATGCTCGATGTGCCGCCGGCAATCAGATGCTCAACGATGCGCTCAACGGCTGCTTCGTCGATATTAAAGCTGTCGTCGAAGGGGGTGACCATTGCGGTCACGACCCTTCCGAAAATATCTCCACTGTTTTTAATCACGTTTTTATAGCTCCAAATTCATCAAGCTGAAACAGTGCCGGCAATAAGATTATGCTCGAGCATATATTCGGCAATGCGCACCGCATTCAGTGCTGCTCCGATGCGGAGATTATCTGCCACCACCCACATGTTCAATCCATTTGGCGATGAAGTATCTACTCTAATTCTTCCGATATAAACCGGGTCTTTTCCAGCTGCATCAAGAGGCGTTGGATAAAGTGCTTCTGCCGGGTTGTCCCAGACTTCGCAAGCTGGTGCTGCGGAAAGAATTTTTCTGGCTTCTTCAGGACTTAAAGGCTTTTCAAATTCGACAAGCACCGATTCGCTATGGCTTATCTGAACAGGAACACGCACTGCCGTGCAGCATACGGCCAGATCGGGCAGACCCATGATTTTTTGGGTTTCTTGCTGCACTTTGATTTCTTCTTTCGTGTATCCGTTAGGCAAAAACTTGTCGATATGCGGTATGAGATTGCCTGAAATTTGATGCTGGAAAACTTGAGGCTTGTATTCTTTTCCATCTGCAATAGCTTTGTTTTGCAGCTCCAGCTCTTCCATGGCTTCCTTACCTGCCCCGCTCACGGACTGGTAGGTCGAGACGATGACTCGCTTCAAACCGGCTGCATCATGCAAGGGCTTGAGCACGACTACAAGCTGGGCCGTAGAGCAGTTCGGGTTGGCGATGATACCTTTGTGCTTTTTAAGAGCGTCGCCATTGACTTCCGGTACTACCAGCGGAACGTCCGGATCCATGCGAAAAGCATTTGAGTTGTCGATTACGCAGGCACCTTGTTTGACTGCAAGAGGACTCAATTTTTCGCTAATTTCCGCACCGGCTGAAGCCAGCACTATATCGATTCCCTTGAAAGCTTCTTCGCTCGGTTCTTGCACCGGATATTCTTTGCCGTTGAAGAGAACTTTGGCGTCTTTAGATCTGGCGCTGGCGAGCGGGCGAAATTCATTTACCGGAAACTTTCTTTCTTCCAGCACTTTAATGAGTTCCTGTCCAACCCGGCCCGTTGCGCCGAGGATGGCTAGATTTACCGGTCTTCTTGCTGAAGCCATTTTTCTCTCCTTTACTTCTTTGCTGAAGCGCACTCTTTCTCTTTTTGACCCAGCCCTAAAACCTTATCCAATCCAATTTGAAGTTCATCTATTGTGCAAACGTATTTGAGACTCAAAAGGATGCCTTTCAAAAAGCAGTCCATATTGAAGCTATCGTGGCGAACAGTCAGAAGCTCTCCGGGAGAGCCGAAAATCACTTCCTGATGAGAGATCAAACCCGGCAGGCGCAGTGAATGCACTCGCACTCCCGCCAGTCCTTCACCGCCACGCGAGCCCTTGATCAGCTCATGTTCGTCTACTTCTTTCTCGTTGTAATGTGAATTTGCGCTCGCCAATTTTTTGACTGTATGCATGGCTGTGCCTGATGGCGCATCAAGTTTTTTTGTGTGATGCATTTCCACGATTTCGACATTGGAAAAATAAGCTCCGGCTTGCCGGGCAAATTCCATCATCAAAACTGCACCAATTGAAAAGTTAGGAATTGCCAGGGCTCCAAGTTTCTGCTTCGAGGCCGCTGCCGCCAGTTCGTTTAATGCCTCTTCGCTTATGCCTGAGGTGCCTGTGACTGGTCTGACACCTGCTGCCAGAGCTTCTTTGGCTATAGAAATTGAGACATCGGCAACACTGTTCTCAAATACAAGGTCCGGCTTATTTGCTGTATGGAGAATCTCTTCGAAGCTATCGCTGACAAGGACACCATTGGATGCTGCTCCCACCAGCTGCCCGACGTCCATGCCGACATAGTGAGCTGCTTTTTTGCCGAAAGCTCCAACCAGCTCGAATTCGTCCGACTCCAGCAGAACTTTGGCGCTGGATTTGCCCATGCGTCCATTGATACCGCCTACAGCTACCTTAAGCTTCTTGGACATTGCAACTCCTCAAGCACCCCGCTTGGGGCGC
This sequence comes from Candidatus Obscuribacterales bacterium, assembly GCA_019748395.1. Taxonomy (GTDB): domain Bacteria; phylum Cyanobacteriota; class Vampirovibrionia; order Obscuribacterales; family Obscuribacteraceae; genus JAIEPM01. The sequence goes on from JAIEPM010000342.1 coordinate 17,627, forward strand.
AATTCGAACCGGCTAAGTTTTTTCAGGAACTAGCAGTTTAACCGATAAGTCTTGAGGGTGGATCCGTTTGCAATCAAGCGTGAATCTGCTTTTAGCAGCAAGCAGAGAATCTTGCTGTCGCACAGATGCCGATAAACGGCTGCCTTTGAGCCGCATTACTTAAATAGCCGCTGAAGCTGAGAAATATTTACAATTAATGGATGGCTTTAGCTTATTTGGCCGCCAGCACGCCGCGTCCGGTCGAGCCGAAACCGCCTGCACCGCGTTCTTCGCTTTCGTTCAGTTCATCCACTTCTTGAATTTCAACAATGGGGACGGGGGTAACGAGCAGTTGAGCGATCCTTTCACCTGGTTCAAACGTGTAGGCTGTTTCACCGTGGTTGATCAAAAGCACTTTCACTTCGCCGCGGTAATCGCTATCTATGGTGCCGACGCAATTTGTCAGGCTGATCCCGGCTTTGAAAGCGAGCCCGGAGCGGGGTCTTACCTGACCTTCATAATTCGGGGGTATTTCGACAATAAGCCCGGTGGGCATCGCATAGCGCTTTCCGGCTTCTAAAGTATAAGGCTCTTCGATGGCGGCAGTCAGGTCCATCCCTGCCGAGCCCGGTGTGGCATAACGCGGCAGGTCCTTACAATGCGGCAAGCGCTTGACCTTGAGACTTACGTGTTCAACCATCGCCTTTCCTCCCGGATAGCTAACTTATATCCTGCAGTTATGCTGAGTAAGTCCGGCATATATAGCCGGTTTCAGGCTGCTGCGCGGCTTCAGTATAAACTCTTGGCGCCGGATAAATCTTGAAGCAATTTTGATAGTTCTTCCGGCGTATTTATACTTTGCAAGCAAAGAGCTGATTCTTCGTCAATTTCTTGCAATGCCACATCAGAATCAGCAATCAAAGACTTGATGGCCCGGCGATTTCGTCTGAGTGAGTCTCTTATTTCAGGCAGCCAGGAGAGCGGATAGTATCCGGGAAATGGTTGGATATAACCGTTAGCTGTGAAGTCAAAAAAGCTGGGCATCTCTTTGTCTTTTGGAATCAGTCTTTTCATCAATTCCGGATTCAAAAAAGGTTGATCGCAGGCGGCGATTAAATATGCTTTTGCCCGGCCGCTGGCTAAAATCGCTTCAATTCCGGAGAGTGGTCCACTGCCCGGATAGTTGTCTTTCACATAATGCAGACGTTCGTTTTCTTTTACTACCAGCGGCAGCTCCGGTCCGGCAATCACTATTTCATTGCTAATCGAAAGCATGGCGTCGATTACGCGCTCTGCCATCATTCGACCGTCCGGAAGCACGATGCTGTCCTTTGACTGACCCATGCGGCGGCTCATTCCTCCTGAAAGGATTCCGCAAAGAAGAGGCTGTATCGGCCCGGCTTTTGCTGATTCCGGCATGGCTTGTTTCCTGCTTTTGTCAGAGATCATACAACAGCTTGGCTTTTCTTCTTCTGTTTTGATCGGCAGCTGCCGGGGGGCTCATGGCGTTCTCCTCCTGCAGTATCAGGGCTTCAATGGAGGAAGCGTTTTGGTTACGCTTTGTTAGTGGGCTGTGGATGACTCGGGATTGTCCTCCTATTGAAATTGTTAAGGAATTCGGGTGAATCATTGAGACTTTGCTTGTCAAGTGTAGGATGGGAAAGTAAGCGTAAGAAAAACGATTAATTAAGGCTCGGCTCAGTGAGGTGGCAAAAATGTTTGGAAAGTTGATTTTCTGGTCTTGTCTAGCCTACTGCCTCTGGCAAATGCAGAATCACGGACTTCTGCACGCAATTATGAGCGGTAATATTCCTGAAATCGGGCGCGTTTGCGAGATTAACGGTCCTCGTAACGGCAGGCTTTATCTTTCTATTTCCAAGTCTTATATGAGATTGCCGATTGAT
>JAIEPM010000077.1 GCA_019748395.1 Candidatus Obscuribacterales bacterium
TGTCGCGGCTTATGAACTTACCTGCACCCTGCACCATTTCAGATAGAGATGATGGTGTGAACAGGGTCTCCAACATGGAGTCGGCTGCCTGACCAAGTCTTGTGTAACCGCCGCAGAGGAATTGGGCTAGCGGCAGGGCGTTGTCCTTTTGCGAAAAAAGTATCCTGACTTTGGTTTTTTGAAGTCCCGGAGCACCATCTGCACCCGTTTCAAATTGCTTTTCCAGCTCATCTTGATTCAACGCGTAGCGAGTCATGTAGTGAAAAAATGTTTCCGCGTCAAAGTCAGGATCGACCAGGAAGATCTGGTCGAATAGATGTGAACCTCGAAGAACTGGTGCTGAGCGAATTGCCAGCCTGTTGCCCATGCTGTGTGCTACCAGATTGAAATTAATGCCGTTTTTCTCTTTTAGGTCTCTGAGCACTTCAACCAGACGATTGAAATGTTCCTGGCTCCACTCATTGTTACCGGCGTCAACGCTGTATTGTCCGAGTTTTCCTTTGGAAGGCCAGTCAAAAATAATTACAGTTTTTTTTAGACTCATTGCAAGCTTGGCACCGGAGGCTGCTGCTTGCTCATGCGTGTTGTTGAAGCCGTGCACCATCAGGAAAACATCTTTTGAGTCTGCTTTTGTTGTTGCTTCGATCAAGGCAGTTTTGAAATCGTTGAAACCGCCTTTTGTTCCTGAGCCTTTGATCGGCTCATTTTTCAAGCCGCTTCCCGTTTGCTTTTGCTCGGCTTTCCAGCCGAGTTTGATCACATCTTCCGAGAGTTCTGTTTTCTTTGTGTTTTTCAGTGTGTAGTCGAGTTTTCCAAAATACAGGTTGTAGATGGATGTACCGTGTTCTCTTTTGCGTTGACCGTTGAAGCCGTTTTCCGAAACGGCTCGGTCTGTGACATAAAATAAAGGCACTGAAATATACTTGCCGACCTTTTGAGCATCAGCGGCTACTGCTGATGCAGGAGACATTGCGATCAGTGTCAATATAAGAGTAGATAACGCGCGTTTCATTTACTGGTATCAGACCGCTATTGCACCGGCATGCCTTCATGGGCTGCACTTGACGAACACTTGAATATACCATTTCGCTGCTTACATCCTAGTTGTATTGTTTCTAACTAATATTTTCGATCTCTTGCCAGCTCTGAAAGAGTCTGCTTGTTCATTACTATCACACAAGTAAGTAATGTGCGCTTAATATGATAACTCTTACTGTTTACGAGCTCTGATTGCAGTTGTTCTTGAAATATTGACCCATTCAATGGCGCTGGGGTTCTTAGACCCTCTGATCAGGACCCTGTCACCTTCCTGTTTAATAATGCGTCCTCTCACGCCGTTTTGAAGCTTGACCAGTCTGCAATCAAATCGACCGCTTTTCGGTGCTGCATCACTGATGATTTGATTTGCATTGAAAGCATCTGTCCAGCCGAAATCCGGTTCGGTTCCAAAAAGCAAGGACTGGTCATTGCTGACGTAGCGTCCGAATTCCGCAAATGTAATTACTCCATCGTTGTTGATGTCCGGGCAGGGCGCGCCGGAAAAAGCATCACGGATGCAAGCCTCGAAATCGGAGGTGGCGACGGTCAGAGCGTTGAGATCCGGATGGACGCTTGTCAATGCAAAGTAAGCTACGCGTCGAGGAGAAGATTTGATCACATTGATCAGTGAACCTGAATGGCAAGCTGCAACACATAAGCATGCGCGTTCGCCTTGAAAATTGTTTTCAATTTCGCTGATAAGCTCGTCAAAAGTCCAGACGCCGCCGATATCGTAGGTGCAAATAAGGCCACCTCGATTGGAACTGCCATGAGAATGCATGAACAGTAGCAAGAAGTCACCGGGCTTGGTTTTGCGCAGCAGTTCTCTCAATTGAAAAATGCAATTTGCTCGAGTGGCGCTTTCATCTTTTAGGGCTACGATATGATCTTCCGGTACAGCTCTGTTCGAGAACGCTTCAATAAGTTTCATATCCTGTCGGACAACCACCGCTTTGCCGGGATGCAAGTGGTCTTCTTCGAATTTATGTATGCCTGCGCTAAACACAAACAACTTTCCAAAATCTATTCGTTCTCCGTTCTTTTCAATAATTCTGCTCAGGTCATTTGCGTCAGGTTCCGCATAGGACTGTTCCGTATCTTGCGAAAAGCACAGTTGCGGAAAAAACAATTGCAGTAAAAGAAGGAGTGTTAACGCCAGGTTCTTGGTATTTTTAGTCATTTCAATCTTGAGCAGCAGGGCTCATAATTGTAATGACTATTGTCATGCTAGTAAATGGCTTTGGCTCGATGTGTTCTTGCTTCTAAGTGATTAATATCGGAATAGCCATCATGCCCGAGAGATTGAGATGCTTAGATACGGCTTCCTTTCGATATTCGCATTCTTGCTGGGACTTTTGCTTCCCTCCCTGTGTATCTGCTTCGTGCCGACAGTCGAAAGGTCACAGACCGGCAGCCTTAGCGGGTCTGCTCAAGAACATGGAAAAATATGGCGGGAAAGTCTGAACAAACAGGCAGCCGGGCGGAAAGCAAAAGTTCATAAAGCAATTCAAGAAAACGTATCTAAATGGACCTTGCAGGTCAATGCTTCCGGTGAGCAGGCCGAACTTGCCAGGTATTTTCGAGCTGAGAACTACATTTTGCTCGGTCAATATTCTGAGGCTTTGAAAGATATTGAATCGTCGCCTAATCTCGCTCTTCCTGTTAAAGAGAACAGTCGCTCTCGAATTTACGCAGCAATGGGTCGATATGACGAGGCTCTTAGCGAAATATCTAAATACAATTATCCGAATGTTTTCCGTGCCTATGCACTAATGAAAACTAAGCGCTATACCGCTGCCATCAGGGAGTGCAATCGTTGCTTACGGCAGGAGGATATGCCCGAAATGAGCTACCTGGTGAAAGCTCAAGCCGAAGCTGCTCTTGGAAATCACAAGAAAGCTGTTGCGGATTTTGGCAGGGCGCTTTATGCAAGCACGGTCTCTGAGCAAAGTTTCGCTGAATATGAGGCAGGAGGGGCTTATGAAATAAACACCGAACTTCGAATATTGCATAACGCAGACGTTTATTACAGAAGAAGTTTGTCCTTTTCCGCGTTGAAAAAAGAGAGGCAGTCGGCTGCGGATCTTAAAAAATCCCTCAAGCTTGGTTATTTGCCGGGTTCGGATGCTTGCGTTGAAATACCTGGGTTATGTATTTGATATTTTGCTCGCGCAGCTATTTGACCCAGCTTGCAAGCTATCAGCAATTTCGGCCATTCTTTGGGGGTGATTTCTGTTGAAAAATAAGCGGCATAAGCTTTATTGAAATCAGCTTCAGCCTCACTTGAAAGTCCTGAATTCAACTCATTTGCTGCAAGCGCAGCCATTTGGCGAAAATAATCGATCTTACTTTTGCTTTGATGAGCTTCGCAAATCTTCCTCACCATGGCGAATTGCTTGCTGGAAATGAGATGAGAGCAGGCGATTACCCAATCACTTGTGCTGAGGTCCGCCATACTTTCTTCAAAACAGCGCTGCTCAAAATCTTTAGCCAATGGATTATTCGTTTTTCGGAAGTATCTTGCTATTAATGAATCGACAGATGCCGTCCGGAAAATTGACGGGGATGTTTTTCGAATTTGAATAGCATCGCGATAAATAACTTCAGCCTGAATTCTATTGAAATTTGCCAATTCACTTGCAAACTCCAGTTGATTTCGAATGATTAGCAGCTTGTCAGGATTGAGCGAACGTTTGTATCTCAATTCGGCATTCTGAAAGGTCTGGACCGCGGCTTCCTGTTGTTTCGATTTAGCTAGAACCTTTGAAAGCTTGCAAGCCAATTGGTATCGGTTAAACTCTTGTGTTTCTCTTCTGATATCTCCCTTGAGCAGTTCAATGTGACGCTGTTGCCATAGGGCCGGCAATTTTGTCTCAAGTATTTCCGCCTTTTCTTCCATGTAGAAGAGGGCATCCGAGCTGAGCTGGAATCCTTGTTCTAACTCTTGCATACTAATCTGAAGTGTTTCCTGCAGATATTCTTTCGCGATCTTTCTGTCGAGATAGCCTATTTTATCGGCTATCTTCGCCATCTCTTCTGCATAGGAGAGCTTTTGGGGACCACCAATCGGAGTAATAACAGGATCTCTCATCATTCTGTTGTTAGCCTGTTTGAGTGCTTCTCTTTCATCCAAAATGGCTTTGAGGTCGGTGTAAGCTGATTTGTAGTAATTTAGTGCATTAATCGGATCATCCAGTAAAATGCAAAGGTCGGCGGCCTTCTCTTTCATTTCTGCAAAGTCATGAACGCGGGTCGTTGTTTCCTTTAGAATTCTTGTCTGCAAACTCAATCCTCGTTTGAATTCACCCAGAGAAGTATAAGCAGTAACACATTCTTCAAGTGGGCTGTCTTCTCTTCGCAGCTCGGCTGATTTATAGGGGCTTGCTGCTTCGATGATTTTTTCGACGGCAGCTTTTCTGTTTCCATTGAACATGTCTACGCGGCTCATCTCAATTAGTAGTTTGCTTCGTAAATTTCGCTCCAGTTCATCGCTTGGCTTCAGAGATTTTATTAGCGAAGGCGCCAATGTTAAGGTTTCCTCCAGACTGGAAGACGATTTTTGTATGCGTGCAAGTTCTAGGACTGCCTCTACCTTATCTTTTATGTCTACGTGTGGATTCTTGCCGAATGTTTTCAGCCAAGATTCCGTTAGCGTTTGGATTGCGTCGTCGTCATTGGGGTAGGCGCGCATAAGATCTTCTATCATTGGTGTGTATCGTCGTCGCAGCTGTATTTTCTTGGAGTGCTCCGGAGCTGGAGTTACAGGTTTCTTCGGGCTCATCCAGTTGTTTGATTTGCTAATGATGTTAAAGCCCATCGCCGTTATGAAAATGGCGAGTAAGCTTAGGCTATAAATCTTCAAGTTTGATTTAGCAGGGTTTTTTACTATTTTTGTGAGCTGTTCGACTTGAGTATTTTCTTGAAGTATTCCGCCAAGCTCACGGCATAGTTCAAGCATACTATCCTGCCGCTGTGTTTTGTCCTTTGCCAGAATTCGTCTAAGCAATGCTTGAAGGCTGCTTGGCGCATATTGATCTAGGATTCTCAGTCTCTTAGTCGCTTCTTTAGTCGCATGCATATGCAAGACTGCAACTGGATTGTCGGAAGTGAATAGTTTCTCTCCACTTAGCAGTTCGAACAGAATACAGCCAAGTGCGTATATGTCGCTTCTGGAATCCAGCTTCTCGGCACGACACTGCTCCGGGCTCATATAATGCACACTCCCGAGCAGCGTTCCGGTTGAGGTCAGCGTTTCCAGATCTTTACGGTTTTCGATGCGAGCAAGCCCAAAATCAATTATTTTTGCGGTATCGGGTTCTGGTAGATTACTTATGATAATGTTGCCCGGTTTCAAGTCTCTATGTATGATTCCAAGGCTGTGCGCGTAAGCAAGACCCTCTGCAATTTGCAGAATTATCTTGATGCTGCGTTGCCAGCTGAGCCTGTTTTCTCTCAGCAAGATTTCCTGCACTGTAGTTCCTTCGATGTATTCACAGGCAGCATATGGTATTCCTTCCCGGCTTAGACCAATTGCATAAAATGCCACTATGTTTGGATGCGAAAGCTGCGACAGTACTTGAAATTCTCGAAGGAATCTTTCGTATTCACCTTCCTTGCCGATGCGTTCAGGCTTTAGAATTTTCAACGCGACGTTTCTGTCGGCATCCAGTTGTCTGGCCAGATAAACATCGCCCATTCCGCCGGAGCCGAGCTCGCCGTCGATTCTATAGCGACCGTTAAAGATCTGACCTCTTGCGAGCTTTTGCATGCTGATTGCAACCTTGTGGCTGGAGGAGTCTCGCGACTTAGCTGCTTACTGATATTAGAACTTCGGGCTTAAGTGTCTTTGGAATGCGGAACCAGAACCGGCTGCCCTTGCCTGTTTCGGACTCCAGTCCCATGCTTCCGCGATGTTCTTCAACTATGGCTTTGCTTATTGCAAGTCCCAGACCGCTTCCTTTTTTCTCCCGGGGATCGCGCTGGTCTACCTGCTGAAACTTTTCAAAGATTTTGTCTTTGAAAGCTTCAGGAATGCCTCTGCCCTTGTCGATGACACTGATCTCGACGAATTCTTGATGGTCTTGGCACATAAGAATAACTTCGCTGTTTTGTGGCGAATACTTAATCGCGTTGGATAGCAAATTGATCAGTACTTGCAGAATGCGATCATGATCAATGTACATTGTCGGTCCTTCACCTTCTCGCTTCAGAGTAACTTCGTATTTCTGAGCGAATTCTTTTACTGATTCAATAGCTTGATTGAAAAGATCTTCCAGAGAACATTCATCAAAAGCCATTTCTAATTTGCCTGCTTCCATTCGTTCCATGTCAAGCAAGTCGTTAATCAGTCTGATCAAACGGTCTGCATTCGTTTCAGCTGCTCGGATGCGATCGATTGCCTTTTCCGGGAGAACGCCCAGAGCTCCTGCGCTGAGTAATTTAAGAATCATAACTACGGAAGACAGCGGTGTTCTGAGTTCGTGCGAGACCATGGACATCATTTCTCTCTTAAAATTCTCAAGCTCAGTGAGTTCATTCGCCGTCTTATGCAAGCAATTGTCGAGGACTGCAATTTCATCGCTTCCACCGACGAGCGGGTTAAGAGCCTGCCTTTTGGCCAGCTTTTGTGTGTTGTCGGTCACTCCTGCAAGTCGACTGCTAATGCTTTTGCTCAAATAGAAAGTCAGCAGTATTGTAATTAATACGTTTGCCGCTAGACCGCCCATGAGTGCGTATTCTATCCGCTGTCTTGTTTTTGCTCTTTCCAGCGGTGATGAATCTGCAATGCGAGCTTGAATGTCTGCAAGTTCGTCGCCTGCGCAGCGCACCTTCATCAATGGCTTTTCATGGATTCTTCGAAATTCCGAATTGGCTGTGTTCTGGTCTGTAACATGCCCAAACAGTTGCGACATGGCGGCGGGACCGCTCTCGGACAGGTAAACATTGTTCCAGTCATCTAGTGCTAGCGGCATGTTCGTTTTGAGAATTTCCATCAACTGCATTTCTTTGCGGCTGCCATTGCCGACTAGAGCTTCCAGTTTGGGATATTCTTTTTTGATAATCTGTTTAGCCGCTTGATAGCGCCTTCTGAGAAGCTGACTGCCGTTAAATTTATAGATGGCCAGGGCAAATCCCATGTCGGTCCAGCTGCGGCGAGTCAGGTCTATTTTCGCCAGGATTTCTTTAGCTCTGGACTCTTTTTGAATTTCAGATTCTGCTTGCTGCAGCAGTCCCACCAGGATGAAAATGAAGATAAATTCGAAGAGGAGCGGCACTGAAACCAGAATTAAGCCTTTATGGAAGATCTTCAGTCTGAGTTGCACGCTAGCGATACCTGTTTGATTATTTGAAGATCTAAGGAGCTGTCTATTCAATCAAGGATGAGGATTGTATCGACAAATTTTTCCAGGCTGAGTAGCTTCTTTTGACTACCGTCGCTATTACATTCATACAAAGCCGCACCTGTGCTGTAGACGATCTTTCCGTCCTTACTGAGGTCATAGGCCAGAACGCCTTCAGCAAGTGTCTGTTCTTTGCCTAGAGAGTCCCTAGAGCTAAGCTGCCAACTTGAAGGCACAAGGCGCAAGGCATCCTCTGAACCATTGTTCTCTTTTAGGGCCGCTTCTGCGTCGATCAACTTTCCCTTCAGCAACAGTGTTTTTTCATCAGGTCCTTCTAGTTTTGGACCGCCCGCTGTTGTGAGCGGTTTCTTGGAGAATGCCATCGAAAAGAAGTTTAGAAAGTCGAAAAACGCTCTTATTAATCGAAAAGGGAAAAGCAGCGCGTCTAAAGCCATTTTGTGCAGTGGATAGTTGCGTTTGAAAATTGCCTCATATGGGCGCTTGATATAGAAAAGCTCGCCTTTCGCCGTCATATGTGGGCTTAAGTAGTCGTATCCCTCATTCTCAAGTAATGCTGACACCGTTCCATTTTGCAAGTCTAATTTCATGATCGCGCTTGGTCCGAGCCCCATCATGAAACCCTGCTGATTGCGGGCTATTCCCGCAGATTGATAAACCAATTGTTTGTCGTTATTTTGCACCCACGACGGCGCTTCATCGGAGGAATCCCCCTCCGTCACTTGCGAAATGTCGTTGCCCTGCACCACTGAAATTGTTGCTGTACCGTTTGCTGCGCGTTGCGAGCAGGCGATGACGTCTTTGCTTGGATTGCGACGAAAGTCCGATAAATGAAGTTGCTCTTTGTGAAAAATTCTAGTCTCTTTCTGCTTGCTCAGGCTGTAGCTGAACAGTCCTCCAACCGCGTCGGTAGCGACAACATATAGAAGCTCATCGGCATTAGAGCCGCTAGTAATTGCTGAAACATCTACTTTTACAGCCTGTCCGCCTTGCATGCCCATGCTCTGTCTTGCCATCATGGCAGCAGCGCTATCGCCGCCTGTTTTCCAGGAATTTTTCTGCTGCCGAGCAAGAGCGTTGTTGACCACATCCTGGGCATACTGGCTTTCGATCTGCATTGCTGCCTGTTGGCCATCGCTGTAATAAAGCTTACCCTGTTTTATGTAAGCGAACTTCATTCAATCTCCCGATACTTCGTTCTCCGGCTCTTTTCCGTATTCTCCGGATTGTAGGATATTTTCCCGCTGAGCCTGACAAATAAACCCTCCTCGGCGATTTGTCGACCAAGCCGAATTCGAGCCTATCGCTTATGCTGCCTGTAAAATGTTTAGTAATTGATTCTGATAACCGTAGGGGGGACGCCATGCGTCACCCTGTGAATCAAGCTTCGACTCTATAGGGGGAAAATTCATAGAGCATGTGCTCGGATGGATTCCGATGATTGTACAAAACAGTGAACTGAGTCCCACTCTTGTAACGAACAAAATTACTTTGCGCACTGACGAACTTGTTTATTATCAGCTGTCCATCAGCTTCAAACTTATAGCTGATCTCGTAAAAGGTGCTGTCCTCAACGCGACTTTCAGTAAATTTGAGCACCGTTCCAACGGCTAGAGTTCCCCAGGTAACTAAGAATTTGCGTTTTTCGTCGAGCTTTCGGAAATGCTTTTTAACGACTTCCGTTAACCCGGCTGTCAGCATGATCCCCAGAAGGGATGGAAAATTTCCAGTAGCCATAAGAATGACGAATATTCCTCCAATTAGAATTCCGCAGATATTGGCGTTCATCAGTTTCTGCTCGAGCGGTAGTTCTCCATAGCTATGGGTGAAGTAAAAGTTTCTTGGACTTTGAGATTGAACTAGCTCCGCTTCAAATTTGTAAGTCCTTAGGTTTTTATCCGACTGCTCTAAGTTTTTGTGATTCTCGTAGAGCTGTGAGAGAATGGCATCGCCTTCTGCACCGTTTTTTTCTTGAGTCCGTTTCCTTGCCGACGGCTTCAAATTCGCCAGATTCGCCGGTGTTTCATAATGCCTTGAAAGGGGCGGGATTTCTTTTGGATCTTTGCTGAGCTGATAGCGAATGAATTTAGCTAATGATTTCAATTCATCGCGATCATGTTGCTCTAAAATATTGAAGGCTTCCGATTCGTTTGGGTCAAGAAAGTCCTCTCTTCGAAAGAGCAGACATTCTTTTCCGACTTTCAAGCGCTCTATCAAATCCGGATCAAGTGCGACTGCTCTCAACGAGCAATAAATCACCCATGCCGAAAAATTGTCGAGATAAGGACCAAAATGCGTCTTATTGCGCTGCGGGTGCTGGTAATTGCGATGACCGACTTCGTGACTGTCTTTGCCGCTCATTGCCGGTACGTACATGCCGTCATAATCGACCAGCTTTAGTTCATCCCCGGACACTAGAATATTGCCGTGTTGTAGATCACCATGGGCGATACCAGCTTCGCTCAGTCCCCGGCAGAGCGTGAAAAAGTTCTCGGCCAGACCTTCCAGCCTTTCTCGCTCATGGCGATGAGCAAGGATATAGCTATCAAGCGTCTGCCCTTCTACCCAGTGCATTTTTAAGGCTGGAAACCAGGTTCCGTTGACGCGAATTCCTTCTTTTAGAAACTCAAAGGGCACAGTCGAGACCAGTTTCTCTGCCCTTAGCTGCTGCGAGATTAGATGGTAGCGTTCCTCGTGATCCGGCAATCTTCTCAGAAAACAACGAACCGCCCATTTAGTCGTGCGGCTCTGCATCTGATAAACAGAGGCAAAGGCACCGCTTATCGGTCTAGGTAAGCCTGATGAATCCAGGGCTACCTCTGCCTGACGCAGCGTTTCGTCAGAGAAGCTGAAACCGGGCATTTGCACGGCTTCGTTGTAATCTTGCGGCGAGGGCCACCACTTAAGTTCGCGCTGCTCAATTTGCTGCATTGAAATTTATCTACCTGCTCCAATCTTTCTTGCCACGAAGGCATTCAAATTGAACAGATTCTCCGGAAGAAGAAAGCGCCCGACTGCTTTCAGTCCTTCGGGCGCTTTGTTTCGATTATTTTCCAGATTCGAGCTTGAAGCTTAGAAATCCTGCTTTGCGAATTCGTAGCTCAAGCCGGTTGTATCTTTGTTGATATCACCCATGTAGCCCAGTTTGCTGTTCACAACCCGCATTGCCTGTCCGGCTTTGGTGAAGGTTGTGATTGTGTTGTCCGGACGAATAATTTCGCCGCCGTTGTCTGTGAGTTTCATTGTTCCTCTGGCACCGTTGGGATATTGAACAATCAATAGACCGTCCGGTTGAGGGCAGGCGTAAGTTCCATTCAGAAAGCCGCCATCTACGCGCCAGCTGCCATCCGGATATTTGTACATGTGGGATGAACTGCCGTCCACGAATTGCGCTTCTGCTGCAATGTAAGGGATGTTTGGATGATCAGGCATTTCGTAGGGGTCTTTTCCACAGACTGAAAATGCCATGAACGTGTCTTTGCCGAGGTCTCCCATTTCCATCGCCAGTTCGTTTTTGAGACCTTTTAGAATCGGGTGTTTGCTTTTCTTGGTTTGTTCCGGCGACTTGTTCGGCGGGTACTGAGCCTGGCAGGTGCAGGGTTTGCTGTATAAACCAGGTTCGGGAGTCATGCCGTCCGGAGCAACTACCTGAGTTTGGATTGCAGCTTTGCCTGTCAAAGGCTGGTTGGGAGTGCTTTCTTTCTTGACAACAGGCGAGGTCCACTGCGCAGTTGGGTCGATGTCGCTCTGGGCCAGAGCTTTCGAACTCGCCAGCGAAACAAAAGCTGAAATAAGAATCGTTCCGAGAAGACAATGTTTAACCACGTCCGGATCTCCAAAATCTGTAGTTTGAGCATCCTAACAGAATTCGCTCTTGGCTTGCATTTGCTCAGTCTAAGGCTTTGATTCTTGCTGGATCTGGGTGCTTGACAAGACTGTGCTCGCCCGATACTTACTTTGCCTTCGAGTTTGCCAGGGTAGATCCGGCAAAAACTGCTGAGTTTTACTTCAAGGTTTGGAAAAATTGTATTGCTGCCGGAATGCCTTGGTCGATCATGGAATTGAAGTGACCACCGCTTGCAACAGTTACTGTTTTGACGGATTTGTTGCTGACTTGAAGTTTGGCAACATAGCTTTTGATCTCTGCCGGTGAAACTACGTCATCATCAGCCGCGTTGAAGATAAGAACCGGACATTTTAGTTTGTTTGTATTTGAATCCGGAGCAAATGAACTAATGAAGGAGCTGAAACCTGGTGCCATCAGATTTAAATTGGCAATCGCTCCCCCAAAAAATTCTTTTAAGTTGCAACATGGTGCAAATGCTGCGCAGGCTCTTATTCGCGCTTCACTGGCCGCTAAAGCCAGCGCTGTCGTTCCGGCAGAACTATGACCGGCTGCGAACAAGCGATTCTGGTCAATTTCTTTCAGCGAGCTGAGAGCGGCATTTATTGCTCGTTTTCCATCCAGCACCCCGCCTTGAGAGGCTTTGAATGCTTTTGTTGCTTTTATAGTTTCTCCAGGACCAGCGTTCTCAGCGAGTGCGCCTTCAAGCTCGTAAGCTACAACGGCGAAGCCCCTTTTCACGTAGGGAAGGTGTTCTTTTCGATCTTCGGCAGTCAAATTCATACCATGAAACATCTTCGAACCGGCAGGGGCGATGAACACGCAAGGGATTTTGCCCTTCCGAATTCTTGGTAAGTAAAACCAGAGTTTTATGGGTGAACTTTCGCCAGGTACTTGAGATTCAAAAAATAAGGTGCTTTCGTCAAGTTGCTTCCAGCCCTCGGCATAGGTTAGCTCTGTCGCCGGCCCGGTGTAAATGCTGAGCCAGAGAGCTCCGAAAATTATAGATTTCGGCAAAGAGATTTTTCTTGCAAATTGACCAAGCATTTTTCTACTCGCTCCGCCAGTCGAGGACTTATTATACTTTGTTGACTGCCCATTTCGATTTGGAAAATAAAGTCAACAAAAATGATGCGTAGCAACCGTGCCTCGCTCGGATACCCCTATCTGGCCGAACTCGCAACAGCTCCTGAGTTTCAGTATAGCGGATTGTATAATAGGACTGGTTTAGTCTTTGCGTGAGCTCCTCTTGTGGCTAAAGTACTTCTTGTAGAAGATGACTCGGAACTTGCCGAAACGCTGGTGAGTTGGCTCAGGATGGAAAATTTCACTGTCGAAAGAGTCGCGCTTGGAGAAGACGGGCTGCAATTGCTTGAGAATTATAAGTACGACCTGGTTGTTCTTGATTGGGGTTTGCCGAATCTCAGCGGGCTGGAATTGCTTCGTAAGTTTCGTGCTGCCGGTGGTTCTACGCCGGTGATTTTCTTGACTGGCAAAGATGATATTTCAAGCAAGGAATTGGGGCTTGATACCGGTGCCGATGACTACCTGACAAAACCTTTTGACGTACGTGAATTGGGCGCTCGTATTCGGTCTTTATTGAGAAGACCGGGTGGCTTATTGCCGAAAAAAATTGCGGTGGGTAATCTTGCTCTGGACACCGAAACTCGCAAAGTCTTGCTTAATTCAGGTGCCGTGAGACTCACAAATAGAGAATTCTCAGTATTGGAATTTTTGCTCAGGCACCAGAACCAGGTTTTCAGCGCCAGAGCTTTAATGGATGCAGTCTGGCCTTCGGAATCTGAAGCCTCCGAAGATACTGTTCGCTCCTGCGTCAAAAATTTGCGCCGGAAAATAACTGAAGGTGATGATTGCGTTCTAAAAACAATTCCAGGAGCCGGCTATATCATTGAGAGCAGTGAATAGAAAGGATGCTCAAGAATACGCAGCTGCCATACAAGCCAAGTATCTTTAAGCAAGGATTACTGCTTATTGCCGTGCCTCTCACGGTGGGCACTTGTATTCTTTTCTTTCTAAATCAGCTCTGGCAATCAACTGAGCAGATTGCTGAGCATGAACGCGCGCAGGTTTTTGTCGTTGATCTGATGGACACTGTCATTAAGTCCTGGGGGGTGATGAGCGGCTCGCTGTTTGGTGAAGCCGTCGAGCAAAACACCGCTTATGAAGCCACTGTCAAGAAGTCAGTGCCTCTTATCAGCTTTCATTTCAATCAATTGAAACTTTTGACCGGAGCTCAGCCGAAGCAGCATCAACTCGTACTTCGTCTGGAAGAGATCAGCAAAGAGGAGTATGAGGCCTTTGCGGCATTACCGCGAAGCAGTTCTGCCGGGATGGAACTTGAAACGCTCGCGAAACTACCGAAAACACTGGCGAAGATCTATAAGCTGAGAACGGAACTCAGACGTATTCTTGCAAATCAGTTGGCAGATCTTCAGATCCTTCGAACTAAGCAGCATGAAGGAATGCATACCATGAAGATGCTTGCCTACCTCTTCGCTTTCGGCAATATCGTGCTCGCCGTATTTCTGGTCTGGCAATTTTCGAGATCAATAAGCAGTCGATTAAAGATCTTGATAAACAGCGCTGCTTTGCTGCCTCGCCTGCAGGTCCCACAGCAACATTTGGAAGGTCTTGATGAATTGAGCTATCTTGACCGGGTTTTGACGACAACTGCCGAGCATTTGAAAGAAGCTTCGCTGCATCGCCAGTCAATTATGGGGATGGTGGCGCATGATATGCGGTCTCCTCTAATGGCTTCTCAAGCCAATGTGCTGATGGTTGAGGAAGTGGGGGGCGAGTTTTGTGAAGAGGCTTTTGAAAAGCTGGATCTGGTTCAGGAGAAACTCTCTCAGATCATCACATTTGTTGAGCAGTTACTTAAGCTTCAAAAGAAAGGGCAATTATCGGATGAATCCGTGATTGAAGCGGCATCGCTGAAAAACAACGCTCTTCTGCTGCCTGAGACTGGAGTCATTACTTTTTCATCTCTGATTGCTGCTTTTCTTAAACCCAAAATAATTCATCAGGGATTCGTGCTGGTCCTGGTGCCTTTGCTTTTTCAAAGCGCATTTCTATTTTTTGTGAATCAGCAAATTCAAAGAACGGAAACGATTGCATTTGGTGAGGCCCAAATCTCGGATTTCAATTTAATCTCTTCTCTCCTTTCTGTGGATATGACGCGAGGCGCTGCTGCTCAAGGAATCTATTTGATTAGCGGTTCGGAGACTGCCCGCAAGTTGTCTGCGGATAGTTTTGCCGAGCTGGAGCGCGACTATGAGAAACTGGCTGGTCTGGCTGCTAAAAATGCTGACTGGAAAGACTATGTTGAAAAAGCCAGAAATGTTTCTCGTGCTCAGGTCGGCAGGCTCTGCGCCATAGGCAGAGATGGGCAGCGCGATCAGATCTTCGCGGAATTTGCCGACCTGGCTGAGTTAAAGGCTCGCAGTCCGGAGGCTTTTCGTGTTAGGCAGATGGGTAATATTCTGCAGATCAAGAACCTGAGTGCGCTTCAACGAATGGAATCTGAACAAGCAGATCTTGCTCAATTATGGAGTCAAGTCTTTGGTATGAGTGTCTTCGCTAATTTCTTGCTGGCATTTATCCTGCTTCATTCATTTAGCAATAACACAAGTAAAAGGCTTGGTATCTTGATGAGGAATGCGTCGCTGCTTGGGACTAACGAAAGTCTTCCTCAGGCTCTGACCGGAACTGATGAACTTGCGTTTCTTGATCTCATACTTCACCAATCGAAAGAAGAACTGGATAGCGCTTCCCGTCAGAGGGGACAAATGATGCTTTCGCTTGCGGAGGAGATGCGTATTCCGCTCAGACATTCTCAACTTGAGCTTGAGAGATTTGCGGTCTTGACTGAGAGTGTATTGCCGGAGCAGAGCAAGCGAAATCTGCTCCGGTCGCAAGTGAGCATAGAAAGGGTTCTCAGTCTTGTGGACGACCTACTCAGCATTGAAAGTTTGCAGACCGGAAAAGTGGATCTGGAGCTAAATGATTGCGATATTCGAAATCTTGCAGAAGAAGCTATTTCGACAGTTGCCAGCCTTGCCGGGAAAAAGCAAATTGAGCTCTTAAACAACTGTCAATCGGAGCTGCTCAGGGCCGACAAGGCGCGTCTTCTTCAAGTCCTGATCAATTATCTCTCTAATGCAATCAAGTTTTCACCCGAAAATAGCGTTATTAAGGTGGAAACTCATTGTGGTCCGGAGTTTCTGCGTGTATCGGTTCAAGACCAAGGACCAGGTATGGATCAAGATACTAGAGAGCGAGTTTTCGAAAAGTTTTTCCAGGCTAATACAGAGCAGAAGAAGCAGGGCTTCGGTTTGGGGCTGGCTATATGCCAACTTCTTGTGCAGGCGCACAATGGGCGTTTGGGCGTCGAAAGCGAAGTCGGCAAAGGTAGCTCATTTTGGTTTGAGATTCCGCGTAAGTAATTGAGACTACCGACTTTATTGGAAGCCGAGAGAATCAGCGTTCTTTATCCGGATCGCTAATTATGTCTCTAAGATCTGCTTTTAATACTCGTAGAGCAGTTTGAGCCTTCTCTGCGGCCGACATCTTTTTTAGTATGTTCTTAGCATGTACCTTTACTGCCTCGACACTGGTGTTTAAGCGAGCCGAAATAGTTTGAGGGTTCTCTCCTGCAGCGAGAGCCTTGAGAATTTCTTGCTCTCTAGTGGACAGTTTTACATCTTTTATTTCATGAGTGTTTTTCTTTTCCATAAGTCTTTTGCGAGCCTTGGGTGATATAAAACTAGCACCACTCAGAATCGCACTTATGCCGAGCAATAACACTTCTGTGGTAATTTCTTGAGAGCTATAACCTAGTACTCCCAATCTTGAAAGGTTCTGGTATTCTTCAAGGTTCGGGTCGGCGGAAACAACAAAGACTTTCATTCCCAGACGCGAATTTTTCAGGTCCTTGAGTGCCTCGACAACAGGAATGGTTTCGTCATGGGAGATTCCGATAATTGCCAGATCAAGCTCATGATGTGTCAATCCGGAGTAGGTATCTTCGATGACATCGTATCCATTCCTTGTGAGAATAGAGGTCAATCCTGCACGAACTATCTCGCTGGGTTCGATCAGCAAGCATTTCATAACTCTAAATCCTCACTGCATCTTTCGGCACCAAGCTGCTTCACCGTTAATATGATGACGCTCTGTGCAGAGGGCTGTCAACCGTGACCGGAAAAATACTCAGATTTGTTTTACTCCAGCTTTGAGAATCTGAGCTCTCAGGTATTACGGTTTGCTCTGTTCGTCTTCGTTTTCTTCAGCATTATCCGCGGTTGAAGCTGCCTTTATTGTTTTCAGTTTCTTTCCGTGGACGACTTTACCTGCAACGTATAGGTGTTCTTTTTGAGGATCGACGAAGCGAGCTTTAACTGAAATTTGATCTCCCGGAAAAATCTGGAGTTCATCGCCCTTGCCTATTGTTTTCTTGTGAATCAGGTTTGCGATGCCCGGTTCGGCTTTGCTTAAAGCGCCCAGCAGTATCAAGGGCATCGCGATTGCCGCTTGTGGTCCGGATAGAGCCATGACCGCTGCGCTTAAAATGCTGCCGCCCTGGGATTCTCCTGACAAATTGAGCATGGCATCCTTTATTATTGTGCCGTCTGAGGAAACCGAGAGCGATTTGAAAACGCCGTCATTTTTGAATGTGGTTTCCTGTGCCGGTGTAACGCCAAGAATTGGATATTCGACTTCCTCCGGTGTAACAAGTTTGTCGAATTGAATTCTCAGCGCCGCATTCTTTTGTCCTTTGTTTGCTTTTACAGCATGTGCCCATCTGCTGCTTTCGCGAATTGAGACAATGTGACCAACAAGAGCCGAGCCTTTTTTGGCGATCGTTTTCTCTCCGATTTTCATATCTTCAACCAATGCGGCAAGTACCTGATCATCGGCTTGCGATGTTTGACTTGAGATCGCTGTGGCAAATGCTACTCGAAAAGTCTCCGACATGCTTCCGTCGGCCTTGACACCTAAATCTGCAAGCGATGCTTCCTGTTTCTTTTGGAGATCTTCGGCGGACTTTGTTTCGTCGGTCGCTGTTGTATCCGCTTTCTTTTCGGCTGCGTTTGCAGACTTTTCTTCAGATTCTACTTTTGCCGTTTTTGACTCATCATCTTTTGAGACTTCGGCTGTTTTTGCTGCTCCAGCTTTAATTTCTACTGGTTGGACGATGACTTTGCTCATTGACGCAGATTCTTCTTTTTCTGCAGCTAACGCTGGTTTCAAGTCCGCGGTTCCGTCTGGGCTGATTTTTGTCAGTGTGTCGGTTTTGAAACTTGATTTTGCTCTGTTAATTCTAACGAGCAACTCCGAGCCCTTGGCTAGTTGCAGAGGGCTGTCGGGACTGCTGCCGCTCACGATACCACCGGTAATGATTTCAATAGAGCGTAACCTGCCGTCCTCCGTCATCATAGAGCATTGGTTCGCAGGCACGGCGTGCATTTTGAAAGAGCGATTATCCGCTGTTATGATCTCGTCAAATACGATTTTGAATGGAGTCGACGGCGTGAATTGTACTTTTTTAGCACTCATCAAGGTGGCACTATCGCCCTGTGGATTTAGAGCCTCGACATGCCCCTTCACCAGTGAGCCCGCTGCTGCAAGAACCCTTTCATCCAGGCAAAGCGCAGCTTTCAGATGAGCATTGAATCCATTCTTGTTTAGCGAACTTGCAGCATTGACAGGCTGATCAAAAACAACATCAAAAGAGAGCGTTGAATTGCCGCTGGATGCTTTAGTGCCATCATCCGCTGAAAACGCCGTTGCCGGAAAAATTTGACAGAGTAATATGCTGAGCGATACGCCCGTTGATTTTACTTTCTGCCTCAATAGATTAATGGCTGCAGGCTTCACTGTTCGGGACATGCTCCTCTGGGCTGTTCTTCTTGATAACCCTGGTCGACAATCCATATTATAGTTGCAGGTTGTCATTGAATAAATTGCTGATTTTAATAAATCTCGGAAAGCTCTGCTGCTAAAGCATTGATGCCTTTTGGCCCAAGCCGGATATTTGACCGGCACAGCCGCCGCTTGGCAAGTCTTAAGCTTTTAGCAGTCCCTCGGAAGCAGTCCTCGGCGATTCCCTTTGAGTAGCTAAATGGCTAACTGCATTTTTGTGCAGGTCGGACTTCACGGGATTTTCACCCTCGCTGGGCCATAGTCTGGTGAAAGTTGTTTGATTCTCCGGTTGTTCTGCAGGAAAGAGATGGAAGTAGCGGCTAAATCCAATATCGCTTTGTCTAAATATAAAGAGCTTGGCTTTGGGAAGTTTCCGGGACTGAAGATAGTAGTTCTCGATGAGCAGGGAGAATTGATTTGATTTTGCCTTCTTTGCCTCCGGAGTGAATTCATGCTGCGCTCTGAGTTATTGAAAGCGTCAAAGCCGGAGCGAGAACCGGCGATGCTTTTCGCTGAGTCAGCGGCATATCAGCTTCGCGAATCTGCGTATGAAGTAGCAAAGCTTTTTTCCGTCGAGCGCCTGTTGCCGAAAGCCGTACCGCCGCTAGCCGCTGAAAGTTCCAGGGGAAGGCAGGTTCAGGCGCTTGCCCGAGAAATTGCTTCGATTTTTCCATTATTGGCGGCAAGTGCTGTTTTAGGATGCTTTTCAAAAGTTGCAGGTGATGATGGCGGAATTCGCTCCTTGGAAGGAGCTGTTCATCGTGACGGGACCGAAGCCCTGACTGTATATGGTGTCACAAACAGAAAAATTGGAAGAAATGGAATCTTGCTTGATTCCCTGGCGCCAAATGAGATGAACTATTATCGAAAAAAGATCAGTTTAGATTCGCTCAGTTCTTTGAAGTCAGTTAATTTTGACCCGAGAGTCGAGATTCTCAGCAAAGAGCAGTTTCATGCAAATTTGAGCTCCGCTTATCCTTTTACCAACGGTCGAATTGGAGTCTATTTCCCTGGAATTAGAAATTCACCGGCAGAGGCTGCTTATGATGCTGCGCTTTTAAGTCGCAGACTAGGCCAGCCTTTCGTTGTCGAAGATTGGGCATCTAGTTCCAAAACGAATTCGAAGTGGTACCAGTTTTTTTCTCAGGTTGAAAATGACTACAAGCAATCTTTCGCCAGCCAGCCGATGATGACATCGTCAGTGCTGGATCTTGTGAGTGCAGTTGGTGCGGAGCGTCTTGATCTGGTTGCGCATAGTCGTGGTGCCGTCAATCAAAGTCGAACTCTGCTTGCGTTGCAAGCTCTTGGTCCTGAGTTTCAAGTCAAAAGCGCTACATTTGCTCATCCCGACATTGACTTGAGTGATTTTCATGAGGCATTTCCCTATATGTATCGAGGCGCAAAACAAATGAACTTTCAAAGCTATGAAAAT
>JAIEPM010000085.1 GCA_019748395.1 Candidatus Obscuribacterales bacterium
CTATAAGCAGAACTTTGTGCTTGAAACTCATTCGATTAGATGGACCTCATTTCTCCTGAGCATTATCCATTTTGCTTTCCAGAATGGCCAGATCTTCCTCGGCTTCTTTGGCGTTGGGAGGGGGAGCCAGCGGCAGGCGAACCAGGAACTTCGTTCCCTTTCCGGGGCTGGATTCAAACCAGATGCGTCCGCCATGCCTTTCCACAATTGAATGTGAAATCGAAAGACCGAGCCCTGTGCCCTGACCAACAGGTTTGGTCGTAAAGAAGGGTTCAAAAATTTTACTCTGATCTGCGCTTATTATGCCAGGCCCATTGTCTTCAATTGAAACAAGAAAGCTCGTATCTTCAAGCTCGGTTTTGACAATTACCAGCCCGTCTTCGCGATTAGCCAGGGCTTGAGCGGCGTTTGCCAGCAAATTCATCCAGACCTGATTCAACTTTCCAGGATAACAAAGCACCGGCGGCAGGTTCGCAAAGTGCTTTTCGAGGCGGACTTTATCCGGCCCATAGTACTGACTGAGAATTTTAACGGTCGATTCAAGACTTTCTTCAATTGAAGCTTCTTTCAGCTCTGCTTCATCAAGTCGACTGAAACTACGCAAATTGCGAATAATCTGGCGGATACGATCTGTGCCTTCAAATAAATCGGCAAGAATATTATCCAGGTCCGTGATCACAAAATCGTAGTTGATCTTTTTCTTTTTCTCCAGAAATTGCGCCTGTTGCTCGGCGGGTAAGTCTTCAAAACAAGCAATCAAGCCTTTCATCTCGGCAAAATATTCCTTTAGATAAGGCAAATTGCCATGCACGAAATTAACCGGGTTGTTCAACTCATGCGCAATACCAGCGACGATTCGCCCAAGAGAAGCCATCTTCTCCTGATGAATGAGTTGCGATTGCACCTGACGTAGCTCCAGATTTTTGGAATCGAGATTTTCGTTTTTAAAAAGCAGATCCTTATTGGTTTCAGACAACTGCTCGACAAGTTCGGCATGCTCGATTGCAATCGCCACCTGCCCGGCCACGGAATCTATTAATCCAAGTTCTGCGGCTTGCCAGCTTCTGACTTTTGCAGTAGTAAGAATACTGAGTACGCCTTTCAAAGAATTCCCGTACATGATAGGACGCACCAGAATGTTTGTAATTTCAAGCCTGTTCAATTCCGCTTGAATCGGCTTTAAGTCTGGATTATCAAAAGGTCTGTCACTGATTAGAATTTTATTGAAAGGAACATCGGCAGGCTTCCTTTGCCAGTTGTGTTCCATGAAAAACCGCTTCAAGTCATCACTTAAAAGACTTTTTTGAGATTTGCCGGAAATAACCGCAGAATCCCAAATCTGAGCCTCGGCACTTGAAGCGGCCGACTTTGCAATCAGCAAGCAATGAGCCGCATTCAAAGCGTCGCTCAACTCACTGCATGTAGTGCTGAGAATCCGATCCGGCTCCAGAGTTCTTCGCAAAGCCAAACTGATTGAATTACTGAGCTGCTCCCGCTGCGATTGCATTTTCAATTCTTCAAGCAATCTCGTATTTGCAGATAACTGTTCGGCAAGACGCCTTGTGCTCTCAAGCACCACTCTGGACATGCGATGACAGAATGCCGCCCAGATCATCGAGACTGAAAATAAGATGGTACTGCGCGTGGAAATTTGCACCCAGAGCCTTTGCGCATAAGCAGCAGTCAAACCGGCAGTGTCGGCTCCGGAATTGAGATAGGGAATAAAACTGGCATTCTCGAAAACAACCGTTGCCAGATATGCACTTGAAGTCGCAAATGCAGTCAAGAAAATGCCGACCCGCTCGTAAACATTACTGGCCAACAATGTCGGCAGCAAGAGCAGGAAAAAGAGATCTGATTCCACACCCTGAGTGCAGTGCACGACATAACTGAGAGCAGAAATATCTGCTGCCAGTAAAACCGCGTTTGAGACATTGATTTCAGTTTTTGAAAACTCTTTGCGCCCGCGAAAGAGTCCAAGCGCAATGAGATTGACCAGAGCAACACCGGTGGCGGCAGCCATAATTCCGGAAGAATCAAATTCAGGACTCCCCAGTCGTTGAAATACGAAAGAGAAAATCAATACTACAAGCGAAAATGCCAGCCTGAAATAAGTCAGGTGACTGGACTTGAGAATGAGGTCGTTCAGCTGGGCATCATCCATGGCGCTGCTAAGCCTCGAGCCTGAGAAAATCAAATCGCATCGTGCATCTCTTTGAGTTAAATATACTCGGCGGCTTTGCGATAAATTTCAGCAGCGTCTTGATACCTTCCAAGTATTTTTAAGGTCGCGCCCCAGGCTTCGTATGTATCGGCATCAAAGGGATCAATTTCATTGGCTTTTTCAAATTTCTCAAGAGCCAGCTCGTGCAAGCCCAGAAGCCCAAGTGTTTTACCCCATCCATAATAAAGAATCGCATCGCCTTCATAAAGTTGCGAAGCAACACGGAACTTCTCATCGGCATCCAAGAGCATTCCCTGAGAAAGAAAAAGCTGTCCCTGCATAACATAAGCAGGACCGCAGTTCGGGTCGTTCTGCAGCAAAATACTGAGAGCCTGCATTGCGTCTTCGGCTCTACCCTGAGCCTTCAATGCCCGGGAAAGAGAAAGATAAGATTCCGTATCGCTGGGCAAAAGCTCCAACAAGCGACGGCTTTTGCTCTGTACAAGATCGTATTGTGACTGTTTCAGCAGCTCTTCAATCAATTCTTTTTCCGGTTCAAAACAGCGCGGGTCTATAGAGGCGGCCATTTTGTATTCATTCATAGCATCGCTGCTGCGACCTGAGGCTTCATAGCTGCGAGCAAGATGCAGATGCGCCAGTGCGTAATCCGGGCGTTTTTCAATACATTCTTGAAATTTCTGCACGGCTTCTATATGACGATCTTGAAATGCTAAACATGCACCTAAAGCATCAAGCGCAATGGCACTGTCCGGAAACTCGGAAATAATTTTGACGAAATTTTCTTCTGCAGACTCGAAGCGCCGCAAAGCCATATGTGCAAAACCAAGCCAGAGTCTCAAATTAGGCAGGTCATGACCGGCATCAAGAAGCGCTTGCAGCTGTTCTTCGGCAGGCTCATAATTTTTCAAAAGAAACGCATTTATACCAAGCTGCAATCGAGCTTCCGCATTTTCAGGTTCAAGCTCAAGAATTTTTTGAAATTCTTCCTGCGCATGTTCATATTCATGAAGGGCGGTTTTAACTAGACCAAGATTCAGCCTGGCTTCCATCAGATTTGGATCCACACCGACTGCCTGCAGTAATTTCTCAGCGGCATCTTCCAGACGCCCCTGCTGAAATAAATTTACGCCCCAGTCGTTGTAGATCAGGCTGCGATCGCGGGCATCGAGCAATTGCGTGTTCATATTCAGCGCATCTTGAAACTGCCGCGAGGCATCATCGAAACGCCCGATATTCATAAGAAGGGCAGCCCAGCTGCGTTTTGTTGAAGAAAGACTGGGGTCGACCTGCCAGGCTCGCTCAAAACTGGCAAGTGCCGCCTGCGGATCATTGTTTGCAGCCTGCGCCATAGCCAGCGCCGTCCAGGCATCGGCGAAATCGGGATCCATCTCAATTACATTTTTGAAGTTATCGACTGATTCTTCAAAAAGTTGAAGCTTGTAAGCCGCCACTGCCGTCTGAAAGTGCGCAACCAGCAAAGCCGGATTCAACTTTTGCGCTTGCTTGAACTGCCCGAGTGCACCACGCCAACTCGACATCATGCTCAAAGCCAGTCCCCAGTGCAAGTGAGCCAGCGCATAGCCTTCTCGCCGTTCGCAGGCATCGCGAAAGGCGCCGACAGCCTCTGCCGGACGATTCAATTTCAAAAGAGTCAGACCAAGCATATAAAACGCTTCGTCCGCATAAGGTCCATTCACGCCCTGCTTCAGGCAGCGCTCTGCTTCCTGAAAACGCCCGGCACTGTAACAAAAGCTGCCAAGCTGCAAAAGTGCTTCCGGATCTTCCGGCTGCCGGGCCAGATTGCCTGAAAGCAGTGAATATGCCTCATCCCAGCGATTCTGGGAGAGAAGCTCATTTACCAGGTTATTGACATTGCCGCTCAAGTCAATTCATTCTCTAGAAACTGCTAGCAGTATATACGAAGCGAGCCGGAAAGGCGCTCCGCCCATGAGGGTCCGCGCTCAAAATCAAGAAGCCGTATGATGCAAGAAGAAAAAAAGCGTAACTGCCGAAATCAACAACTGAATAACCCAGAAGCTAAGGACAACTTCCCACTCTTTCTTTCCTTTCTCCTGAGCGATTGCCTCAAAATGATGATGAATAGGCGACATGCGGAACAATCTTTTGCCCTCGCCCGGCAATTTATGAGTCAACTTGTAAAGGAGCAAACTCAGTCTCGACATACTTCGTTCCGGAACATACGCTTTGCTCGCTTTGAAATAAAGCACCTGCAAAATCACCGAAACAGTTTCAACAACATATATCAAAGAAAGCGGTATGAACCAGAGCACAAGCCCTCCGGCTACAACCAGTCCGGCCATTAAGGCGCCCAGAAAGAGGCTGCCGGTGTCCCCCATGAAAATTTTTGCGGGGTAGCGATTATAAACAAGGAAAGCAAGAAGCGCTCCCAGAGCGGCGGCAGCTATCCAGCCCAGCAAATAATAACCGGAAACAACAAGCATAAAAGCCAGATCAAGCATCACGATCAGCGATGTGCCGGCAGCCAGACCATCCATACCGTCATGCAAATTGAGAGCGTTGGTGCTGGCAGCCATCAAGAAAGGCACAAAAGCAAACAGGTATATATACTGACCGAAGCCGCCCAACAAGAAGGATATAGTGCTGAGTTCTTCCGAGCCGACATTAATGCCCAGGCTGACAGGAGGCACTAAATTCAGGAAATATAGCGCCAGGGAAAGCACAAGACCGAGCGCAAATTCACACAGCAAGCGAAATTTGCCTGAAATCCCGGTATTAGAGCGGCTTGTGATTTTGCCGAAATCATCGGCGAAGCCCAGCAATCCACAGAGAGTCGCTGCAGCCAGAACAAGCAGGGCACCGGCTTGATTATTGAATTTCTCGTCTGGAAGAAAGCCGCCCTGATAAAGAGGTAGCAGGGACGAAAAAATTATGCCGGCAATGAAAAGCAAACCGCCCATAGTGGGCGTCTTGGCTTTTTTTGCGTGACTTGCCGGACCTTCCTCTCTGATGAACTGGCCCATTTGCTTTGAATGCAGCCATTTTATATAGAATGGATATAAAACGACGCAAAACAGAAATGCTGCAAGGGACTTGCAGAGGGCAACGAAGACTGGATCATCAATCAGAGAATTTAAGGACAAGTCCTCAATCCAGATAGAAGTTTGTGACTATCTTCCGGTGATCCTTTGCGTAGTTCACCGACTCCAGCAGTGTATAACTGGTGTGCCACAAGAAGCAAATTATTTGCTGGCATCTGTCGATAATTTCGTGGTTGCAGAGCTTACTTGCGTCGGCAAGAGTCATGCCACGACGATCGGGATATTCAACAATATTGCGAATACCAATCAGCAGGTCCTGAACTTCAGAAGGCTGCTGGCCGATAGTTTGGGGAAGAATTATTTCCAGTCGATCCGGGTTGGCTCGTTGAGCACCACGAATCGCAGCCATGTTGGTACCGTTTGCACCACCACTGGTTACAACCTGGTTGCCGGACAGCACAAGTGCATACGCCAGCATTTCAACAAGTTGCTGATGTGTCAGGGGCAGGTTACGAGAGCCGATAATGGCAACTCGCCTCGGTCCTGACTGTTGTATAAGAAGTAACTCTTGAGCAAGTTCGTCAACGGTCGGCACCGTTGCGGATTGTCCTCGATCTGCAGAACTCATCTAGTCACCATCTGATCCTAAGTAAGAAGTAAGCCAATTCAAGAGGAATTCTTGAGGTAGGAAACTGAGCGCCTCTGCTATTATTCTGGCCTCTCCCACCGGCATTTGCTATCGTCTTTAAGAGTACATTCTGTCGCCCCCGTTAGGAAGCCTTCACAGTCCCAGTTTACAAGTCGTAAAATAGATTTTCTTCAATTCTGAGTGGCCGTTCAGAAAAGTATCTTTCAAAGCTTTCTACTCCAAAAGTGGAAAAAACAGGCAAAAGCAGCAAAGGCAGGGAGTTTATAAGTCCAAAGCGAGTCCTCTTGTGGAGGATTCCAGTATTTCCATGGCAAACTTGACTACAGGAAGCGTAAATGCAAAGCACCAGCAGCCACGTCGTGAACATCGTGAACCCACAGGACCTGCTCCAAAACCTCAATAAAGAACAAAAGGAAGCCGTTTGCTTGCGCTGGGGACCATCTCTGGTCATCGCCGGGGCGGGCAGCGGCAAAACCACGGTCCTGACAAAACGTGTAGCCTACCTGCTCAGCGAACTCAGACAGAGCCCGCAGTCGATTCTGGCTGTGACATTCACGAACAAAGCCGCAGGCGAGATGCGCGAAAGGCTGGAAAAGCTCACTGGTGAACGTACAGCCAAGCAGCTCAGCATCGGTACCTTCCACAGTATATGTGCAAGACTACTCCGACAAGATATCGAATCGTTCAAAAGCCCAGAGGGTCATTGCTGGAAAAACAACTTCGTTATATACGATGAAACGGACACTTTGAGTCTCGTTAAAGACGTAGTAGCCAAACTGAATCTTGACGACAAAATGTACGCACCAAGAGAGATGCGTCACAGAATTTCATCATTCAAAAATGACGGCATCAGCCCTTCTCTATATGCGATGGACGCAAGAAGATATGCCGATCAGAAGTTCTCCGACATATTCACAAACTATCAAGCAGCCCTTGCTCGAAACAATGCTCTCGACTTTGATGATTTGATTCTTATTTTCAGCCAGCTGCTCGAGCAAAATGCCGAAGTCAGAGAAAGATTGCAAGCTCGCTACAGGCACGTTCTTGTTGATGAGTTTCAGGATACAAACCAATCTCAGTACAAACTGATTCGGCATATAGCCGCCAGCGAACCGAAAAATGCAAGTCCAAGCGATCTGGAAGCAATCTGGAACGAGAGAAGTTTGCTTGTAGTGGGCGACGTGGACCAATCTATATATTCCTGGAGAAAGGCCGATTTCAGAATCATTCTAGGATTTCAGGACGACTACAAAAGCGCGCAAATGATCAAACTGGAGGAAAACTATCGTTCTACCTCCACCATTCTTGATGCCGCCAACAGCATCATCAAAAACAACACGGAACGTATCGACAAAGTTCTGCGTTGCAATAAAGGCAAGGGCGGCAAAATTCGGGTTAACGCAGGCAGTGATGAAATCGACGAAGCTTATTTTGTTGCTGAAGAAATGAAGCGCTTGCAAGCCAGAGGTATCTCGCTTTCGGATTGCGCGATTCTCTACAGAACGAATTCCCTGAGCCGCGCCATAGAAGAAGTTCTTGTTCGCAGCCACATACCCTACACCATGATTGGTGGCACTCGCTTCTACGAACGCGCCGAAATCAAAGATGTAATTTCATACTTGAAATTCATCTACAATCCGCTTGATTCGCAAGCTTTTCAGCGTTGCGTCAACAGCCCCAAACGCGGGCTCGGCAAAACCAGCCTGGACTACTTGCTGGATTATGCCGAAAAATCGGGGATCGGTCCGCTTGAAGCTTGCTTGCAATCTCACAAAATCGGAGACCTCGGCAGCAAAGCGGCAAAGGGCTTAAGCGAATTCGGCATGATGGCAGAACGCTGGCACAATATGCAGGCCGTTATGCCTGTCTCGGAATTGCTGGAACTGGTAGTCAGCCAGTCCGGCTACTTGAAAAAATTAAAGGAAGACGCAGCATTAGCCAAAGATGAACTGGCAATCGGCAGAGTCGAAAACGTGGAAGAACTACTGGCGGTGGCAAAAGATTTCGAGTCCATCGCAGATGAACCGACACTTGAAGCTTTCCTCACCAGGATTTCACTTGTAAGCGATCTCGATGCTCTGAAAGCAGGCGAAGATGCCTGCAAGCTCATGACCCTGCACTCGGCTAAGGGGCTGGAATTCCAGAATGTATTTTTGATCGGTTTGGAAGAAGGCCTCTTCCCTCACTCAAGATCGCGCGATTCGGAGAAAGAGCTTGAAGAAGAACGACGCCTAATGTACGTAGGCGTCACAAGAGCCGAAGAAAGGCTTTATCTTACTTACGCTCGCAAGCGCACTTCTTTTGCGCAAGGCGGATTCAGCAACTACACGCTGCCGAGCCGCTTTCTCAATGAAATATCAGAAGAGCAGGTCATGGGACTGGAAGCTTTGCCTGAGAACAAAGCGCCGGAGCCCGGCTCCGGCAAAAATTCAGGCTATGGCAACAGCGGCTACTCACGAAATAGCTTCGGTCGCAACGACTCCGACAGCCAGGACTTCGACGACCGCAGCAACGACCGCTGGGGACGTTCGAAAACTTATGACGGCGGCTCCGACAAATACGGTAACTCGGGCGGCTACGGCTCGAGCTATGGATCTTCAAACAACAGCAGCAGGTCCGGCTATGGCTCCGGAAACTCTTCGTCCGCTTATGCTTCTCGCTCCGGATCATCATCAGGCTATGGCGGCTCTTCCTCGGGATACGGTCGTTCTTCCTCATCCGGCTCCAACAACTCTTCCGGATACGGCTCTCAGAACAGGGGCTACGCCAGGCCGGGCGGCAACAGCGGCGGCTCGTCGGCCGCACAAAGACCGCAAGTACCGCCTGCCAAGCCGAGAGTGCTTTCAAGATCAGGCCCCACTGGTCAAAGTGGTGATTTCGGTGAAAATAGCGTAACCCCGACTGCTGATTTTGAAAGATTGAAAGCAGGCGATAAGGTCATGCACACTAAGTTCGGCACCGGCACCGTCGCAGAAGTCATTGGTGAAGGCGATAAGGAACTTTACGCCGTAAAATTCGAGAGCGCAGGCAAGCGTGTGCTTGATCCGCGCTTTGCCAAGCTCGTAAAGTTGGATTAAGACGATGAAGCCCGAGTCCCGTTAGGCGTGCTAGTGTAAGCACGTTTTGGGATCTTGTCATGACCTTATGTCGTGATTTGCAAAAGATCGAAGCACGTAATCTGGAGGTTAAGAAGAAAGTGGCAGAACTTCAAAGAACTTTTGTGGCAATTAAACCGGACGGCGTTCAACGCGGACTGATTGGCGAAATCGTTTCCCGCTTTGAAAAGAAAGGTTTGAAGCTGGTTGGGTTGAAGCTCATGCAGGTGAGCCGTGAACTGGCTGAGAATCACTATGGTGAGCACAAAGGCAAGCCGTTTTTCGAAGGTCTGGTCAGCTTCATCACTTCCGGACCAATCGTAGCTATGGTGCTTGAAGGCAAAGACGCCGTCGCCATTGCTCGCAACTTGATTGGAGCCACCAATCCCGCAAGCTCCGCCCCCGGCACCATCCGCGGTGACCTGGCCCTGGAAATCGGCCGCAACGTCGTGCACGGTTCAGATAGCCCAGAAAGCGGCAAGCGCGAAATCGGCATCTTCTTCAACGAAAAAGAACTGGCCGACTGGACCCGAACCGTTCAGTGCTGGGTAACTGAATAAGCCTTCAATTGCCCAGAGGGGCAGATTCAGCTCAATCAATAAAAGGACGGAGGAAGCAAGTGCCCTCCGTCCTTTTATTTTTTCGAAAAAGCTTAAAGGCGAAAGGGCGCCGCATGGCGGCGCCCCTACAGGCGAATCGCTCCCGAAGATTTCAATTTTTGCGGGTAAGGGCGTCGCCATGCGGCGCCCTTTACAAATGTTAATTTCAGGACTGGAATGGAATTTGGGCGAAGACGGCTTCAGGGCTTAGCTCTTTCAGGCAGGCCAGGGTGCCCAGGGGGCAAGTCTTTCGGAAGCAGGGCTGGCAATCGAGATTTAAGCTGATGTAGCGACACTGGGGTCCGTAAGGTCCGTTTCGCTCGGGCGGGGTGCTGCCGAAAACTGCAAGAACTCTTGGATTGCCGCTTGCAGCAGCAAGGTGCAGGGGTCCTGTGTCGGCGCCCACAACTATATCAGTCATAGCGAAGAGAGCAATCAGCTGTTTTATATCTGTTTTTCCGCTCAGGTCTATTACGCGTGCTCCCAGCGCTGCGGCTATCTCGGCGTTGCTTTTCTGCTCCGACCGACCACCCAGGAGTAGCAAAGATGCGCCTTTCCTTTCCAGACAAAGCTTTCCAAGCTCTATCCAGTTTTTGCTTTCCCAGATTTTGCTCTGCCATGTGGTGCCGGGAATAAAAGCGATAAGAGGGGCACCTTCCACGCTTCCGAATCCCGAAACAACAGACTGGGCAAAGCTTTTGGCTTCGGCATCGGCTTGCGGCAAGGGGAACTCCACAGAATCATATATATAGGATTGATTTTCGGCCTGGGTGTCGCCGGCGGTGCCCGGTAAAGCACTTTGCAAAAGGCGGCAGGCATAGTCGGCCAGACGGATGTTCAGGTCCACCACATGGCTTTGGCTTCCGAAATAATCCCCAACATCGAGAGCATGGGTAAGCAAGCTTTCTGCACCTTCCCTGGTGCCTTTAAAACCCAGTCTTAAATTAGAGCCAGATAAGAAGCCGAGCAGCGAGCTTTTAAGCAATCCCTGAAAGTCAAGCACAGCGTCGAATTTGGAGGCTCGAAGCATTCCGACAAAGCGCTGCGCCTCAGCGGTGGTGGCAAAGAAGCCTGACACCGAAGGTAGTTGCTGCAACCACTTCTTTTTCGGAAAGACGATTAGACGGTCAACGACCGGATTTCCTTCCAGCAAAGGGATTCCGGCGGCTTCCACAAGCCAGGAAAGCTCAAGCCCGGGAAGGCGCTTCTTTAAAAGTGCGGCGGCCGGAAGTCCATGGACTATATCCCCCATCGCGCTCAGCCTGATAATCAATACTTTCAAGAGCGTTTCCTGCCTGAAAATTGCTAATTTAATGCTAAGTGGCGCCGGTGATACCAGCCATCAAAAACGGTGCGCCCCACTGCTGGTGCTGGTTTCGAAACCCCCGACAGCTTAGCATTCTCGGGCTCACCCCGGAAAGATATTAATGCATATACGATAGATCTACAGGGTATAAGTTCTGTTAGAATAAATGTGCCACCTAAGGTGGTATTAGGTGGCACGATTACATAGTTTCTTCTGAAAGCATTACTCGATGCTTTCCGGGGTAGCTTTGTCAAAAAGGGACGAGTCACGCAGCCTTCGGTACCGACTGCTCAGCGGTTGAATCCAAAGACCCGGGGCAGCAGGTAACCAAAATCACAAGACAGGTTCGGAAAAGGAGTTATGAAATGGCAACAGCAAGAGCAAAAGCGAAGAAGCCTGCCAGCAAGGCCGCTAAAATAAAAACCCTCGCAAAGAAGGCAGTCCCGGCTCGTAAGCCCGCAGCCAAGCACAATGCAAAAACAACTCGCACTACACGCAGTGACGAACAATTCCTCAGCTACAGCGGCAAATTTACAGTGCGTTTGCCGCGTTCGCTTCACCAAGCCTTAGTTGACAGAGCCGAAAAAGAAGGCGTCAGCCTCAATCTTTTCGTGACCAACGCTCTGTCCAGAACCGTAGCAGTTCCGAGCGGCTCACGCAGAAAGTAAGCCGAGATAAACGCAAATTCAGAAGAAGACTCCCGCTTTCGGGGGTCTTCTTTTTTTTAATTGCGCCGCAAAGATTAAAAACGCGAAATTTTATTAAAATCCGTATTGCTCTGAAGATCTTCTAATCGAAACGCTGCGGACACACCCTGACAACCGGGGTCGGTGAGAGCCCTTGCTTGGCAAGCTTTCCGGCCCGGACAGCAATAGTCTCAAAGATTAAAGTTAGCTCCGTCGCGCCAATCTTATAAGGTCTTCCTTGGACCATGGCAAGCGGCATACTAGACTTGCACTGTCTCATCCTTCGGGATGTCATTTACCGGCTAGGAGTGGAACCTTGGCAGAAGCAAATCAAGCAATCCAGATTCTGGACCTCAAAGAACAATATAAGCAATTCGGCGCTGAGCTTGAAAAAACCGTCATAGATATTCTGAGAAGCGGGCACTACATTCTCGGGAGCTATGTGGCAAAGCTTGAAAAAGATGTGGCTGAGTTCTGCGGAGCCAAGCATGCAATTGCCGTAGCAAATGGTACCGATGCCCTTGAACTGGCCCTCTGGGCAGCCGACATCGGACCCGGAGATGAAGTCATCACCCCGCCCTTTACCTTTGCAGCAACAGCTGAAGCGATTGCGCTTCGAGGCGCCACACCAGTATTCGTAGATGTCGAACCCCAGTCATTCAACGTAAATACGGATCTTATTGAAAGAGCAATCAGCTCCAAAACTAAAGCAATATTGCCCGTGCACCTTTATGGTCAGGCAGCAAACATGCAACCGATTCTGAAACTCAAAGAGAAATATGGTCTGAGAGTAATCGAAGACAACGCGCAGGCAATCGGAGCAATGTACGGCGAACGCTACACCGGCAGCCTTGGCGATCTGGCTTGCATAAGCTTCTACCCCACCAAAAACCTTGGTGCCGCGGGCGATGCGGGCATGATCACCACCAACGACGACGTTCTGGCAGAGCGCTTGCGCGCCATCAGAGCTCACGGCATGCGCAAACGCTATTATCACGACGAACTCGGACGAAACAGCCGTCTGGATGAAATTCAAGCCGCAGTGCTTCTGGCAAAACTGCCGCACTTGCATCAGTGGAACAGCCAGCGCCGACAGGTGGCCGCCTGGTATCAAGAGCAACTCAAACATTGCCCGGGAGTGGTACTGCCGACAGTCAGCCCCGGCAACACCCATGTCTGGCATCAATATACGATAAGAGTTACAAGCGGCAGCAGCAACAACGCCGACGACGCAAAACTTCGCGACGAACTGGCGGCAGAGCTTTCAAGTCGCGGCATCAGCTCTATGTGTTATTACCCCGTACCGCTGCATGTTCAGGAAGCTTTCTCTGCTTACGGTTACAAGGGCGGCGATTTCATCGTCTCCGAGAAACTGGCGGCTCAGGTTCTTTCACTGCCGATGTACCCGGAATTGAAGCAAGAGCAAGTCAAACGCGTGGCTGCGGCAATCACGGAAATCATGTCCGCGAAGCTCGGCGTCGGCGCACCGGCAGTGGTGGCTCAACCGTTTCTAGGCAGCGCCTAGAACTTGATGCCCGGAAAGGACAAAAATGCAAAATACAGAACAGGTTTCCCGCATATCAAGTCGGGCAAAGCTCGGCAAGAATCTGCGCATCCACGAAGACGTCATCATTAGAGATGGCGCCGAAATAGGCGACAACTGCATTATCGAACCCGGCGCGATCATTTACGAAAACGTCAAACTCGGAGCTAATTGCTTTGTCGGAGCCCAGTGCATCCTCGGAGAAAGGCTGCCGGGCTACAGAACAGATCCTGATTATAAAAATCCGGAAACTGTTATCGGAGAGCACAGCACCATCCGCTCAGGCACGATCATATATGCCGACTGCAAGTTTGGAAGAGGCTTTCAAACAGGCCATCGCGCCTGTATTCGCGAGAAAAGCATCTTCGGCGAGGGTTGCAGCTTCGGCACCATGTCGCAATCGGATGGACAGATAAATGTCGGCGACAACTGCAGATTCCACAATAATGTTTTCATTGCGACCTACACGACCACTGAAGATAATGTCCATTTTTATCCGATGTCCTGCACGGTCGACAGTTTGCACCCGCCCTGCCAGAAAGGTCGCGAAGGTCCATATCTGGAATCGGGCGTAATTGTCGGAGCAAAAGTTCTGATTCTGCCCAGAGTCAGAGTCGGCCGCGAAGCCGTGATTGCCGGTGCTTCAGTTGTAACTCACGACGTCAAACCCGGAGTTGTTATGGCCGGAGTCCCTGCTAAAGCCGTCAAGAACAAAGCTGATGTTCGCTGCCATCTGGAAGACAGACCGGCATATGAAGTAGCAGTTGAATCGCTCAAAAAAAGTGAATCCTGAAGCAACTAACGCGGAGCCGAGATGCACGGGACCGAAAAGTTGAACAGCTCAAGCTCCGCGACTACAGGCGACATGCCGGACAGAGATTTATCTCCCGCCTGGCAAATCGGCTTGCTTGCTTTCATTTCGCTGCTGACATTGCTGGCCTACTGGCCCGTCATGTTCAACTTTTTCAACGGCGATGATTTCGTTCATTTAAGCTGGCTCAGTCGTGCCATTCATCAACCGGAACTTGTCTGGCGCAACTTCCACACATCATGGCTGGACGGCACCACTACAAAGTTCTACAGACCACTTATTTCGGTTTTTATGGTCTCCGACTATGCGCTCTGGGGCGTTAACGGGCTTGGATTCCGCATAAGTAATTTACTTTTTCATTTAGCATCGACTGTTTATATTTTTCTGATCGGCAAGGAGCTGATGGCAGGCGATGCGTCTGTCGGTCAAAAAAGAAGCAGCGCCGCTCTTCTCAAATGGCCATTAGCAGCCGCTGCGCTCTTTGCTCTTTATCCGCTTCATCCTGAGGCTGTTTCCTGGATAACAGGACGTGTCGATTCGGTTGTCACTCCGTTTTGCCTGGCAGCCATTTACTACTACATGGGCTTCAGCAAAACCGCCGGACCAACGAAACTCATACTGGCGCTGATAGCCTGCACACTCGGGCTTCTCTCCAAAGAAATGGCAATAACTTTGCCTGCCGTGTTTGTTTTATTCGAGCTGATTTACAACGTCCTGCCCTTTGACAAAACGGCCCCGACAACTGAAGAAAGCCCAAGCGCTACAAGCCGCATACCGGGAAATTTCTTTCGCCGCCTCTTTGGTTCGCTTCTCAAAACCATGCCGTTCTGGATTTTACTGGCGGCCTATTTCGGCGTGCGCTACTTAGCTCTCGGTACTTTAGTCGGGGGCTACGACAACTCGCTCCTCTTTATTTCAAACATGAGCGAATTCATTCGAGGCTGGCTGCATGCGCTTTTAATGCTGGTCGTGCCTCTGAACAAAATGCTTATCAATTCACATGATCTGCTTTCTAAACTCTGGCCGTCAGCGCTGATCACAAGCGCCGTGCTCGCGGTTTTGAATCTTCTGGCCGAAACAAGAAATCGCAAACACTTCCTTTTCCTGAGCGGCTGGCTTCTTCTATGTCTTTTACCGGTCTACAAACTTTTCAATATTTCAGATGATTTGCAAGGCAGCCGCCTGGCTTACTTGGCCACAGTGCCGCTTTGCATGTTACTGAGCGCAGCTATGATGAACTGCCGCAAGCTCGAGACTTCGCGAATCTGGCACTACGCTCGCTCGATGTCCGTGCTTTCGCTTATCGGTCTGGCGGGCATTATTCTCTTTATCAACAATCAACCATGGAAAGCCGCAGGCGAAGAAAACAACGCAATCAGAGCCGGTCTGCAGAAGCTTTACGCAAAAATTCCCGGAGATCCTGAAATTCTATTTTTGGGATTACCCGACCAGATAAACGGCGCCTACACATGCCGAAACTCACTGGATGGCATGACTAAATTTCCCCAGCTCAGTCGAGACATTCGCAACTGCCTGATGGTTAACGCCTTTGAACCAATTTTCCCCTTTGGCTATTTAAAAGATTCAATTGCCGAAAACCAAAACAAGCTCTCCATTTATATGTGGAACAGTCCGAAAAAAGAGCTGGAGAAAATCGACGTATCTGCAGATCCGCTTCTAGGCAAAGCGATGCTCTTCTCCGGTCTGAGTCTGAGAAACGCCCTATCTGTACCGGAGCAAAGGCTTAAACCTGAGCTAAAATGGACAGAAGACAATTCTCTTGTTGTACGCAGCAGCGGCAAGCATCCACAATTTTTAGAGCTGAACTTAGGCAGTATGCCTTGCTTCAATGTCGATTTCGTGGAACTAAATCTGGAAATGCTGCAAGACTTAAAAGAAGCGGCCAGTGCGAGTTTACTTTACAGCAATGAGCTCAATCCGGACTTTGAACTGAGACGACGCTGCGCTTCGGATCTGCTGCCGGGACAGAAAATGCAACACTTAATTTTTGCTCCTCGAGCCTTACCTGAATGGGCGCTCGGTGGAAAAACTCACAATTTTAGATTGATGCTGCCCAAAAACAGCTATTTCAAAATCAAGTCCCTCTCCATAACCCCCGCAGCCAAATTAATGCCGAAAATCAACTTTGCTAATTCCGGTTACTTCGGCAGCAAAGGCTATCTGCATCTAGGTCCAAAGCAAAGGCAAATGCAAGTTTCTGTGGATATCAGCCAGATAGCGCAGGCAAGTAAATTTGCAGTTGAAATAAGCCGAACAAACCTTTTATTTGAAGAACAGAACCCACAAAAGCGAAGCAGTGTAGAAAAGTCTTACACTGAATTTGAAGGACAAAAGCAAATTATCACGCTGAGTTATGAGGATCTCAAAGCAGCAGGAATATACGAGCTGCGAGTTTTTCCATTATCCTCAGATGGCACCATATGCGGTGCCGCCTCGGATCACATAGTCATTTCCGTAGACTAAGAAGCGACAGCTAATGCAGGTCGGCAAGAAAAGCCCCCGCCAAGGGGATTAACCCTGAGCCTGGCTCCGGGTTAACTAAGCCCGCCAATCGGGTAGATTGGAGGGGTGGGGACTTATCAGAACCATGGCTGAATTAAACATCACCCTGAAATACAAATACGCCCCGGCGCGAGCGCTCTTCATCCTGATGATCGCCACTTTGCCCATCTGGGAGGTAGCAGCGCCGATCGCAGTTGGTTACATAATCGGGCTCGTTATACGGCAGGCAAATTCGCTGCCTTATAGCGTCGTCGCCACGGCGATTCCCGGTTTGTTATTGCTGATAGCAGCCTGCATCGCCCTGACGGCTTGTGCCGAGGACAACCGGCTCCACCTTTCAAAAGACGGGCTTTCCCTGCCTTTGTTTTTCCTGCCCAAGCTTAAATTTCGCCGAGCCAGACAGTGGTCGGAGTTGCTCAGCGCCGACCTTCATGTACTGAGCGACGGAAGGAGCTTTCTATATCTCAGCTTTCAAGAATCAGTCAGATTGCAACTGGATCTCAGCTGTTTTCAGAAAAGCGAAATTGAGCAACTCCTGCTGGCCATTGAGCTCTGGGCGACAAACTGCAAACGCAGTCAGGAGCTCGTGGATTATCAGAATCGCCTTCAAAACGAAAGCCAGGGCATAAGCCAGGAGCAAGGTTACACTCAAATGTGGGAAGAGGAGCTGAGCAGGCGCTTCCAGGCCACTTCATTTGTACCGCTTGAACCGAAGCAATCGCTTCAGAAAGGCAAACTGGAAGTGGTAAGGCAGCTCGCTTTTGGAGGCTTGTCTGCCATTTATCTGGCACAAGAGAATCAAGCAGAGCTTGTGGTTCTAAAAGAGGCTGTGGTTCCAGCCAAGGCTGATGCAGAAACAAAGGCGGAAGCAGAAAAGCACTTGCTTCGAGAAGCAGAGTTGCTTTCCAAATTCAAACATCCAGGTGCTGCCAAAGTCTTAGACCACTTTGTCGAGAATGGCAGGCATTACTTGAAACTGGAATATATCAATGGGACGGACTTACGCCAGTACGTCAAACAGAATGGTCTTGTGGAAGCCGGACAGGCAGTTGACTGGGGGCTTGAGATACTTGAAGTGCTTGCCGCGATGCACACTCAGGACCCTCCCATCATTCATAGAGATCTAACGCCGGAAAATATCGTCCTTTGCAAGGACAGCCTGAAAGTCATCGATTTTGGCGCCGCCAATGAATTTGTGGGCTCTGCAACCGGCACAATCGTCGGCAAGCAATCATATATGCCTGCAGAACAGTTACGAGGCAAAAGCGTTATCGCAAGCGATCTCTATGCTTTTGCAGGCACAATGCACTTCCTGCTTACGGGAAAAGACCCTCTACCGCTTTCCTCAGCCCGACCGAAAGATCATAATCCGACAATTGATGAAAGGCTTGATGCGATCATCGCTCGCTGTTCCGAATTTGAGCCTGAAGACCGCTACCAGAGCGCCGAGGAGCTCATTGAAGAACTCAAGTCCTGGCGAAATGGCGTGCGTCTCAAAACATCGGTAGCCGCAGAGAATTTGGCATGAGCAACTTCGAGTCGCAACCATTCAAAGAAATGCCGAGCGCAAAAATATTTCAGGGCGAAGATCTTGAAAAGAACGATTCGCAGAAACATGAATCGCTTACAAACGCAAACGCCGTTTCGGCAAGCAGCCAAATCAAAGGAAATGCAAAGAAAACAAAAAAATCAAAGAAAAGCGAAGCGAAAAACGATCGCGCACTGGAAGAGCTGAAACGGCTGCCCCCCATTCTCATGGGAGTTTTCATTACCGGCGTTATTTCAGCAATCATTTTTCAAATAGCTCCGAATGATTTCAAAAGGCCGGTAATGCTTGAATCATTCACTTTGAATTTTCAGGTGCTTTTTTACATTCCTTTTGTTTGCTTCTGGAGCTTCTGTATCGCTCGTCTTTCGGAAGTTTCGCAGAGTATTCTTGGAGGCAAGCCACCACTTTCTAAATTACAACATGGAATTCTGAGTGTAGTGTCGCTGCTCTTTATCCCGCAGCTGATCGCTGCGACTTATTCAGGAACGGCATTGAGCATGTTCACGACGCCCAGAGATGCCATCTGGATTCTATTAATGTTTTTATGGCCGATTCCATTTTTCAATTTATTCGAAAAGCAAGTAAGCCCGGAAAAAGAAGGCAACCTTGTAAAAAGTATTCTTCTCTCATGCCTTTTCAACTCCTATGCCCTGTTTACGCTTGATCGTTATGGTTACAACAACAGCCTGCTCACTTACTGGTTCTATGGCCAGTTTGCTTGCATAGCTTATCTAAAGTGGAATCTCAGGCGTCTGGCCGGTGCGTCTAAAGAAAAAAAGACAAGGCAGTCAAAAGCTCAAGACAAATACACTTACGCCGGAAACCCGAACGAATACATCATTAAATACGAGCCCTTCCCTGCGATCACACGCTGGCGCAGGCAACAACAAAACGCCCTGCAGAGCGATCTAAAAAACATAATCATAGTTGCCGTACCGGTGCTACTGGCTTGCTATTTTCTCGGTTTGAGCTTTCTGGGGTCAATTGAGAAGCAAACAGTGGCATACCAGAACCATCATCGAATGGAAATGGCGAAGCAAAGTAAAGCCAGCAAGCTGAGAGAATTTTTGCTAAAAGTCGGTATGGACTTCAAACCATTACTGCAAGATTCGCAAACGGCAGCGCTAAAAAGCCGAGTTCTGCGTTTCAGAGTGGATAGCTACGGCAGAATGTCCGGAATAGATCTGGACAATCTCGACAAAAGCAACTACGAAAACAAGTCTCTGGAAATTGCTATACAGGAAAAAATCAGCCTTCCGCAGCCGCCCCCATTCACCTGGGGCGGCGAGCTTCCTCTGACCATGGAATTCCAGGCAACGCAAATTGTCATTTCCTGCCTGGATCCGGACGGCGGCGGACGCCTGACTGTAGCGCTGCCATTGAACAGCAAGTCGCAGGAGCTCAAAGCGCCAGTTTCGGAAATTGATGAATCAGCAAACAGTCGCTTCATTGTTTTCCTAATGGTCGGTGGTTCCGCATTACTCGTAGCACTGCTCTACTACATTAATAATCAAGCGACTCACATCGGAATCAGCGAAAACGGCTGGCGTTTTCTCTGGAGAAGCTGGGCTAACTACCGAAATGGACCTTATATCGAGTGGGACGGGATATCGCGCATTTTCTTGAGACATGAAAAAGGCAAAACTGCAGCCACAAACGGTCAA
The DNA here is from genome assembly GCA_019748395.1 of Candidatus Obscuribacterales bacterium. Classification (GTDB taxonomy): domain Bacteria; phylum Cyanobacteriota; class Vampirovibrionia; order Obscuribacterales; family Obscuribacteraceae; genus JAIEPM01. The sequence continues at coordinate 19,631 of JAIEPM010000085.1, forward strand.
CTTTGCTTTAAGACCCACGGAGATCAAATTCACAA
>JAIEPM010000210.1 GCA_019748395.1 Candidatus Obscuribacterales bacterium
TCGTCCGTTCCCTGGCGGTAAATCACCGCCTTCTGCGCTCTTAGTTTAACGGTAGAACGAGGGTCTCCAAAACCTTTGGTGAGGGTTCGATTCCTTCAGAGCGCGAATTTTTTAACCCAGTTTCAGAGAGCAAAAGTGAACGCCAGCGGTCCATCTGATGACCTTAGTGAACAGGATGAGGCGAAGCTCGCCCAGCCTGCAGATGGCAGCGCGCTTGACGATAAAGGTAAAACTGTGAGCACGGCAACCAGTAGCGGCAAAAACGGATCAGACAGTGCTGCTGCCTTAGAGGCGGCGCAAGAGCGTAAAGTAAGTCAAAAGCAAACGCAGAAATCCGGGCTTGCAGCTCTTTTGCAATTCATTGCCGAAGCTTTGATTGAACTGAAAAGAATTACATGGCCCGAGCGCCAGCAGGTAATCAAGGAAACAATCAGCGTGATTGTACTTGTAACCATAATCACTGCCTGTGTGCTTGCTTTCGATTACGGGATCGCCAAGGCTGTTTTCGAGCCTCTCGACAAACTCGCCCGGCATCTCGGCGGCGGCATCGGCGTGCACCACTAAGGACAAGGAGACGTGAGCAGAAATGCCATTCATTAATAGCGATGGTCAAAGACGCTGGTACGCAGTGCAAACCGCGTCCGGTCACGAGAATAAAGTCAAAGAACATATTGAAAAGCGCATCCTGACAATGGGCGCTCAAGACAAAATTTTCGGCGTCATTGTACCTGAGAAGATGGTAACCAAAGTCAAGGATGGCAAGCGCGTCGAGAAAAAAGAGCGCGAATATCCCGGTTATGTTTTTGTTGAAATGATCCTTGATGACGATTCCTGGCGAGTCGTGCGGGAAGCTCCCGGTGTGACCAAATACGTGGGCGCCGGTAAAAAACCGATTCCGGTGCAAGATGCTGAAATCCGTAAAATCTTGAGACGTCAAATGTCGGTTACCGGGGTCAAAGGTAAGAAGCCGGTTGTTATCGATGTTAAGGTTGGTGACAAAGTCAAAATCACCGGCGGACCCTTCGCGGACTTCGAGGGAGAAATCACGGAAGTCAATCTGGAACGGGAAAGAATCAAGGCCTCGGTCATCATTTTTGGTCGTGCCACACCAGTGGAATTGGAGTTCAACCAGGTTATAAAAGTGTAAAAGTCATAGGCGCAGCGGCAAGCTGCTTATATGATCAATAGTTCCGAATACATATAGGGAATACTGTCGTGAAAAAGATAGTCGGCAAAATCAAGCTGCAAATACCAGCGGGCAAAGCAAATCCAGCTCCGCCGATTGGTCCAGCTCTTGGTCAGCATGGTGTCAACATCATGCAATTTTGCAAGGAATACAATGCAAAAACCGCAGACCAGGCGGGGATGATCGTACCTGTTGAAATAAGCGTTTATGAAGACAGATCATTCGATTTCATCCTCAAAACACCTCCGGCTTCGGTTCTGCTCAGAAAAGCAGCCAACGTGGAAAAGGGTTCGGCGCAACCCAACAAAGTCAAAATTGGCACACTAACCCGTGCTCAAATTCGTGATATCGCCAAAATCAAAATGCCAGACTTGAATGCAACTTCACTTGAAGCGGCTGAAAGCATGGTCGCCGGAACGGCAAAAAACATGGGAATCACTGTCGTCGACTAAGGTTTATGACAGGTAGGAAGGAAATTCAGTAAGAAGGAACGGGCCAATGGCTAAGCTAAGCAAAAGACAGCAGAAGCTGGGCAAAGTAAATGTGGAAGCAAAGGAAAAAGGGCTGCTCACAGCAGAAGAAGCTCTGACTCTTTTGAAAGGTGCTAAAAACACCAAATTCGACGAAACCGTCGAAATCCACTTCAAGCTGGGAGTCAATCCCAAGCTCAACGACCAGCAAGTACGCTCGACAGTAAACCTGCCCGGCGGCACCGGAAAAGAAGTCCGCGTTGCAGTCGTTTGTAAGGGCGAGAAAACGAAAGAAGCGCAGGACGCAGGCGCTGATGTGGTTGGAGCTGAAGAGCTTGTTGCCAAAATCAGTGAAGGCTTCATGGAATTCGACAAACTTGTCGCTACTCCTGATTGTATGGCGATGCTTTCCAAACTCGGTAAAGTACTTGGACCTCGCGGTTTGATGCCGAACCCGAAAGACGGTACGGTTACAGCCGATGTAGCCAAAGCAGTCAATGAATTGAAAGCCGGAAAAGTTTCATTCCGCGCTGAAAAAGATGGCGGCGTTGTCCAGATGGGCATCGGCAAGATTTCTTTCGAAGACAATCGTCTTCTCAAGAATCTGGCTGCTGTTTTTGATCAAGTCAATAAAGTCAAACCGGCAACCTGCAAAGGTGTATATATCAAGTCGGTTTATCTGAGCTCAACAATGGGACCTGGTCTCAGGCTTGATGTCAGTAAGATGCAAGACTTGCACAAATATCTGGTTGCTTAGTCGCAATCTATAGCTTCTAAACAGCTTTAAGACCACGGGCGATAGCAATATCGCCCGTTTTTTTTGTTCTTGAATTGGACTCAATTCCGGAACTGTAGATTAGCGCCTGAGAGCATTGTAATATAGCACTGAGCTTTGACAGGCTGAGAGACTCGTTCTCGTTGTCAATGGTCAGTTAAGAGCAAAAGGAGATTTGCGTGTCTGATACGCCGGAAGCAGTTTCTGCCAGCAATAGTATCTCAAGTAAGTTTTTTCTCGTAGCTTTACTATTTTTTCTTTCCGGTGCCAGTAGCCTCATTTACCAGGTTATCTGGACGAGGCAGATGGTTTTTGTTTTCGGCTCCAGTACTTTTGCTTCTTCTACAGTTTTGAGCGCGTTTATGGGCGGACTTGCTCTTGGCTCATTTGCAGCCGGTCGCTATGCCGACAAATTGAAAAATCCCTTTCTGATTTACGGCATTCTGGAAGGAATAATCGGAGTCTGGGCTTTGCTTGCGCCGTTCATGTTTGATGCTGCTTTGCCCATTTATAAAAGCTTCTGGCAGCAAATGCATTTGCAGGTTTTGCCTTTTTCATTGCTTCGCTTCATTGTAGTCTCGATGATTCTTTTGCCTCCGACAGCCTGCATGGGCGCTACTTTGCCGATTCTATCCCGCTTTGTGACTTCAAGTCTTTCAGTGGTCGGCGAGAAGGTAGGAACTCTTTATTCGATAAATACTCTTGGTGCTGTTTTTGGAGCTGTTGCCGGGGGGTTCTGGTTAATTCCCGCTTTCGGTCTGTATGCAAGCACGCTCACTGCCGCTTGTGTGAATATTCTTCTGGCTCTTGCCGTGCTGGGTCTTTTGCAGCTTATACCTGCTTTTAAAGAGACTTCTTCGAGCTTAGAAAAAGACTGGCAACCGGAGCCTTCTGTACAGAGCACTGCCGCTTTGAGCAAACCGGCTTTATTTACTCTGATAGCTTTCGGCATCTCCGGCGCTATCGCCATGATTTACGAGGTTGCCTGGACAAGGGCATTGCTTCTGGTTATAGGCTCGACCACTTACGCTTTTTCGATAATGCTTTCAACTTTTTTGATCGGCATTTTTCAAGGCAGCTTCATTTTTTCCAAATTTGCGGACAAAATGAAAAACGGCGTGCTTTGTTTTGCAGTATTGCAGGTGGTGCTGGCTCTTGCTGCAGTCGTATCAATTTTGCTTTTCAATATGCTGCCTTACTGGAATCTTGTCGTCAACGCGCAGCAGATAAGCAATCCCGAGCTGGGCATGCTCAATCGCTTCATGCTTGCGGCTGTAGTTCTTTTCCCGATTGCACTCTGTCTGGGAGCACTTTTTCCTGTAGCAGTGAAAGTTTGCACAGTTGAACTTGAAAAACTGGGACGCTCTGTCGGTACGCTTTATTCAGTGAATACATTAGGCGCCATTATCGGCTCCTTTGCTTGCGGATTTTTGATTATTCCAGCAATCGGCGGTGAGAAAACCCTGGTTTTATGTGCCGCAGCCAACGCTCTTTTAGGGCTTGTTCTTTTGCTCGGTTGTGTGAAAGAGCAAGTCTTGCTCAAGGCTTTTTCCGCAGCAAGCCTCCTTGGCATAACTCTCTGGTCTTTGCTCAGTCCGCAAATCTGGAATTTGCACGTAATTACCAGTTCGCAAAAATTAAGGCGTGGTCTTAACTGGAACAAACAAACGACCGTGCCCCCATATTCAGATTGGCTGGCTCAGGTCAACAAATCTTTCGAAATTGAATTCTGGAAGGACGGACTTTGCGCCAATGTGGCTGTCGTAAAGTTTCCGGATAAGCAACATTCATTGTTTACGAACGGGCACATCGATGCGTCGGATGGACCCACGGACATGCCCACGCAAGTTCTTTTGCCGAGCATTCCCCTGCTCTTAAATCCAAAGGCTCAAACTGTCGCCGATGTCGGCTGGGGGAGCGGTTGCACCATGGGCTATGCTCTGCTTTTCCCGATTAAGAAAATGATTTGTGCCGAAATCGAGCCAGCCGTTGTTGAAACTTCGCGTTTTTTCCATAAAGTGAATATGGCGCCGGAAGACGATACTGAACGTTTGAAAATCGAGTACAACGACGGTCGCAATTATTTGCTTGCCACTGATGAAACTTTCGATTTGATTACATCAGAGCCTTCAAATCCATGGCAGGCCGGAGTTTGCAATCTTTATACCAAGGAATATTTTCAGGTTTGCCATGACCGCTTGAACAAGGGCGGTATTTTTGCGATGTGGTGGCAAAGCAATGAAGTTTCGTCCGATAATTTGACACGGGTTTTTGCTGCGCTGAAAAAAGTATTCAAACACCTCGTGGTTTTTGAGACCTATCCCGGTGACATTTCAGCCTGCGCATCCGACGAGCCGATTAAAATCAATCTGAATGCAGTTAACGAAGCTCTGCAGAATCCACGATTGAGAGAGCGACTTGCGGTTTTCGGCGCGATTGCTTCAGCTGAAGACCTGCCCTTGAAAGTCCGGATGACCGACGAGGCAATCGATAATTTGATCAAAGGCGTGGAGGCAAATAGCGACGACAAAAACCATATCGAGTTTGACGTTGCTAAAACTTACGAGCAGAAAAACTACACTGCTGAAAATCAAAAGTGGATGCTCAAAAACTGCGGTAACGTTTTTGATGTTGTTGACTGGAGCCCCTACACGGAAAAGGAAAAAGCTGAAAAACTGGCGGCCATAGCCGAGCGCGCCATGGTACGCAATAATCCTTTTGCAGATCTTTGGGCAGCAGAGTCCTATCGAACTTCACCAAATTCCTTTGCCCTTTGTGTACGGGCTTTGATTCTTTCGCAGAAAAAGGGTGACTTTGAGGGTGCGTACAAATATGCGGACGAGGCTGTGAAACGTTATCCGGGCGATGTGAAGCCGCTTTGTGTTCGAGGTATTGTTGCCATGCTGGGCGGCGCGCCGATGAAAGCAAGAAAGGACTTTGAAGCCGCTCTTGCAATCGAACCGCAAAATTTCATTTATAAGTTCCGGCTGGCGCAGACCTATATGCCCACTTTTAAGGACTGGTATCAGATCGCAAACATTCCGATGCCGGATATAGCGCTAGCAAATTCCAACCCGGCCCGAGCCCTGGAATTGCTTGCACCGGTTATGAAAGACAACAATTTCCTCTCTCAAAACCCTGCGGCTCTTGCCACTTATGGAGCCGCCTGTTTGCAAACCGGACGGCTGGAAGAAGGCATTATCAGTCTGCGCAATTTCTTGAAAGTTCGCATTGATGATATTCTGGCTTTGCGCTTGCTGGCTGAGGCTTCGAACAAAACCGGAGATCAGATGGCTGCTTCTTATTGCACACAAAGAGCTGCAGAGTTGTCCAAAGCGGTTGCTTTGAGACTCTGTCAGGCTTCACTGGGGCTGGAAAAAGAAGGTCAGGTAGATTATGCGGCAGGAGCCTTGAAACGTGCGCTCGAATATAATCCGGCTTCAGCCGAGGCTCGAGTCTTGCTTAAAAAGCTGGCGCTAAAAAACGACAAAGCTTTGGAAGTGATGAAGCAGTTGACCAAATTCAGTCTGGAAGATTCGGATGCATACAATCAGGTGCTTCAAGAGCGCGCCAAAAACTGAGTTTTGGCGGATTGAAAATGGCTTTTGCTCAGATTTTAGATTAATTCTTTTCGGCAAGTCTGTGGAATTAAGAGCTAAAAGCCCGCAAAGCCCAAGATTCAGGCAGGCCAGATCTCTCTTAAATCAAGGTATTGCTTGTTTTTGCCGCTTTATTGCCATGGCTGCTGGGCACAAATCTAATGCATACCGGCAAAGAACAGCAGAGTCCTCACGCAACAAAAATTACACAACTAATGATCATAATGCTGCCATTACTAGGTAAGCTTGCCCCATGGACGACCTTGAGTCCCTGAAGGCAGCGGCCGCATATTCGGTGCAATCAAGCAGGGAACGATATGTTGGAAAAAGAACTACGTGGATTTCTTCAGTCGTCAGTCTGGGTTCTTGCTCTGACTTTTTCTTTGAGTGGCTTGAAAGTTCAGGCTCAGGGCACGGACTTTGGCAACCTGCCCAATTCGACCGGCGGTCAGTCCAGCGAGTTAGCCAAGTATCTAAGTCAAATGACTGCCGGTAATTCCGGTGAAGTATTGCCCAAAATCGAGACTGTCGACGTCACTCACGGCGGCTCCAACACAGGCTCGCCTGCGGGCAGCTTCGGCGGTGGTGGGTCTGACTATGGCAGTGGCTCAGGCGGCAACGGACCGAGTTCTTCTCAGAGTCCTAACCAGGAGCTCAAACGTTATCTGAAGAATAATAAGTTCAATAATTCAACCAATCCGAACAAAATGGTCAGCAAGACCTATCCAACTGTGGGCGGTTCCAACGACAGTGCGACGGGCAGCGGAGGAGGCGGTAGCGACTATGAGGCTAAAACTAGAGGAGTAAACACCGTCCATATTTCGCAACCGCGAAGTCAGGACCTGAGCAATTCAGCTTCTAACGGCGGCGGCTCATCTGCCGGCGGTAGCTGGGGAGCTTCCTCACGCGGTGCAGGTGGCGGAGCTGGTTTGGGAGGTAGCGGGATCGGCTACAACGGGGGACGCGGGACAGGTTCCGGCAATCCTTATTACAAGAATAACCGTCGTGATGACAACAATAGTAATAATGTGCCGAGTGTTTATTTCAATGGTGGTGGACGCGACCGCGATGACAACAACAACAACGGCAATCTCCCTGGATTCGGCCTCAACTTCGGGGGAGGCAATGGTGGGAGCAACAACAATAACAACAATAACGATAATAATGGTGGAGGTTTAGGCGGCTTCGGTTTCGGCGGTTTCGGCGGTGCCAACGGCGGAAATGGTGCTGGCAATAACGGCGGAAATGGTGCTGGAAATCACGGCGGTAATCACGGGTACAACGGCGGAACTTTCGGTACTCCCGGCAATGCCTTCAGCAATAATCCTTTTGACCCCAATCATAATCATCACAATAACAACAATAACAATTTTCCTCCGAATAACCCTAACGGCAATAACAATGGTGGTCAAAACCAGCCTCCCAATCAGCCGCCCAGAGGCGGAAGCAATGGAAATCAGGGCAGTAGTTCCTCCGGTGGGCAAGGTAATTCCGCCCCACCGTCAAGCGGTCCAGATCAGGTATCTATGCCTCACAGTGAACCGCACCCCGGTCCTTCGACTTCCGCTTCATTTCCGAAAACTGATGGGGTCTCTCAATTTGCTAAATCTATAGGTGTAGGAGCCGGCAGTCCTTCGGCCTCATTGATGGTAAGTTCATCCGTCGCTGCTGTTTCTGCAGCAGCCGGTAACATTCTAGGGCAGAAGCTCGGCAACACCCCGGGGCAGGACGCGGCTCAATCTAAAGCTAATCAGAATGCTCAGAAGGAGCAGGGCGCCGATAATCTCGCTGCTATGGAACGTTATCATGCTGCGGCCGCAATAGATTGGGTGAGGAGCTTCCTTGAAAACTTCACCACCAGTGGTGGCAATAAATGGAACACAATTCGTGATCGACTCTTCGTGCCGATGGCAATCCTACTGTTATTGCCTGGAGCTGTTATCTGTCAGGTGAAGTCGATTGCTTCGCAAGGCTTTGTGGTGCTCGGAGAGATTCAGCCCTTTGAGGGAATCTTTCGCAGTATTGTCAGCATATTTTTGATTCCGGCAACTTATCTCGTTGTCAACTACGGAATTGACATTGCGAACTCTCTGACCGAATCGGTTGCGACTACTTACAGGCAATGTTTCGGCACCGATATGTATATTGATGCGTTCTGCGGTCACATCAGAGCTTTCCCGATTCGTGAACCGGAGGAAAACCCCGGTATGATTGAAGACAAGGAAGCTCAAATGTTTAATTATTTCGGCACTTCGCCTTTAGCCAGGCTTGAGGGTAAAACCCTGGCTATCAAGTATGCGGATCCTTGTGTCGGACTCTATATCGTCCCGCCGGATCGAAATAACGATAACGTTCCATATATGGTGAATGAAATGCGCCTGGCTTATAACCAGGCCAATGCAGCTTTCACGATGGCATGGGTAATCCTTTGTGCGGTTCAGCAAGCCTACTTATACTATCTGTGGTTTGTTGGACCGGTTGTAGCAGCTCTCTGGGTCTATCCTTCAAGACAGCTTCGTGAAGCTTTCCCCAGTTGGATTGAGGGTGTTGTTACGCTCTGCTGCTGGAGCTTGTTTTGGAGTGTCGCTATCCTTTTGATGGCCTGCTTTCATGGAGTCGACGACACAGGCACAATCATTTTCACAGCTCTCAATTTCCTCACGATTGGCGCCGCCAAGTTCGCATTCGACTTCACCGGTCTTGTCAAAGATGCCGGCAGAGAAGCGATGAGCATGGCTCAAAAAGCCGCGCAAGCAGCAGCCAAAGCCGACGGCAAAGGTGGCGGCGGTGGCGGCGGCGGCGGCGGCAAAGAAGGTAATAAAGGCGACAAGAAAGATGGTAATCCTGCCGCTCCTGGCGGACCAGGGAATGGTGCGACACCTCCACAAAGTGCATCCAGTTCCGAGGAGGTTGTATCTCCCGGTGTGACGCCGCCTCCGGTGGCAGAAAGTCCTGTATCCGGAAACGGGCCGGGGCATGGAAATGCATTACCCAGTGCGGGTGGGGTGAGCTCAGTCAGTCCTCAAGGCGGACCACATTCCAGTTCCCATGCTGCTGCACATCGAGGTCTGAGCACGGGGCCTGCTGCCCACTCCGTGCAGGCGGGTAGCCTGTTTGCTGGTGCGCTCGGAGCAGCCTTTGCGGCTTATGCTTCTACTAATCAGAATCTCAACAATCTGGCTTTAACCAGTATTGAAGACAGTGCTGGCGGACCTGATAGTTCTGCACTCGATGGCGCAGATGGTGCTGATGGTACCGGTGCTCCGACTTCCACTCCTTCTGCAACTCCTGTCAGCACGGCTCCAGTAAGTTCTCCATCGACAGTTCCGGCCTCACCGCCTCCGGGTAGTCAGACCGGTGCAGTTCTCGGTGCAGCGCTTGGCGCTGCGATTCTTGGACCTGCCGGAGCGCAGCTTGGAAGCCAGTATGGTGCCAGTGCCGGTTCGACAATTGCCGGTCATCTGGGCTCGGGTGGAGCCAGCGGCTCGAGCGGCTCATCGGGAGCTTCGGGCAGCAGCGGATCTATCTCGGTCCCGGCGCCTGACCCGGCGCCAGTCACTCCTGCGCCTGCAACGCCGACTCCATCTATTCCAAGAGCGGGTAATGCAGACATATCCACAGGTGTGACACCGGTGTCCGTGACCCCGCCAAGTGTCCCGACTATTCCGACTCCGGACTTGTCGACTCCATCCCTGCCGCGTTTGAATGTGCCGGATGGACCGAACCTGAATATGGAAATGCCGCGTATCGAATTGCCGAATGTCGGAGCTACTCCCATACCGTCAATCGACACGCCGTCCATCTCTACTCCATCCGCCTCTTATCCGGTGGCGAGTGTGCCGGACAACGTCACTCCTCAATCTCTGAGTGCATCCACATCGGCTGCATCTTACGACGACGGCGACGTATTGGCAGCAAGCAGCCAGCAGACTCAAAATCTCGTAGCCAACCAGCAAGCTGCCGCTCAGGAAGCCTATTCCAGAGATTACAACGAGGCTTATGCACGTCAGGCAAATCAAGTCAGCCAAACTGTCGAAGCCGAAAAAGTTGCTCAGCAACAAAGAATGGAATCCGAACAGCGTATGCAAACTGAGCAACGGTATAACGAAAGCCGCGAGGAATTCTCTCGTATGGCTGTCGACCGACAGGCTCAGATGCAAGGTCAGGTGCAAAGTGCTGCCCAGCAGCAGCAAGAGCAGCGCCAGATCGAAGCACAGCAAGTCGCTCAGCGGGCTGCCGAGCAGCGTCAGATGGAAGTGAAAGAGCAGGTTGTAAATGCGCAACAACAACATCTGGCTCAGCAGCATCATCAAGCCCGAACTTCGCAAAATGCCAATGCGATCATCGGTGTTTCGGCTGCAGCTCGCAAGGGTGTGCTTGGACCGAATGGCGGAGTCCCGACTCAGCGCTCGCTGGGCAAGATGTCGCGCAACGCCGGGTCTGCGGCGCCACCGCAATCCAGAGCGCCCGGACAGGTCGGTCAGGCCGGAAGCCCGCCTTCAAGCGGTGCCGGCGGCGGCAAGGCCCATGTGGTCAGTGATTGGACGAGCCAGCTCTCGATTCAGAACTTGAAGCGCAGAGCCAGAATTATCAAGAAACAGAGTGCCGAAGAGCAGGCTCAAGATCTTGGTAGTTTGAAGCAGATCAAATCACCGGAGCAATAAAGTAAAGATAGCGGCACAGTCGCAGAGGCTGTGCCGCTAGTCTTCCAGATTACTCAAGATCAAAATTTTCCCCGGATTTTTGATATCCATAATTGCTTTTCCGTCACTACCGCCACCTATAACTGCATAGGCTTTACCATTATTTAGTGGGCAGTACCTGATTTCTCCAGGATGCAATTTAATTCTTTCACCTTTCAGCACCAGCTTGTAATCTTGTTCGCTTCCCAGCGTTGGAAACTTATTTGTGCCGGTGAATACGTTTGGGTAGCCGATTTGAGACGGCGTGGAAGCTTCATCGCCCCCGGGCATGTATGCTTTGAAAGAGTCGTCAAGCAAAAGAGGGTAATTGTCGGTTCCATGGTCAGCTGCATAATGCTCAGCTCCTATTTGCAGTCTTTGCATGGACTCTCTAACCTGATTAGTTCGCATTTGCTCGCGATCGTCTTCGACCAATGAGCCGAATTGACTCTGTTCTGCACAGGAAGTGCAAAAGGCGACAGTTAAAAGGAAAGCAAGTAAATTTGAACGAAATTGCATATTCAAGCTTGAATATCTTTGCAAGTCTGAAATTCGGTTGGATACGGCCGATTTTAGCATCCTTGCTTCTAGTAAATTGTTTCCTGACTCCGGCTCTTTCGTTTGGCGGTACTTTCAAAGACGGACTTCCGCTTGCAGGCAAATCACTTAGTCAGATGGAAACATTTGATCGCCGTTTACTAGAGCTGATGAGCAAATGGAATGTTCCGGGGACCTCGGTAGCTTACGTTTACAAAGGCAAGCTCATTTACTGGCGCGCTTATGGCTATGCTGACACAAGCAAGAAACAGCCCGTTCAGCCGGCTTCTCTATTTCGCATCGCTTCGGTTTCGAAACTGCTTACATCTGTTGCTATATTAAAACTGGTGGAGGAAGCTAAGCTCAATCTTGATACTCCTGCATTACAACTGCTGGAAATACCGAAAGATCCACAAAGATTGAGAGACGCCAGGCTGGAACTGATTACAGTTCGTCATCTTTTGGAATGCAGTGCCGGTTGGAATCGAAACAGCGCCGGCGATCCTATGTTCTTGCCGCTCGCCGCACAGGCCGCCCAGGAATTCAGCAATAACTTGCGCCCCACGGCTCGAGCCATTGTTCGCTATTCAATCGGCTTTCCGCTTGATACGCTGCCTGGAAAACGCTTTGCTTATTCGAATCTTGGATACAGTATTCTTGGTCAGATAATTGCGAAAGTGAGCGGCATGAAATATGAGGAATACGTCCGCCGAAACATTCTATTGCCAATGGGAATCAGCGAAATGAAGGCAGGTAAAACCAGGGAAGCTGCTCCCGGTGAAGTTCATTACTATGGTTTCCCTCGCGAGGAGGTCGGGGCAAGTATCATGCCGAATGTGCGTGGCTACTTACCTCTGGAGTACGGTGGCAATTTCTATTTAGAAGCGATGACAGCGGATTGCGGGTGGATTGCAAACAGCGCTGATCTGGCAATCTTCATTTCATCCGTTTTTGGAGAGAGGGGGAAGGCGAAGCAAGTACTTTCTGATAGGATGGTCTCCACTATGATTGAAAAACCTGACCTGGATCAGTGGCAGGATCAGGCAGACTATTTTGCAAAGGGATGGGAAGTGGAGAATTCTGATGAGCCTGAAAGAATGATCGTGAAAAAAGATGGTTGTTTGCCGGGTTCAACGACTGTTTCTGTTCACAGAATGGATGGCAAAACCATGGTAATTTGCTTCAACACAAGACCTCAGCAATCAAGGATATTTCAGGATGAGGTAAAAGCTTTGATACTCGATACCTTTGACTCCAGCCAGAAATGGCTCAGCACAAGCAAATAAGAACTTGAAATTATTCAGATTCGGCAAAAAACAGAGTAGTTACGGCTCTTCTTCGAGTCGTAAAGCCTCAGCTATTGTGCTTGTTTTGGCTTTGGCTTTGACTGCTTCTACTTTTGTGATCATTGCCGAGTTTCCCTGGAATGGCAATCCGATTGCCTGGTTGTCGGCAAGGGAGCATTATGACGCCGGAAACCGTTTGAACGACCGATATTTCTTGAGTGAGGCCGAAGCTCGCTATAAGCATGCCATCAAGATTTATCCAAATGATTGGCGTATCCATTGGGCTCTGGCCGAATGCTATATGCGAATGAAAAAATATGATCTGGCTGAAAAAAGTCTTTCTGAAGCAATTCGGCTTCAAGCAAAATCAGCCGATCTCAGTCTCAGTTTGGCTGAATGTTATCTTGAAGAAAAGCGACTGCCGGAGGCTGAGAATGCTGTCAGAAAAGCAAAGGAACTAGAGCCGGAAAGAGCCGATCTGGTTTCATTGCTGACATTGATTTTGTATCGGCAGGGCAAGAAAGACGACGCGGCAAAAATCTTCAAAAGCGCCGAACTGATGGAAAAGGACAGTCCGAAATTCTGGTACTACGCCGGTAAATACCATTTTCAGCTTGGAGATTTTCAAAGAGCAGAAGTCGATTTCAGGCAGGCTGCAGATTTGAGTCGTACCAATCCGGACTACTGGGAAACTATCGGACTCTTTCTTTCGTCAAAGGGGGATTTGCAGAGGGCTGAACCCTATTTAAAACGAGCATCTTTGCTCAATCCCTACGAGTCTATTTATTGGACAAATCTGGGTCAGCTTTACCTGCAATCCCGACAATACGACAAAGCTGAAAATTGCTTCGCTCGGGCTTACGAACTTAAACCGCAAAGTGATGATAACTGGTTGCACCTTGGTTTAAGTCGAATGTTCTTGAAAAAATACGATAAGGCAGCTGAGATATTTCAAAAGGTCTTAAAACAAAATCCTACAGAACTTAAGGCTTTGAAGGCTTATGTCAAGACTCTGACTATTCAGAAAAAATACAATGCAGCCTTAGAGCAAGCTGAAAATTTTATGCGCGATTCGAAAAATCAGAACGCTGGAAACTGGAGCTATTTAGCTTCTGTCTGTACCGAATGTGGTCAATTTGAAAAAGCCAGATTGGCAATTATCGAATCGAAAATGCGGGTCAGTACACCGGAAGAGCAAGCCGATCTGGATCTCGTGCAGGAAAATTTGCTAAAGGCCGAAAGTGCTCCGAAAACTTCTGCAGCTTCTAAGAGCCCGGTACGTGGAGCCGAAAGTCAGGCTCAGCTGTTATCTGTGGAGCCGGGCGCTAAAGAGTCGCTTGCCGCTGAAAAAACGAAAAAACCTTAGTTAGAGTCCTCAGCTATTTGCTTGCACCGTAAGAGCGCGGTTTTATGCCATAGAGAAGCTGAATGTTTTTCTTGTTACTGTTTGCGACAACATCATTAGAAACCCTGACCTCGCACTCAATATTTCCCTTTTCCCAGCGAGTGCTGTGATAGATTTCATTGCCCCATTCGTAGGTTTTTTTCCAGTTTTCCTGAAGCAGTTCTCTTTCGTAGAATGTGGAAACATTAGGGATTTTATCGGCGGTATTGAGCATGACCATATTTTTGTAACCGGGACGCCGGTTTGGACGAACGTCGACCATTGCAACTTTGCTGCCGGGATATCTACGTAATGGATATTTGGCAGGAAACATCTGAGGTTTTCCTCTCAGAACGTCCATCGTTGGCGTTTGATACTGCGGACCCTCCGGTTCATCTGAAAAATTTCCTGATGAAGCAACGCTGTTGTTGTCTGAACTCTCCGTGAAGAGTCCTGTTTTTACTTGTTCTTGTTTGGGCGATTCAGAACAGGCAGTTAAAATTCCAAGTGTCAAAAACAGTGTTAAATGCCTGATTTCTTTCATAGAATGCTCCGCTTATTGAGCTCCGGGACTCGGGGCTCCGCCACTGCCGCCACCCTTGCCGCCGCCGCCGCCGCCACTGCCGCCACCCTTGCCGCCTTGAGCAACTTTGGAGGCCACCGCCTGAGCTTTCTCCATTGCGTGTCCCACAATTTCGCCCGGTTTGAAATCAAATGGATTGAAGGGCACAAACATGAGAATGCAGAGAAATGCTATTAGATAATATACCTCGAAGGGGTCGAATGGATTGAGGGCTCCTTGCTCACAGCGAACGGTCATACATATAAGTACGATGTTCCACCAGAATTTCCACAAGCACAGAATCACGACTCCATCCACCCAGGATGCAAATGCTTTCCTGAATAAGTCTCTGCCTACGGAAGGCCAGGCGAAGAATGCAGCTGCCAGAGGACCGAGCAGAAAGAGGTAGCAGATCATTACTATCTGGAAGGCATAAGCGATAGTCAGTCCCTCTGAGAGTATATGTAAACATTCGTTGGATAGTTCGCTAAGGGCCGCATCGAGTCCGCTCACCTGTTCAAGAGCTGCTCCAGCGACGGGCATTCCGGCAAATTTGCCTCTCCAGGGTGCAAAGGGTACGTTTGGCAAATTCTTGATCGGATTACCCTGCTGTTCCGGTTTGAAAATCTGAACTTGCTCTTCCGCCCATAAAAGGATAAGTGGAATGCTCACGTAAGGCTGGCAAGATGACTGCAGAGAATTACCTACATCTACCATATAGCTGACGATGCATTGAGTCATCGGGATGAGGAAGATCGCGATTACCGAACGAAGTATTCCGGAAAAAGGATTGACTGCATCTTCGTCGTTGTTGTTGTGCAGAATTCCAAATCCGACAAGCGTTTTAATGTTGGTGATCAGTGCCCCTGGAAGCAGAAACAGGATTGCCATCGGCAGAAAGCAGGATTTGTACATCCTCTGAACCATCCAGACTGCGTTGTTATAAGTTTTGGAAATCTGGTTGGAAGCGCAAGGAGCGCCCGCATCCTCATTGGCTACGTTGACCAGGTTCAGAGTCATACCGTCGAGTCCGTTAATCAAGCATTGGATCGCATCCTCTCCGGCTGCACCTGCTGCTGCACACTGGTTGCCCTGAGCATCGGATCTTGCTTTGTTGCATTGGTTGTTTGTGTCGCAGCCGCTCGCGGCGCCGCCAGCTGCTGCCGCGCCTGCGCCTATGGCATGAGCTCCATTCGTGTCTTTCTGACCTCCGAAGCCACATCCGGGCTTACCGCTCCCGCATCCGCCCCCGGAACAGCTACCGCCGCCGCCGCTGCTCATTATGTCGTTGTAAGCAGACATGTAATTGTCTTCAGGACGGTTCAGCAGTGCTTGCACATCCAGTTTCGAATCGGTGTAAGCGTTAGCAACGCCCGAAAGTGAGCCGTCATTCGGCGAAGCTATTGTGAAGGGCGCCGTCGGAAACTTGAACTGGTCGAGAGCATTGATTGTGATCATCTGACTGCCCGAACCGCCAGCAGATCCCGAGCCTCCTCCTCCCGGACCGTTGACTTTCTTGTCCATGCAGACTGTGTTTACTTTGCCTAAACCCATGCCGTACTGGTGGTCTGCACCCGGCTCGGATGATTTGCCGGGGCTCGTGGTCCGCAGTTGTTTGCTGTTGCGGACTGCTTCCATGCGACTCTGGTTGAGGAGCTGTTTTTCATTTTTTGCCGGGCTCATGGTGCCGAAGTCTGCATAAGCGGCATTCTGACCTGAAAGCAGTGCCAGAGAGGAAAAACTTATTAAGCAGATGTGCTTCAGAAGTTTGTGCACAGGCGTACCCCTCGTGAGCTCGACCTCGATGATCTCAGTGCGCAAACGGGGATTTAAACCGAGTCTGCACGATGGCCGAACACTAGTAATCACATACCCATTATGGGGGGCAGTTGTGTAAAATTCGTGATACGGCTGCGATTTAATCTGGGTTTTCTAAGTTTAAAATTTTCGGCGCAGGGCTGAAAACTCAAAGTCTTTGAGTATTTTGCCGACCGGCTCTCTGGCTTGACCGAAAAAGCTCTAAGCCGGGTTCGCCCCCGTCTGAATTCACTATTTTATGTGGAAATTGATGTCATGCGAATATGATTTTCGACAGTTAGTGAAAGGCAGGACCAAATGAAGGACTTTTCTCCGTTCCAGGCACCAGTGTTGAGCTTTTACTCAAAACCCTTTTATCTGGACCTTGCGAAAAACGGGAAGGGCATGGGTTTCGGCTATCTTTTTCTACTTTTGCTAATTTGCTGGACTTTGCAAAGCGGCAAGTTGTTCATAGACATGCAGAACGGTATGAGCAATCCGGAAGTCAGTTTATTTGTATCGCAAATTCCGGCAATCAAATTGCACGAAGGCAAGCTCAGTCTAGACAGACCAACTCCTTACATGATGAAAAGCAAGGACGGCAGTCCGATGATTCTTTTCGATACAAGCGGGGCCAGTAAAGATCTCAAATCTGCAGGCGGAGCAAGAATGCTTGTCACTCAGGATTTCTTGATTTATGAGAAAAGCGGCGGTGTTGAGGAAGTGCTGCCTTTTGAAAAATTCAAAGACGATTTCAGTTTTGATCAAACTATTGCTAAACAATGGTCGAGCATGTTAGCTCCAGCCTGTGCTGCTTTCATCTGGGCTTGCGGAATTTTCGTATATCTGGGGCATCTGATTGCAGCGCTTCTTTACGGACTTGCCGGTCTGGTCATGGATAAAGCTAAATTGGGCTATCCGTCAATGGTAAGGCTGGCTTCCTTTGCGATGACGCCTGCGATAATGCTTTCGGTGCTGCAGGCTTTAGTTGGCTTTCAGATTCCGGCTTTTCCGATGATCGCCGTTGCGATGACGATGGCTTATCTCTGGATCGCCAATTCGACTCTTACTGCAGAGTCTTAGGCTCGTCTTTCCGAGTTATTGATGTGATTTTGCCGTCTTTCAGCCAGATGATTCTCTGAGCATGATTTGCAGTCTCTGCATCATGGGTCACAAGAATGACGGTCATACCTTCGGCTACCAGTTTGTCGAACAAAGCCATTATTTCTTTTGCCATGTTTGAATCAAGATTGCCTGTCGGTTCATCGGCAAGAAGAATTTTGGGATGATTGGAAAGAGCTCTGGCGATTGAAACGCGCTGTTGCTGACCGCCTGAAAGCTGTGTCGGTTTATGCAGCATTCGATCTTTGAGACCTACTAGAGCCAGTACTTCCTCGGCGCGCGCCTGCCTTTTCTCTTTGGAAACACCGCCATAAGTCTGAGGCAGCATCACGTTTCTCAGCGCAGTCATGCGCGGTAGCAGATTGAACTGCTGGAATACGAATCCGATTGTTTCGTTTCTAAGCCTGGCCAGCTCGTCCTCGCTGCAGTCCTGAACCGCTCTCCGGTTTAGGATGTATTCACCGGAGCTCGGCTTGTCCAGGCAACCGATGATGTTCATCAATGTTGATTTGCCTGAGCCTGATGTTCCCATGATTGCCAGATATTCCCCGGCTTCGATGCTTAAACTGACGTCGTTGAGAGCATTCAGAGCTTCGCCTCCGACAATGTAGGTCTTTACGATGTTTCTGAGTTCAATTAAGGGACTCACTTATTCAGACCTCAAAGCTACAATCGGGTCGAGCTTTGCGGCTCGTCGAGCCGGATAAATGCCGAAGAAAAGTCCGATTACAATCGATACCAGAAAGGAAAGTAGCACCGAAAGCGGTGTCACTTGCGTGGTCCAGTGCATTAGCTTGCCGATCAGATCTGCGCCTAATAAACCCAGGATAATGCCCAATACACCGCCTGTTAGTGAAAGTACAATTGCTTCGATCACGAATTGCGAAAGTATATCCGAGTATTTTGCTCCGATCGCTTTTCGAATGCCGATTTCACGAGTGCGTTCCGAAACTGAAACCAGCATGATATTCATAATGCCGATGCCTCCGACCAATAGCGAGATACCGGCTGTGGCTCCCAGCAAAACCGTGAAAACTTGCGTGACTTCTTGGGCGGTTTGCATTAAATCGGCTTGAGTTCTGATTGTGAAATCATCGGGCAGGGGCGAAACGATTTTGTGCCTGAGGCGCAGAACATTTGTGATTTGAAACTGAGCCTGATTTACCTGATCTTCTTCTCTGGCTGTTATAACTGCGCTTTTGACAGCTTTGCCGGTGGAAGCATTTGTTCCGAAAAGGCAGTTATAGCCGGTGCTCAAAGGCACAAATACAACGTCGTCATTGTCCACCCATTGATTGACGCCTTTATGCTCCATGACGCCGATTACTTGAAATAATTCGCCTCTGATTAAAACCGACTTTCCGATCGGATCGGCATCGTCTCCGAAAAGATCCGTTGCCACAGTGTCGCCCAAAACACAAACTCTGGCGTAGCTGTCCATTTCAGAATGATTGAAAAAACGTCCTTTGGCCGGATGGAAATTGCGAATTTCACAGTAGCCCGGTTCTGTGGCACTGACTCTTGTGGAAGTGTTGTTTGCTCCGTTTTGAACTTGCAATGCCGAGTCGTACATGGCAGCAGCGTCGCCCACTGCCGGACAGACTTCTCTCAGTGCTTGCACATCGTCATAAGTGAGGGTTGCCGCACTGCTATGACCGAGCGAAACGCTTGCGCTGCTTACTGCTCCCGGGCGAACGTAAATTAAATTCGAGCCCAGCATTTGAATCTGCTTTTGGGTTTCATAAGCTGCCCCCTGCCCGATCGCTAAAAGAATAATGACGGCTGCTATACCGATGATAATTCCCAGCACCGTCAAAATACTGCGCATGCGATTCTCAAGAATGCCTTGCCAGGCTATTTCAATGAGTTCAAAGAAGGACACTTCGACCTCGCTTATCTGGAAAAGCTGCGTGGGATCGGTGCCGACTTAGATCCGCCATCTCGACCGCCTTTGCCGCCTGCGTTGGGATCTCCGCCGTAACCCTGCTCTTCCAGTTGCGACTTAGTCAGTCCCAGAAAAACTAAATCGCCTTCTTTTAGACCTCTGCTGATTGCGGTTTTTGCTCCCTGGCTTGGTCCTGTTTTGACGGCTTTGAATTGCGGATTTCCGTCCGGCTGCGGAATCAGCACTCCGGTTTTGCCGTGTTTGGATATTATGCAAACTGTCGGGACTAAGAGCGCGTCTTCCAGTTTGCCGCTTACAAAACGGGCGCTGACGTTCATGCCGGAAAGCAGATGCTGTTTTCGATCATCATCTATATTTGAATGTACTTCAAATGTCGTGACATTTTGAGTGACCACGGCT
>JAIEPM010000088.1 GCA_019748395.1 Candidatus Obscuribacterales bacterium
GAGGTGGTACTATAATCGGCACACAACCGGCTGCAAGACTGCTGTCCTTAATCTGAATGGAATATTGCTGAGACTTCTGATTTCCTGTGGACATATAGACGATTCCGTCTTTTGCAGTGACATCTGTACTTAGAAGATGGATCAGTGCTTCACCGGCGAATAAAGATACTTCACCACCCTCGGATACATCGATCATAGAAGGATCGCCACCAGCTCCGGATTCCTGGTGAATAGGAATTCCGGCGGCGTTAGTTTGAGGCGAAAATGAAGGAGGATTAGGATCTATATTTACGTGTTTATCGTCAAAAGCGAAAACATTCAGTGCTGAATTTGGAAGAGGCAACGGAAAAACATCTGCGCCCCCTGTGAAAATATAAATGCCGCCGCCGCTGTCCCCGCAAGTTCCATCAGGCATTATTTTGGACGAGATGAAAACATTGTCGAATTTAGCTTCAAAACCCCGAGCAGCGCTCATTACAATGTTGCCCCCGACGGCTTGAACAATATTAGAATATGGTTCATCCGGTAGGGATTCGTTAGCAATTCCACCCGACGGCGAGTCGAAATTAATATCCCTCGCACTTGTGATGAACACATTTCCACCTGTATATGGAGCGATGGCGCCCGGCAGCCAGGCCGTGCTAAATGCTGCAAGTATATTGTTTTCATTTATTTGAACATTTCCGACAGTACTTACAAGGCTCAAGTCTCCACCCATAGCAATAAACTGATCATTATTCAGAGTAATTGTTGCGCCTTGAATCAGGAAATTTCCAAAAACAGTAATGGCTTGATCGGTCAAAAGCAGATCACCCGGCACGCTGATGATGAAATCACCATCTGTAGCCTGGCCGTCATTAGGAAATATACAAACGGTGTTATTGCTGCCAAGTTCGACATTCAAGGAATTGATTTTTACATCGCCACCGACAGCGTTGATGTCGTTATTGCTTCCCAAGTTAACGGTTCTCAGAGCAGCATTCAAAAGAACAGAGCCTCCGATTGCCGGATTGGATAATTTGAAGAAAGCATCAAGTTCATTATTTGAACCGAGATTGACATCTTCCAAACTTGAGGTCAAAGTTAAATTTCCACCGCCGGCTTGCAGCAAATCAAACTGTCCAAGATTTACCGAGTGTAAGGTAGCGGTTAAGGTAACAGAGCCATCGTTTGCTTGCACCGAATCATGCTGACCAAGATTTATCGACGCAGCAGTCATTTTGATATCGCCGATTCTCGAACAAAGATCGTTATTTCCAATCGACGCGCTTCCGAGATTCAGATCAGCAAGGGCAGTCAAATCGATGTTGCCATAAGCAAATAGCGAATTGTTTTTGATCAAGTTGATGTCTTTTGCCGCAGAAAGAACCAAGTTACCGCCTGAGCTATTTCCTCCGGCAGCTATCGTGTCTGAGTCCAGAAAGATGCTCTTGCCTGTGCTCAGCAAGCTAACATTATTAGCAGCCCCGATTGAAACTCCTGTCAATACCAGATCGTCAAAAGCACTGATATTGACATTAGCGCTTTGAGCATCAAGTGGCTCGAAAGTGCAGAGATCTGCCCCTGTCGCGCCCTGCACCGTTCCTGTCGTACTTTGAATATCTATATTTCCTCCGACTGCATTCAGCACAGCGCCGGCCGACAGCATCAAATCATCGGCACTCAGCACGGAAATGTTTCCGGCTCCGGAATTTCCAGAGGCAAAGGCATTGAGCTTGTCGTCGACTCCCAGTGTTAGAGCACCATTAAGTGCTTTGATTACAATAGAACCGCCGACTGCATCGAGCAGGTTATTTACTCCCAGAGAAATATCGCCGCTAGTTGAAAGCAGAGTAATATTTCCACCTGCGGCATTCTGATTGTATGCTGCCATCTGCATATCGCTACCGGTGCTCAGTCCAGTTGCGGCAGAAACTAAGATATTGCCGCCTACTGCGCTAAAAGTATTTAAATTAGCAATTTGAATTGCCCCGGAATTGGATGTGAAAATAATATCTCCGCCCTGATTATTGGACTGAAAAGATTGGAAACTATCTGAAACTCCGGTGTTGATGTCTCCGCCCTGACTATTGAAAATTAGAGATCCACCTAAAGATTTAAAAGTATTGGAGTCGCCAAGATTTATGCCGCAGGCAGTCAATTTGATATCATCATCACAACTGAGAAAGCTGTCCTGACTGGAGCTTTGTATTTCAGAAGAGAGACTTGTCAGATTCAAGCTTGTATCTGCATGAAAACCATTGTTGCCCCCTAAATTCATCTTGCCGATACTAGTAAGACTAAGATTGCCGCCAATCGCAGCCGTCTGAAACGCGTCGAATTTATTGTTTGCCCCAGTACAAATTTGATTAGCATCGACAAGAAGATCGCCGCCGACAGCGCTGAGCGAAACATTATCGCCTGTTGAGAATTTATTTCCGGCAGCTAACGATACATTACTGCCGAAGGACTGAATCGTCTGATCCGAAAGTACCGAAAGATTGCCAAATAGACTTTGAACGCTGATAGGTCCGGCCAAATTAGTGATACTGGCGACAGTGATATTTCCAGGCGCAAGTAACGTAATCGGAAATGTATTTATTTGCTCATGCTGAGACTGGTCACAACAAAGAGTAATATTTCCGATACTGATCGAGCCAGGATTCCTAGTTTCGGAAGCAGAAAAAGCATCATAATATGAATTGTTATGAGCAAGCAAGCTTATTGAATTGCAGTTGGTCAAAAGTCCGACATTCGGCAAAACAATGCTTCCGCCGCTAGGACTGGGAGCACCTAATGTGTAATCAATTCCTAGCTGGCAAACAGTACATGCAGGGTTAATCACCGTAAAGTTCGTGCCTGCCGAAAGAAAAATCTGACCGCCATTGCCGGTTGACGACTGCGCATTAATCAATGAGTTCATTGGAGCCCCAGGCGCAATAATATCGCCGCCAGCAAGAGCTATGAAGTCACCGCCAAAAGTGTCGAACTCCGAAGCGGAAAAAAATAGACCACTTAAATCCAGCGTGCCGCTAGTTGCAAGAATCGGATCTCCGGTTAAGGCGAGATTGCTTATCCTCAAGCCACCTGCCGAAACATCTACAAAGGCGGTGGCGCCGCTTAGATTGAGCCCACCGTTGATTTGCTCGACATTGACGCTAATTTTGCCGCCAGGGCTGTTAATCGATACAAGCGGTGCATCAAGCTTGCCGCCGTCAATTTTCAAAACAGCCTCAGAAAGCAAATTCTTGCCGCTATCGTAAACGGAGGCGAGAGTGCTGAAATTAATGCTTGATCCGGCGCTCAGGATACCATTCAGATTGTTTACGTTAAGAACATTTGAAAGCAGGTTCTGAACGTTAATTTGCGATGAAAGCGCCTGCATCGCACCCGAATTAACCAGATTTGAAGTATAGGCATTAACAGAAGCAAGCTGCGAAGCAATCAGACCTGAGTTAATAATATTTGTAGCTTGCATGTTCAGATTTTGAACTGCCGTCATCACCGGGTTTGGTCCGCTCATGCCTGCAGGAAGTTGATTAACAATGCTGTTACCCGCATTCAGATTCAAAGAACCGGCACTGCTAATGGTGCCGTAGTTCACTATATTATTGATTGCACTTAGAGATAAGTTCAGCTGAGACATGAAGCCGGCAATACCGCCGACCGGCAGCACTGTCGTAAGCAATGCGCCTTGTTGATTGAAAATATTTGTCGCTGAAATATTGGCAGTGTGCACAGCCGAATTACTGGAGACCAAATAGATTGTGCCGGAATTGCTAAAGTTACCCGACAAATTTACGGGGCTTGTAGAGTTGACATTGATCACATAAGTGCTGCCGCTGGGAACGGCAAGAGATTGTCCTTGAAGAGTACTTGAATTGATAGTTTGAACAGCCTTGCTTGAACTAATACTCGTTGCAGTTGTTGTTGCAGTCTGCGCGAAGGCCGCCGCAGCCATAGCAAAAGTGAACTCGGCTCCCATCAAAGGCACAAGCATCGATCGTGTATATTTGTTCCAGATTTTCATTATTTTTGCCCCGCGAAAAATTCACAACACCAATTAGTGCAAAACAATGGTTTTGCATGGCTGAATAAAGACGGATCTCGAGCGAGATCTACTCAGAGAGCAGAAAGGTTTTAATTTTTCTTCCATCACATGCGCTGCCCCCCACTGAGCAAGGAGAGCGCAACTGAAGCAGATTTATTTCTATGATTCGAG
This sequence comes from Candidatus Obscuribacterales bacterium, assembly GCA_019748395.1. Lineage (GTDB taxonomy): Bacteria > Cyanobacteriota > Vampirovibrionia > Obscuribacterales > Obscuribacteraceae > JAIEPM01. Next base: position 4,202 of record JAIEPM010000088.1, read on the forward strand.
CACCATTCGTGCGTTTTTATCTGCTAATTTCAGTATCCAACAAGAATGTAAAAACTGAGTGAATGAAAGTTTTTTTTTGAATCAATAAAGCCATCACCCGCAGTACCGCATAATTTCACACCCGGCAGTTATTTGAAAGATGCAAACTGCAAACACCGCAACTCGCATTAAACGAAGAGGCGGTGATGCTCAGGCGAAAAACTGAGGGTGGGCGGCCGACATGCGGCCGCCCTGAAACTTTCTAAAGCCGATTGAATTTACTCGGGACTTACTTCAATATGATCGCAGAGACAATGTGAAAGTTAAGTAAAAATCCACAATTAGCTTATGTTTACTTTGTAGCCCAGTCCACGCACGGTTGTAATTATGGATGGACTGCCGACCGAATCTATCTTTCGACGCAAAGTTCGAATATGAGTTCGCACCGTGTCATCGGCATGACCAAATCCCTTTTGCCATACACGCTCAAAAATTGCGTGTGCACCAAATACCTGATTGGGATGACTCATCAAAAAATGCAGGAGTTTAAACTCCATTGGATACAAATGAATTGGCTTATCGTCTTTCATCACAGTTCCGGCATCGGCATCTATTGCAATCGGTCCGTAACTTAAAATTCTATCCGTGCGAAGTACAGGTCGGCGCAGCAATGCTCTTATTTGAGCAGCCAACTCAGCTAGTTGAAACGGTTTGACCATATAAGCATCTGCGCCTGCATCTAGGACAAGAGGCTTATCCTCCATATTTGTTCGACTGGAAATCATCAAAACAGGAATATTGCCCCCCGCTATTCGATAATTGCGCAATACATCCAGCCCATCAAGCCCCTGAACTCCACTGGCCAGAATCAGCAGATCATAACTCTTGCGCCTGAGACACTCGATTGCACGCAAGCCGCTGCTTTCAATTTCAACACTGAAATGTTCCGCTTGCAGAAATTCTTTTATTGCGCTTGCAAATTCGGTCTGATTTTCACACAGAAGTAAACTTGACATCAGTATTAGAACCTATGCCTGAGAAACCATGCGGAAACCGCCTGGTTGGAATCTCGACTGTTATAAAGTTGCAATTACATTATACATCGATCTTGTATTCGAAAAGTGACAAAGCCGAGATCGAATAGACAGAGATCGCCGAGTTCTAGTCGAGGCAGGGCATCAGAGAAAAATAAATTTCCAAAACAAAAAAATCACGGCATTTATTCGGTTCTCGAGCCTGCCATCGGCACGGACCATGAATGACTGAAATCATCTTTCTTTTCATAGCGCGAGCTGAAGTCATGCCAATCCCGATGATGGCGCGGGCTTGTAGTTTCAACACAGTCGGCGGCAGCAGTATCAGTAACCGATTTGATAGTTTTATTTTTTGATCTTGAACTCTGAGTTTCCGCATTACGCGAACAATCGGCTTGCGGATTTTTCTTGAACTTAGCTCGCTCCGGCCGGGTTTGAGCGGCTTTAAGAGCCGGATTTCGTTTACTTGAGATCTGAGGAGGCGCTGTGACTTTTTCGAGCTCAATATTTTTCGGCAATTTTTCCTCTGGAAAAGATGACTTAGCTTGATTCTGCATAAACCTATTTTGACTATTCAAAGCGCTTGGCAATGAATTCGTCTCCGGCGATTGATGGCGCAGCAAAAAGAAGCTGAAAACTGCAAGCAATCCACCCACACCGGCAATGGCAGCAAGACTGAAAAGCAAGCTTCGTGTTGAAAATGAATTTCCTTTCCCAGGCAAAGCTGCTCTTGTATTTGCAATATTGCGAAGATTGCCGTCTTTTTCTTGAGCCGCTTTTCTTGCATTTTCAATTCGTGAAAATTCTTTTTTCAAATCGGCTGCAACAAAATCAGTTGAGCTCGTATGTTTGCGCGGGCGAGCTTTTAACTTTGGTAAGCCTGCATCTATCAGTTCTTCCCTCAATTCGAGCATAGATTCCTGACGCTCATCCATTGATTTGGAAAGCGCTTTCATCACAACCTTCTCAAGTGCAGCTGAAATTTCAAGATCAGGTCTTATCTCTGAGAATGCTTTTGGAATTTCCTGCATCTGCCGGGCAATTGTTTCAGTAACATTAGCGCCCAAAATAGGCACCTTGCCGGTGAGAGTTTCATACATCAAAACTCCAAGCGCATAAATATCGGATCTTGAATCGAGCTGTTGGCCAAGACACTGTTCCGGAGACATATAAATCGGACTGCCGAAAATTTCACCAGATTGAGTTAGCCTTTGCGATTCCTCATTAGGGTCAAGTACTTTAGCCAGTCCGAAATCAACGATTTTGACAAAGTCATCTTCACCATCTTCACGCACAAGCATGATATTGCTTGGCTTCAAGTCTCTATGCAAAACACCTTTGCGATGCGCCTTTGAAACGCCGTCGCAAATTTGCGCAAAAATATTTATAGCTCTGGCTTCAGGCAAGGGTCCTTGCTCGCGAATCAACTGGTCCAACCCAATTCCATCGAGAAACTCAATAACAATATAAGCTTCCCCTTCAGGTCCTTCTCCATAGTCAATCAGTTGAACAATGTTGGGATGGTTAACTTTCCCGGCAGTTTTTGCTTCTCTCAAAAAACGCTCTCGCATTGAGTCGTCTTCCGCCATTTCAGGCAGGAGCATTTTAATTGCGACAGTGCGGTCCATCAGCAAATGCCTGGCTTTATAAACAGCACCCATCCCGCCGTGACCTAAGAGTTTCTGCAACTCGTAGCGCTCGGAAAGAACAGTTCCGATGCGCGCCAGATCTGCAGAAAGACGCTTTGCTTCTTTTGTGGATTTGGCTTTCTGCGGCGAATTGACCATGATGACTCATTTAGCTGCGGCTTGAGCTGCTCGGGACAGGTGAGTCTTGGGTGCAGCCAGGGAATATGTACCCCCGAAAAGGCAAATTTAATCTGCTTTGCGAGGGCGACGATCCGATGGCAAAAGGCTGCTCAGATATTGAGTGAGCTCAGGAAAATAGCCGGCCATGCGCTCCACAATCACCCCCGGCGCAGTCAGCACCAGCTCATGACTACCACCTTTTTTCATAGCGCCGACTATTTCATGCGCAGCCTGTTCGGAACTGATGCTCAGCACATTTTTCATGAGCCAGCCTTTAAGACTGGCTTCTTGAGCCAGAATTGATGGGTCTTCCGCAGTATTGTTCTTTTTGAAAAACTCAGTTCTGACCCAACCGGGACAAACTGTGATCACATCTATTTTGCCTGAGTACTCAGCCGCCATACCTTCAGATAAGCCTGTTAAAGCAAACTTACTGGCTGCATAGCAAACGCTGCCGGGAAAGGCGACTTTGCCTGCAACGCTGGCAATATTCACAATTTTCCCGTGCTTCTGCTCGGCAAACACAGGCATGACTGCGTAACTCAGTTTCAATGCCGCAAAAAAATTGACTTCAAAAACATAGCGCCAGTCTTCCAGATTCAGTGCAGTCATCGGGCCGGATCTGGCCAGACCGGCATTGTTTACCAGGAAATCAAGTCCGCCGAAGTCCCTTTTTGCAACACTGAGCAATTGCTCACTGAGTTCTGCAGCACTTACATCGCCGACCACGGTCACCGCCTGCCCACCGGCGGCTCGAACTTCCTGAGCCGCAGCTTCCAGCTCCTCTCGCCCTCTGGCATTCATAAGCAGTGAAGCATTGTAATCTCGGGCCAGCTGCAGTGCCATGGCTTTTCCAATTCCGGTCGAAGCTCCGGTAATAATTCCCCGGACGCCCTTTTTCATAGCTCTATCAGACATCAATGCCTCACCTCAATCAAAGCTCTAATTTAACACCTGCAAGATAAAGTTCGGATTTAATGAAAATCGCAGCCTATGAACGTAAAGAGGCTGTTTCTCTTTATTTGCAAGGCATCCCCCGATCGGGGGATGAACTCCTCCGGTACCTGGCCTCGCTGACTTTTCAAGCGTTTGGAGCTAGACTTGAAACTCCACTTGTTTCGTTGGAATTCCAGGGCGCAAAATAACAATTGCTTACCACTGTAATTAGCAAAATGTTTCGCAACTCCCACAAAGCAGCATTGACACTCCTGACGCTAGTTTCATTGGCGTTGCAGCTTCCTGCCAGGGCTGGTGTAGAAAGCGAGATACAAAGTTCAGAAGAAGCCATCCCGGTTGTTTACCCGGGGCTGCCCCTCGGCAAAGTTCAGCCTGTCATACAGGCACCGGTTGCGGTCCCGACGGCAGTCGCCAGTTCGCGCCCGGCGCCGCATGACCTGGACCGTCTGATGGTCACAAACATGAACGGTCAGGTGCACCTCAAACATTTACAGGGTCCGCGCCTTGAACCATCAAGAGCTTTATATCTGGAAACCGGCGCTGGTTTGAGCTGGTGCGAGTTCAAGTTACCCGGCTGTACGGGCAGAGCCTGGAAAGAAACTCAAGTCTCAGTTTTTCCCGATGCAAATGCAGTTTATCTGAACAAAGGGGCTCTGGTACTGCAAGCCCGAGGCGCAGACGCTACAAAATACACGGTGATGGCCGGAGACTACAGCCTGAGATTGCATGCCGGGGTTATTCGTATCCAGAAAACCGACTCAGCTCAGGTTCAGATTCAGGTATTGAGCGGAAGCCTGATCGTGCACAACCGCAAAAGCGGTGAACTCATGCAGGCCGGACCAAAAGGCATAGTTCCCCTTCCCTGATTCAGACCATCGAGTCCAATTGCTCCGTTGGAAAGAGACTCTTTAGTATAAAAGTGTTGTCGCCCAGGAGTGAAGTGATGCTTGCCACTGTAATCCAGTCAGCAATCAGCAAACTTGGTGGAAGTTTCAGCAAAGCCTTTCTGGGACAACCCTGCCGTAAAGAATGCGGCGATAATTCTCTGCTTGAAACAGCAGGCGGTCAAATATATAGATTGGAAAGTATTCTGGGCGTTGGTGGACTGGCTGTGGTTTACCGCGCTGTTCGTCTTTCGGACAAGAAAGAAGTTGCACTTAAAGTCGCTAATATCAGCAGAACCCCGGAAGCAAAACCGCTGCTTTTCAGAGAAGCAGATCTCATGTCTCGACTTGAGCATCCAAATATAGTCAAACTGATCGACAGCGGCAGTACAGTAGATGGCGATCCTTTTATCGCCATGGAAATTCTGGAAGGTCAAACTCTTGAACAATTGCTGATCTCAAATACAGCTCTGGAACTCGACCGGGTCGCATTGATTTGTCTGCAAGTTGCCGAAGCTGTTCAGCATGCACACGAAAAAGGCATACTGCACCGCGATATCAAACCCTCAAATATAATGATCGTAAATGATAACGGTGTCGAAAAAGCTGTAGTTTATGACTTTGGAATCTCGCTTCCAGTCGGCGCAGACGGCTCATCTTTCGACGACAGCAGCAGCGGCAGCCTGCTTTACGCATCGCCGGAGCAACTCGGCGATCAGGTCTGCAGCTACAACACTGATGTTTATCAGCTGGCGCTTGTCACTTTTGAAGCACTCACCGGACGTTTGCCCTTTGAAATTTCCCTGGCCGGCGCCATGGACTATCGCCGCGGAATAGGACCGGTTCTGCTCAGCGATGAAGATCTCGGCGAGAAAAAAATAAACAGCCGGCTGCGCAAAGTTCTGGAAGGCGCTCTTGATCGCAATCCTCGCCAGCGTACCCGCAATATGTCAAGTTTTATCAGCGAGCTGAGTATGGCTTTATTAGAGCCTGGAGTCTGGCTAAACCAGAGCAGCCTTGCCTGATAATCTCCGAACTTCAGGCTTGATTTGGCGGATTTCAGTCAAATTGAAGATTTTCCAATGGATTTGTTGGAAAACAGATAACTAAACTCTATGTATGGTGGTATAAGCTTTTTAGAGGTTTTCAAGCGGAAAGCGCTTCTCCCCCTGCCTGCAGCAAGCCGCAGTCCGTTTCTAAACTTACTCCTGGAGGTCCTGAGCCATGAAACCGCAGATAACTAAGGTATCAGCCTGGGTGGCTCTCATGATGGCATGTGCTTATGGGCTGAGCCCATCATATGTCAGAGCCGATGCATCCGGCACCGGCTTCACCCCGGTCAATCCGATGGGGCTGGTGACTGCAGAACTCACAAATATGGACGGAGACGTTAAGAAAGCGGATCCGGCATCACAAGGACGGCTCGACGCTTTCAGCACCTGCACTAAAGGCGACCGCCTAGTTGAAGGCAGCTGGCTGCAAACCGGCAAAACGCCGGCTTTTGCTGAAGTCCGATGGGACCGCAACAACATCACAACGCGAGTCTGGTCCGAAAGTGTCGTTAGAGTCTCGGCTTCTGCAAGAACCGTGTTTTTGTCGAAAGGCGATATGCTCTTCAGGAAGAATCCGCATTGCACAGACGCATACACAGTTGAAACCAAGCGCTTGCAAGCTCGAATCAGAGGAACAACAGTTCGGGTCAAAGTCCTGCCGGACCGCGACTTGATTGAAGTTCTTGAATATCATCGTTTCCCTGTAGAAGTTGTAAACACTCTCAACGGCAGCCGTGTCAATTTAACGCCCGGTATTGTTCTTGAGGTCCGCGGTCAACTGAGCAGTTCCGCACCGGCTCAAAATACGCTGCAAATTACGGAAAATGATCCCCGACTAAATCCAAGCAAGGGTGAATTGATTTTCCAGGACAAGAACTCTCGCACTCTTGCCTATACTGCAAATGCCAAAACTGCGCTCGAACATCCGCTTGTGGCCGGCTTCGGCAAACTGCCATCCATAGATTCGCTCGATCTTATCAAAGGCGCAATGGCAAAAGTTCCCAGCAGCGACAATCTTGTCGGAAACATGCTCGAAACAGTTATGAACTCGGCTAAGCCCGACAAGCTGATTGCCAGAAACTTGAAAATAACGAGCGTTCCAAGCAGGACAACTTATTATGTTGGACCGAATGTAGGCGGCGATAAAGCAATAAGCCTGCCCGGTCTTGCCTACAGTGATATGGCACCTGCAGGGATAATTCCAAATATGCAAGACCTGGTTTCGCATATTCCAGCCAACCACTTGAAGGCAGTGGCTCATGTGGCGCAGCCGACGGCTATCCCGGGAATTCCAATCACCCCGGCAAGCGGCATCGATCCGCTTGAAGCCGCACCGGAATTGGAGCAGACGCAGATCAATAACTAAGCCGGAAGCGGGAATATCAGCCGTTTAGCGCGTCAAAATGCCTTTAACTTGGCATATAGCGATTAGCGCCGAGCCGCTGGAGGATAGGAAAATAGCAGAGCCGGAGACGAGTAAAAGAGTATCCTGGAGTTTGTTTGTCGCCTTTGTAGCAATGGCAATCAGCTTCGGTACGGTTTTGCAGTTGAGCGGCTTCCTCGAACGGCAAGAGTTGCAAACTATCAACCGTCGCTTTGAAGCAAGGCAATGGCTGCGCTGGTCGAAGGAAGGTCTACAAAGACTGCAGCCAAGCCGGCTCTGGGCTTACCACGAACAGCATGAACAGCCAAAAGCCTGGTACGCCTGGGACTTCACTTTGAGCTGGTTGATTGAGCCGAATCATCCGCCGCTCAAGAACAAAATCGTCATATTCAATCATTCAGTCGAAGACGAGCCGCCCGCCGAAGCAGTTGCGCACTTCCCCTGGATGCAACCTTTGCTGAATTACCCGATTCGCAGACAATCCGTTGCACAAATGGTCGAACTTCTGGCAAAAGCAGGCGCAAAAGCTATTGTTCTGGACAACGACTTTCCTCAATATACGGCCGATGATGTTTATCTGGCCAAAGCTATGCACAATGCCTCCAGCGGCAAATTCGGCAAGCCGGTGCCTGTTTTCATGGTCAGAGCACTGAACAAATTCAGCACGCCTGAAATGATGACCTATGTAGCGCCGACTGCTCCTGTGGGCGTTCTGGAAGACCTGCGCAAACTCGAACCCGGAGAAGATGTGGTAAGCAAATACACAGGCATGACCTGTGTAAACCAGGACGCAGATCAAGTTGTGCGCAGGGCAAATATCCGCATTGTTTCAAATCCAATCAGCGGCGAAAAACAGGATGCCGTAATCCTGAAAGTATTGAAAGCGCTGGATAAACCAATACCTGGAAATTTGCCTGACACAATGGATATTGATTTCATTGCTTTTCCACATTCTGATTTGATTCCAGTAAGACCGCTCAGTTATTTATTCGATCCACAACAGCAAGCACGCTTGCTTTCAGGCAAAGCTAACGGCGATGTCACAGTCAAAGATGCAATTGTATTTATCGGAGATGAAATCACAGACGTTTACAGCACGCCGTTTACCAATGAAGGCGAAAATCAAATGAGCGGCACTGAAATTCTTGCCAATGCTCTCGACACAATCAGCCGGGCATCCTGGCCAAAGCGCCTTGAAGGTGCAGGCGCCATATTCTACTTGTTGCTGGCATCCCTTGCAGGCGGCGCCGCCTGGTGTCTCTGGAAAAGCATTCAGCAAAAGGTGGACAACAAACTGAAAAACAAAGCACCAAGACTCAATGGCAGCATGTTTCGCTTAACCACAGACACGCTCTTTTTCTGCGTCCTGCTTATGGGTTCCTACTTTGTTGCCTGTCTTGCTTTTGCATACACCGGCATGATGGTGCCGGTATTCGTTCCTTCGATAGCTCTGGGCATCGGAGCTCTGGCCGCGATTGTCTGGGAAAGAGAACGCGAGCGGGAGCAGGCTTTCCTCCTTCAACTGGAAGCACAAACCGAAAAGCATCAGCTTGAACTGGATAAAGTGGAGTCTGAACTGGCAAGACAGGAAGTCGAAGCCGAGAATCGAGAAATGTATCAGGACAGGAAGCGCAGACACGAATTCGTGCGCCGAATCAATCATGACCTCAATGCTCCAGTCAGCGTTCTGAACTGGACAATTGCCGAACTGCAAATGATGGACCTGCAAAATCAACAAGCTCACGACAAAGTTTCAAGACTGGTCAAATCATCGGACAAACTTTGCGAACTTATAGATCAGCTTGTGCAATCCTATGATTACGAAATCACTCCCGGGCTGGCAAATAACCAGGCGGCTTTGTGTAATCTCACGGAAGTGCTCAATGATTGCGTGGATGGTCAGCAACCGTTAGCTGAAAAATACGAGGATAAGCTCGAATGGACAAAACCCGAGCAAGCACTCTGGGTTAAAGCTAACAGCCTTGAACTCTCGCGGGTTGTGGACAATATTATTCGCAATGCAATCAAACACAACCCTCACAAAACCTCGGTATTTGTAACCATAGACAGCAATGGTGCCTTCCACAAAATACATATCTCGGATAGCGGCAAAGGCATTGCTCCTGAACATTTGAAACGCATTTTCGAACCCGGATACCGAATCAACCCGGAACGAAAAGACGGGCACGGACTTGGACTGGACATCGCCAAAACTTTGATTGAAGGTATGGGCGGTGAAATTTCGGTAAGCAGCACAGTTGGAATCGGTACAACTTTCCAGCTCAAACTGCCAATCTGCTCGGAAGCACGAGCGATGCACACAGATTTTATCGCCGATGAGGAAATTCAGGAAACCCTGGAAGACTCACCGGCTTTGAATGCTAGAAGAAAAACGTTGGAGATAGCTAAACAGGGTGATAGATCATGACTACGAAGATACTTGTTGTTGAAGATGACGAGGACTTCTCCGGCATCTTGCGAAGAGTAATCGAGCAAGATGGCGAGATGCAAGTTCTGGAAGTAATTAACTGCGAAGAGGAGGCACTTAAAAAAGTGCGCTCGCCTTCGATTCACGAAGCCGATTGCGTGCTTCTGGATTTGCAGCTGCCCTTCCGGGTAGGTGACAAAACCGTAAGTTCACTGGCCGGAATTAGAATTCTGGAAGAACTAAGACATCAACATGGTTTTTACGGAACTATTATCGTGCTTACCAATTCGAAAGCACCAGCCGACGGACAGAGAGCTCTGGCTGCCGGTTGTGACGGTTATCTCTGCAAACGCGCCAAAATTTCCGAAGTACCTCAAATGCTGATGGAACTAAAAATGGCGATTAAAGGTGAAGTCATTCTGGTATCAAGTCCGATGCGTCACGTTTTCATTCGTGATGACATCAACGCTAAAGAAGCAAGAATGATGGACCTTCTGGCCACAGGCAAAAGCTGGGCTGAAATAGCTCGCGAACTTGGTTATAAAACACCAAAAGCAGCAGCCAACGTCGGCGATCGTGTTTTCGACAAGCTCCTGACTCCACAGGATGCTCAACGCGTAGCCGCCGAAGGCTCGAAAAAGCGCCACAAAGCGCTGGAAATCTGGAATTCCAGACGACTCAGTCATGCTCATTAGATAAAGAAGAGCTGCTCGCAAGTCCATCTTCGCTTGCCTGTGATGTTCTTCTTCTATTCACCTTCTAGATTTTAGTGAAGCCGGTCTCTCCAACGACCGGCTTTTCTTTCGCCAAAGGCAAACTTCAAACAAGCACTCAATCTCGACCTTCAGCGCTAAGCATTCTTCGTGAAACATTTGCAGTCAGGCTGCGCAATTCGTAATGACGCGACTGCTTGTAAGCAAAGCCCGATTCGCAGTCTTTTGCAATTAAGAAGCGCTTTGCAAACTTGGCGTCATCCATAGCTGGATAGTCTGAACGCCAGTGAGCACCACGAGACTCTTTGCGCAAGAAAGCAGCTTTGTTGATCAGCATGCCCAGCATTCCTATGTTTGCAGATTCTATAGCCTTCTGTTTCATAGGCACGCGTTGAGAGTTTGACTGAAAATAGTCAGCCGAAAACTCCGCAAGACCACCACCGTTTCTAATCAAACCTGCAACGTCGAACATGCGTTCTTTGAAGCTGTCTATAAACTTACTAGAACAATAATCAGGGCTCAGAATGCTGGAGCTTTCGATTCTCAAGGCTGTACGCGGCAGCCAGGCCTGAGCTTCACCGATAATGCTGCGAGCGACTTTCAGAGCCATGACACCGCCCTCAAGAAGCGAGTTGCTGGCTAATCTGTTGGCGCCGTGTAATCCTGTTGAGGCGCATTCACCGATAGCATAAAGCCCGGGCAAACTGCTGCGTCCTTCGCCATCTGTATATATACCGCCCATGAAATAATGAGCTGCCGGTGCGACCGGTATAGGCCGAGCCAGTGGGTCGATGCCCCAGTTTCTGCAAGCCTGAACGATGTTGGGATAATTCTCAAGAATTGCAGCGGCGCCAAGCGGGCGGATGTCCAGAGAAACGGCATCGCTGCCCTCCTCCTGCATTACAGACAGAATAGCCCGAGCAACAACATCTCTGGTTGCCAGCTCGCCGTCTTTGTGGAATCGAAAGGCAAAGCGTTCACCATTTCTATCTAATAAGTGGGCGCCGCTACCGCGCAAAGCTTCAGTCATCAAAGAAGCCGGAGCGCCTCTCAAGCTGAGTGCGGTCGGATGAAACTGCACGAATTCCATATCGGCAAGCACCGCCCCGGCGCGATAAGCCATAGCGATACCATCTCCGGTGGCAATAGCCGGATTAGTGGTTCTGGAATAGACCTGACCCAGCCCGCCGCTTGCAAGAACGACGCGAGGAGCTAAAATCTCGAGCAGATTTTCATTATGCAGCACTCTCAGGCCAATACAATGCCCTGCCTGGGTCAGCAAATCTACCGCAAACATTTCCTCAAAAATCGCGACTCGCTTGCATCGGGAAAGTGCCGAAATCAAAACTTGTGAAATTGCACGTCCGGAAGCGTCCTTGCTGTGGAGAACGCGAGCCTGACAATGACCACCCTCACGCGCCAATTCAAGATGACCGGCTTTGTCCCGGTCAAAATCCAGGCCGAGAGCCTCAAGCTTATCGAAAAGAACGGGACCGCTTTCAATAATCTCCCTGGCAACAGCCGGGTCAGTCAAACCGGCGCCTGCAGCTAGAGTATCTTCCAGATGGCGCGCCGGATCGTCGAGAGGATTAGCGCCGGTGCAAATCGCTACACCGCCCTGAGCCCATGTTGTATTGGAATCAGCAAGGCGTCCTTTACAAATCACGGCAGTGCGCATTCCAGCCAGATCAAGTTCAATAGCCAGAAGCAGTCCGGCGATTCCGGAGCCGACAATTACGACATCATATCTGCTGTATAACTTACGCTGCGACATACGAAGCACCTCCGCTTCATTTTCAATTGGGGCAAAGCCCGCTCAAGCAAATTTCTAATAGATAGAAACCATGCGGTCTATTGCGGTCCTGGCTTTCCTTGCGATTTCTTCCTCGACTGTGACATGGAAAACATCTTCCTTGAGCGCTCGATGTAATTTTTCCATCGTGATCATCTTCATGTAGCGACAGCTCATTTCACTTTCAATCGGATAGAAAGTCTTGCTCGGATTTTCCTTTTTTAGACGGTGCAGAATCCCGATTTCAGTGGCAACCACAAATTCGGAAGCACTTGATTCCGAAGCGCGGCGAATCATGCCTTCAGTGGAAGTGACTTTCAAATTGCTCGAGCCGTTCTGCCTGACTACGCGGTCAAGATAAGGGGTCAGGCAACCGCATTCCGGGTGTATAAGCAACTCGGCTTGAGGATGTTCGGCTAGCGACTCATCAATGCGTTTGGGCGGCACCATTGCGTGCACATGACACTCACCCATCCAGATATGCATGTTCTTTCTAGCGGTCAATTTCTGCACCCATGAGCCAAGAAACTGATCAGGCAAGAACAATATTTCCTTGTCCTCAGGAATTGACTGGACAATTTTCAATGCATTTCCGGAAGTGCAACAATAGTCGCTTTCAGCTTTGATCTCGGCTGTCGTGTTGACGTAAGAAACAACAACTGCATTTGGATGCTCGGCTTTCCAATTTCTCAGTTGCTCGATATTTATGGAAGCAGCCAGAGAACATCCGGCATCGAGATCGGGAATCAACACTCTTTTGTCGGGGCAGAGAATAGCGGCGGTTTCCGCCATAAAATGCACTCCGCAAAAAACAATGAGCTTAGCAGAACTTGCTGCGGCTTGCTGCGAAAGACCAAGCGAATCACCGACATAATCGGCAAGATCCTGAATCTCGGGAATTTGATAATTATGAGCCAAAATCACGGCATCGCGCTTGCGTGCCATTTCATATATTTCAGAGGCCATAGTTGCCGCGGCAACAGTATCGGAACAAGGAGTTTCTAAATTGAACATGGCTTAGTCCTCAAATTCAAGGCTAAGGTCGATGTTCTTTATCGAGTGAGTGAGCGCACCAATCGAGATACCGTTTACACCCGGAATCAAGTAATCTTTTATGCTCGAGAGATTGATGCCGCCCGAGACTTCGATATAACAGCGACCCTTGACGATATCGACAGCACTTTGCACCTCTGCCGGACTCATATTGTCCAGCATGACTCTTTCCACCGAGAGCTCCAATGCTTCTTGCAGCTGTTCTAGCGTGTTTACTTCAACTTCTATCGGAACCGAAGGACAATTCAAACGGGCGCGGGAAACCGCAGCTCTCACACCACCGGCGATGGCGCGGTGATTGTCCTTGATCAGGATGCCGTCATAAAGGCCGAAACGATGGTTCGTGCCGCCGGCCAGCTTCACAGCCAGCTTTTCTATCATTCTCAAAGTCGGAGTTGTTTTTCGCGTATCCAGAATTTCAATTCCAGAAGGAGCAGCAAGTTCAACAAACTTGGAAGTCAAAGTTGCGATACCGGACATACGCTGAATCAAATTAAGCGCGGTTCTCTCAGCCGCCAGCAGAGCTCGTGAGTTGCCGCTGATTCGGGCTATGGGCGCGGGCACAGCCGCGACAAATCCAGGAGAAGAAAGCAAGGGCTCAAATTTCAAGTCGGCATCGAGCGACCGAAGGACAAACTCGAATAGTTCAAGCCCGGCGATATAAGCCGGTTCTTTGAGAAGCAACGTGACTTTAGACTTTGCTTCCGCAGGAACAACCGAGTTTCCGGTTATATCTCCAGTGGATATATCCTCTTCAAAAGCGTTCTTTATGAAGCGTTCAAAGTCCGTCGATTTGAGCACAGAGTCGATAGCCTGGCGATAATCAGCCGGTGCTTTGCTCTGCTGGTCCTTCTCTTCAATAACTAAAGCCATAAAAACCTCTTCTGACTGAAACAGTCTTACGCTGGGCTTATTTTCAGGTAACCGTCATTTCGACGATAACTAAAGTTTATCACCTCAGTATATATTTGGCTAGATCGCAACAAAATCGTTGCATTCAAGAGGGAATACCAACACCTTGACACATTCTTTAATCCGTTTAATGTTAGTAAAAGTAACGTCCGGTTCTAAATGCAGGGTCCGTCAGGCGGGTAGACAATTTAGACGACTTTTCTGAAGCCGAATTCAGATCCGGAATGCAAAATCTCTTGCGAACTCAAGAAATCGCAGCTCTTGAAAAGCCGCCAAAGGAAACCGAGAGATCGTCTATTCGGCAAACAGATCCACCTGAAATCGAGCATCAAGAGCGCCTGACATCGAGCTTCGCAGGCGGACTGATAAAAACTTGCTCACTTTTAAAAATAATTCTGCAATAATGAGCCAATTGCCCTTAGAGTCTTATTTATTAGATGATGGCCATACAAGCTATCAATCTAGATGGAGATCCTCAGAATGTGCCGTTCTTCTTTTCGGCTTCTTGTTCCGCTTTTGTTGCTCACCTTGTTCCAGATGTCCGGGCAGAAATCCTCTGCTTACGACCAGCAGGTCTACAACAATCTGCTCAAATCGAGAGACGCTCTGGCATCTCAACAAGCTGAACTTCAAAAGGCTTATGACGAAACTCAAAAGCAAATTGACGCTTTGAACGGGAAGCTAACTCGCATCGACACTTATTTAAAGCAAGTAAACAGTTCGCTCAAAGACGTAGATACAGCTCTGCTGTACGCCAAGCAGTAATTCGGATAATCAGGTCTGATAGAGAGGGGGATAAAGATGCGCAAGACTTTAGGACTGGGAGCCACCCTGTTTGCCGCTCTTAGCATTTCATGCATACCGGCATTCTGCGCCGACTCTCAGAGTCCTCCGGAGACTGCAAATCCCGCCAACTCCGCCGAGTGCAAGGTGACCACGGTCGGCGGCCATGCCTGCTGCGCCGAGTCTGAAAAGGTAATAGAAATCCTGCAAAAGCTGGTTAAAGCAATCAACAACGGCGACTGGGACACATACATGCAGTACATGGACGATCACTGCAGCACTTTCGACGAAAACAGCAAGAAGCTGATTTCAGGCAAGGAAAACGTTGTTGCCGACATGAAAGCAAAAATCGATAAGTATGTTCATGACGGACATCCTTTCATCTCGGTGACCATCGACAATCCTTACGCTAAAGTCAACGGCGACACGGCCGTGGTCACATTCGTCGCTATCAGAGAATACGGCGGCAAACACCCTTTCAAGGAAGAATGCCACGTCACGGACGTTTTCACTAAAGAAAGCGGCACCTGGAAAAAGCTGCACTTCCGCGGAAGCTGGAAGCGAGCCTAGTCCAAGAGATGCCCGCTAAAAACCCGAAGCCACACGAGACCGAAAGAAAGCTTCAGATTGTTTTCGGAGCAGCAATTGCCTTAGTCGTTGTCGGCATCTTGCTTTTTATTGTTCTTGTGATCAAAGACATGAGCCGTTAACATCGCAAGCCCAAAGTTCAGTCACCTGAACTT
>JAIEPM010000166.1 GCA_019748395.1 Candidatus Obscuribacterales bacterium
ACGATTTCACTTGCTCAACTAATTTCTTTTCGAGATTAGCTGTGCGTCTGTCCAATTCATCATGCATCGGAGTCTCTGGCTATCTGGGAAAAGGCGGTGGCGGCACCATGGCAGTCACAGACCAGCCTATAACCTTGTGACGGTAGTCTTCCAGAGCCTTATTTTCGCCATCGAATTTCTTGCGCTCTTCATCGGACATTTTGTTTTCGACAAACTTGTGCAGCCGCTCGCCGAGCGTTTCATCTTTGCTGACGAGATGCTTGAGCCCGTGCAAGAAGTTGGAAATGGTGCCTTCACTATGATACGGCGCTTCTTGCTCGAAGCCGGTCAGATCCATCTGCGGCAGTCCAAGCGCTTTCTTCAATTCGGTCTGATTACTTACAAAAACCGGTCGCTCAACCGTGCCCAAAACTTCAGCCGCGACTGAAACAGCGCCTCTCAAACCAGCACTGGCGGTGTCGATGACGCGATTGAAAAGACTCTCGCTTTGCTCTTCAGCAGCAGTCTTTGCCTTTGGATTCGTTTCTTCGAATTTTTCTTGACTCATAGATATTGCACCCAAACATTCCCTTGCTGGTTTCTATACAGGCAGGATTTGATTCAGACAATCGTGAGCAGATTTAATTCAGCATAGCGCCCAGATTTAATTAAGCGCGAATTGCGACACTCGGTTAGAATGCCTTTTAATGAACGGATTGATCTTTTTTATTGTCGGGAACTATAAGCTCGGCAGCTTCCGGAGGACAGGGTTCTGAAAAAGCATATTGGATTAGTATTGCTCCTTTCGCTCAGCATCGGCACTGGAGCGGCTTTTGCAGACGAGCCCAGCGGCGAGCAGCCCGGGGCAAGCACGCAAGCTAAGCCGTTTCAGCTCGGCATTGAGCAGAAAGAGACCATTCAGAGCCAGCCGCTTCAACCTTATGGTGTGCCGGAATACGCAGTGCCGCCCAATGCTCAAATGGGTGGACCGCCTCTCAATGGCTCGGTTCAGCAGCAAGCGCCGATGCAACCTCTGAATGCCGGGATTCAGCAGCAACCCCCGCCGATGCCGATGCAGAATATGCAGCCGGTACAGGGAGTTTTGCCGCCACAGTTTCTCGGACGCTGGCGAGTTATGGGGCAGAGAAGCGCAGTGGAAGCGCTTCCGCAGTACCAGGCCGGCATGGACGGCATTTTTTCAATGCAAACGCAGAACATCTGGACAATTCAGGGCAACCCGCAGCAGGGTTACAACCTGAGCACGGACACAGGCGTGCAGACTGGATTGATGGTTGAAAGCAGCGGCAATACTGCCATTCTGCGCTATCAGCATCCGATAAAAAATACAATGGCGCAGGAAGCACTGGTTATGCAACTACTCCCGGGTGGAGCTCAGTTTGATGGACTGGAACGCATTTCCATTGTCGGCAAGCAAGGCGAAAAGCGCGCCATGGTTACCTACAAATTGCACGGTACAAGATTCTAAAACCGGCGAAACAAAGCACTACTGGTGATACCAGCAGCAGGCGCAGACGAAGGCTTAACCGCCTTTGCTTAGAGCCGCCTAAGCTTTCAGAAGAACACTTACTTTCTGAGAATCATCCTCAAGGACGAGTTTGAATGAGCAAATATGCTGAGGAATCGGACGGCAGCTTTTGACAAAATAAGGCTGCCCTGAGGTCAGTCAAATGTTCAACTACACTGATTTGAAGAAATTTGTATATATCGGAGAAGCAGTTCTCGGACTCTTCCTGATTATCATGGGCGGCTACACCTTACACAATCCAATCAGCGACCCCACAGTTTGGATCATGGCAATAATCATAGTTGCCTGCGGCATGCTAGCTCTCTTCTTCAGTTTTGAAACCTACATCCTCAGAGACGATCCGGAAATCTGGCGCTAAGTTTCAGCGAAAAACATTCATCCAAATCCCGAAGAAGCACAAGTCCCCCTCTTGTGCTTCTTGTTTTTCCAACAAATCCCGAGCCGACCAAAGCAAATTTGTGATGTTTCATTATGACGGGCGCTGCCATGCGGCGCCCTGCGCAAAACGCCGTCACCCGCGCCACCGCCAGTGATACCGTTCAAAACAAAGATTTCGGACTGTGACTTTTTACACTTGACCAAATGATTTTGATCGGCTAAGTTAAAAACATCAGTTGCCAACTCGACTGATTTTTTTTCGCATAAGGACCAACGAACGTGATTACCTCGTTACAGCTTACGAACGCGCTGCTGAGCCAAGCAAATTGGCTCCCGTGCCCGCACGCGCCAGTATGCTTAGCGACTCTCGGAGAGGATCACGATCATGACCTTTGCAATCAAATTTCAATTTCATAATTTAAAAACCGCAAATAAGCTCGAATCCATTGTTCACGGCAAATCTCTGCTTGCTAAAGTCAGTGATTACACCCAGCTGCGCAGCGGCGTCCGCAGATTGCGGTCAGATTGCGGTCAGATTGCACAGTAGCTCAACCGGCAGAGCTCTCCGCTGTTAACGGAGTTGTTGTAGGTTCGAATCCTACCTGTGCAGAATATTCCCGGTCTCAACTCGGTGTAGTTCAACAGCAGAACGCTCGCCTTGGAAGCGAGAGGCACCAGGGGCAGCACCTGGCACTGAGATATGCGCGATTAGCAAAGATAGCAATGCAATGGCTTGCAAGACCATGACGCGACAGTGCAAATCTGTCATCGCGCTTAAGCTCTCACCTCACACCCGGTTAGGAAAATTGGTAAATCCGACTGCCTTAGAAGCAGTATTCTCTCGGTTCGAGTCCGAGACCGGGTAATTGCGTAAATAGGCTAACGGTAAACCAACTGCCTCCAAAGCTGTGATTCCAGGTTCGAATCCTGGTTTACGCGCCATTTCAATTATCACTCTAATTTTGCTAGACTTTCAGGTCCGGTCCTCTCTAACTAGACAAGCAGTGCTAAATGAAGTTATCTGCAAGCAAAATTTCAAGCTTCCTTTCGATAGCAACATTCCTGACTATTGTGGTTCTGGCTGGAGTTTTCGCGTCACAGCTCCCATTTCGCGACCCCGACACTTGCTGGATTCTGGGTCTTGGAAAATGGATTATTGAACATGGACAATTGCCTGCTGTCGATCCGTTTTCATCAAATCTTTGCAGCTATGCTCAAATCGGAAAAGATCAGCCGCTCATGCAATATCAATGGCTGATTGAATTGATTTTCTACAGAGTATTTAGCCTCGGACAAGAAGTCGCTTTGCTTCTATTCATAGGCATCATTCTTGCAATGGCCTTCGTGGTCTTGCCGCTGAGACTGCTCATTTTCAGCCGCTCAGGACTGCTTGCTTTTCTTGTCCTGTCACTGGGACTTTACGCCAGCACCCTCAGGTTTATCGCTCGCCCTGAAATATTTTCGAGCTTGTTTCTTGCTTCCTTACTACTGCTAAACTGCTTGTACGTAAATGCAAGCAAAAGAATGAAAGTCATTTTGAGCTTGGGCTGCGGGCTCACGATGGGACTCTGGGCGAACAGCCATATGCTCTTTCCGCTGGGCATAATCACGCTTGCTGCACTTTCCATCGCCAGACTATTCGAAACATCGAGTGATTGGAAAAGCAAAATAACTGATGCATTTTTGCCTTTAGTCGCGGGGATTTTGGCTACGCTGGTCAACCCCTGGGGCATTGGTTTATGGATTTACGAATTCAATCTACTCGTCTCACCGGTTAGCTTTGCAAACGCAGATCACCTGCCGCCGGTCTGGACAAGAAGCAATAGTATCTCGCAACTGCTCTGCCTTGCTCTTGCCGGAATTTTTGTGCTCAGCAAGCAAAAGTTCAAAGAATGGAGAAACGGATTGCCTGCCTGTTTCATTTATCTGCTCTCCTGCGCACTTGCATATAAGTACGCAAAATTACTTCCCGAATCCTACGTGCTTGCCTGCGCCTCCATGGGACTGGCAGGAATACAAGCCGGCATTACTAACGAAAGCAGTGCCCGCATTCCAATAATGCAATGGAATAAGTTGCTTGCCGAAAAATTGCAAAAGAGCAAAAATGTAATTCTCTCCCTATCCTTTATATCGTTCCTATCGGGAACTGCGCTGGGCTTGAAGATCATGGGCATTCCGGCAATACCCGGAACAACTGAGTTTTTCGTTCCGCCTTTCAAAGCCATCGCTTACTTAAATCAGCATGGAATACCGGAAGGTCGCTTGCTGAACGAAGGGCTTTACGGCAGCGTTATGACCTGGCACATGAAAAAATGCCCTGACCTGTTTATGGACTCCCGTTTTTCCATGTTCGAGCCGGAATTAGTCTCAGAATACGAACACACACTTCTTTGCGAAGGCGACTGGCAGTCAGTCTTGAAGAAATATAAAATCGCCTGGGTATTCATGCCCAAAGCTATGCCGCTTGCTGTCGCCTTATCAAAAGACTCAAACTGGCATCAAGTTTATTTGGACGAAGAAGCGGTTATCTTGAGCCGAAGCACTGACAAATAAGTTCAATCCGCTTGAAACTTATAACCAAGACCATATACGTTCTGAATCATCGAATTCTTTCCGGGGCGTTCAATTTTTTTCCGCAACCTGATTACACATTGCCGAATCGCATCCACAGAAGCGTCCGCCTCCATAGACCAAACCCTGTCCAGCAAAGCTTCGGCATTGAAAATTTGCCCTTTATGTCTCATCAGGAATTCCAGCAAAAGGAACTCACGTCGAGTCAGACTTATTTCCTCACCCATTAATGTGATTACAGCCTTATCTGTATCAAGAAGAAGATCGCCCGCCTGAATTGTCGATTGCGCAATTGGAAGCGGTCGGCGCAGCAATGCCCGAACTCTCATCAGCAGCTCTCTCATCTCAAAGGGCTTGGTCAAATAGTCATCGGCGCCGCAGTCAAAGCCCTCATCTTTATTGTCCAGCGACGATTTGCCGGTGAGCATCAGAACCGGTATTTTTCCACCCTCGGCACGATAGGCTCTGAGCAAATCAATGCCTGATAAATTCGGCATCTCCCAGTCTAGTATAAGCAAGTCATAGGAATAGGTCTTCAGGCAGTCCAGCGCCTCAGTACCGTCGCGCACTGCATCAGCAAGATACTGGCTGCGCTCGAGATTCTCTCGAATCATCTCAGCCAGTGCAAAATCGTCGTCTGCCAGTAGAATTCTTGCCATTTTACGTGCTTTTTTGTGCCCGCTTCTAATGTTCCACGGCTTGTCAAACTCACGTCACTTTTCAAACTTACCCTTTATTCAAGGGTTGTTAAAGACAAGGACGGGCAAAAATGAGCAGGGCGCGAAACAGTTCAGGCAGTGGATTGATCGAAGGTACCGCCGGGGTAGTGGTTATCACTCTGGTTTTTCTGGCGGCTGTCTGTTTCATACTGGGAGCCGGATTGAGCAGCTATTACAAATACAGGGTGGCAAATGTTGTGGACCGCTGCGCCGAATACATGTCCAGGCAGGTTGTCTGGGCAGGCATGAACAACCCGGATTATGCCGGAAAGAACCTCCTGCCGCGCAGCAAGACACTCGTGAATAAACTGCTGGCTGACTCAGGCTTACCGCAAGCCAGCCTGGTAGAAGTTGTGGATTCAGGAACTGAGTTGACCTTGCATGTAAAAGTGGACGGACTGCCGCTATTGCCGGGAAGCAAGTCGCTGCCTATGACAATTTCCATGCAAGATACGGCAGTAGCACCGATTCCGGACAGCAAAGCTCCTGCAATTATGAGCTTCACCTGTGGCGGCATGGCGCTTTATGCCCCGGCTTACGGGCTCTTTGTAAATCCATACAGTTCCGGAAGCAACCTGCCTGCACCCAGGGGAGTTGCTTCGTTCTACAATTTACCGCCGCATTTTCAGGCTTGCCTGACGATGCCGGCGGGCAGCACTTACAGCCAGACAATTCAATGATTATTGGCAAAAGGGGTCTGGAGAAAAAAAGCATGAAACCTGGAAAAAGAAATCGCAGAGCCGCCGGTGCGGCAATGATAATGACAGTGAGCTTAATCTATATGCTGGCAACGATGGCGGTTCTGGCTGCCGTCTGCGCGGGGAACGCCGGGTTTAGTTATTTCTGGCGTGAGAAGCTGCGATTCGCCACCAGACAGGCGCTTGCCTGTTATATGGCTGAGCTTTCCTGGAGTGCCGGTAAGTTTCCAACTGCATCCGCAGCAAAAGCTGAGGCGAAAATAAAAGCATCGGTAAATGCCGCCCTTATGAAAATGGGAATGCCGCCGGCAGAAATCAATTTTCAGACTAATGGAAATTCAGTTACAGTCAACACTCACGTTCAAGGACTGGCACTTCTCAAGGCAGACGGACTGCCCTTTCCCACAACAATAGATGTTTCGGACTCTCTGAGCTCAAATTTCAACGATTCCCGCCCCGACGGACTCTGCAGCATCGGAATTGCAGGAGGGTCTGCAGTCACTTTGCCAACATACGGGCGATTTATTATGCCCTGGTCCAACGGCGCAGCAGACCCGCGCAGTGCCTGGAAAGGCGTAGCCTGCTTCTACAGCGCTACAGTTCCTTACGACCAATTCGACATTCGCTTTCTGAGCGACGATGCCTACAGCGATAATGTCGGTCAATTTTAGCCGTGGCGCAAAAAAGAAGTTAAGGAGTTGAATGATGATTTTTACAAGAAAGCGCTATCAGGGCTACCGCGGCAATAAAGGCTCAACACTGCTAGAAGGCGTGGCTGGAATTTTTCTTGTTTCGGTCTCGGCATTATCTTCTCTGATATTTTTGATCAATTCACTGGTGTTGGTGCTCTACAAGCAGCAACTGGCGCTGGCCGCATCGGAAGCCGCGCAAGAGCTTGCAGATCAGGCATCTACGCTTTCATGGAACGACAGTTTCAATAGAAATATCAATCTGACAGCAATGAGAATAAAAGCATCAGCCAAAGTCAATTCCACGATAAACAGTTTGGGTTTAAGACCAGAGGGCGGGCTCACAGTAAATACGGTTCTGGACGGGCGATTGATCAAAGTAACAGTAAAAGCCAAAGGACTCAAATTGCCTTGCGCTAACGCAACCGTCACCCTCGATGAAAACGGCGTAGCACCGGCAATTATCGTAATGCCTCCGGGATTAATGACGGTTACAAGTTCAACATCAACTTATAACAATGTGGTGATTCCGGTTTACGGATTAACCAGCTCCACGCATTTCAGAAAGAGTACCCGCAAGCACAGCCAGTTCAGTGTCGAAATACCGGCGCCGACCGCAGGGGTAACCTCGCAACAAATTGGGACCGTTGTCGACTCCCAGGTTTACAACTGGAACACTGTTTATGAAAGATAGAAAGTCTATTTAGAGCCGCCGGATTTAAGCTTATCGCTTCGAGCAGAGAGGGTCTTTTTAAGTCCATTCAAGTATGATCGATCGTCTACAGATAAAGCCTTTGTTTTAGAAAGATTCTCAAGATAAGTAACCGCGTTTTGCAGCCACTCCAGAGATTTTCTTTCCTGCTTTTGTTCTTTATAAATTCCGGAAATTTCGCAGCGAGCACCGGCATATAGCCAGGCAGGCTCATTGTCTGTTCTGCTTTCTTCCCGAATGAGCTGCTTCAAGATATTTTCGCTCTCGCTAAAAGACTTGCAGGCGCTGAGGGCGCGACCAAGTAAATATAAACAATCACGCCGCATGGTCGGCTTCAAAACATCATCTTGAGAGGCAAGGATTGACCTGAATTCAGGAATAGAATCCTTAAATCGCTTTTGAAGAAATAAATTGTCTGCAATTTCAAATTTGGCAGCAAGCAATTCTTGCTGATATTCTGCCAGTGTTTTTGCCCGGTGCAGATCAAAGGGATTAGCCTTGCAATCCTCTGCCAGACAATGAACCGCTTGCTCCAGCATATCGGTGTCAGCCTTTTGACCAGAACGCAGCGCTTGGATCTTCCAGAGATGCCTCTGTACAACGGCCAGTTGCCAGCCGTCTATCGGAGCACCTGAGCCTTTCTCAGCAAGAACTTGCTTGAATGTTTTTTCAGCGCGCTGAAGTTCATTCTCTTCAAACTCGACTTCGCCGAGCAAGAGCAGTAATTTTCGGCGAAATCCGGACCCGGGAGTATGTTTTTGCACTAAGGCTTCCAATATTCCTGAGGCTTCTTTGTATTTCTTTTGATGATAAAGTGATTCGGCTTTGCTCAACTGCGGCTGATCTTCTAGATTCTGTCTTTCCGCTTTCAATTCAGTGTCGATTGAATCCAGCTTCTTTCCGGTTGGATCATCAGGAAGTATCTTTGCGGGAAACTGAAAGTTCTTCTGGACAAGTTGAGCATCCGATTCAGGCGATTTAGAAGAAAGCGATTTGCCTTCAAGCTCACGGATAGCAGCTTCAGCATCCTTCAATATGCCGCTCTCGATATCACTTTGGGAATTCAGCAAGTCTCGGTAGGCAGTTTTACTCTTCTGCCACTGATTATCAAGCTGCAAGGATCGCGCTTTCAAATACATTGCGTCGTGCTTCAATATAAGTTGATCTTTGTTTTTACAGAGTGGGATGAGAGCATCGAAAGTCGAGCAGGCTTCCTTGTAATTTTTATTCCTAAATAACCTGAGCGCCGCATTGTAAGCCTGAACGACTTGTTCATCCAGCCGCTCGCCTGCTCCTTTTACTACCGCACTTGAAGCGCCTAGTAATTGACTTTTGATCTGATATGATGCACTCAGATATTTGAGTGCATCGCTATATTTTTCCTGATCTAAGTAAAGCTTAGCAAGGAAATCACTGAGCCTGGCAATTTGAGATTGGCTACTTGTCCGCCTTGACTTTTCGAAACGGAGGGCTTCAATGAAAAGCTTTTCGGCATCTTCTGTTTTACCTGTTTGAAGCGCAGATTGAGCCATAATCGAAAGGGCCTTCACATAGTCATCGGCAGGTCCCTTTTGTTTCAACACCGTCATATACGGCTGCAACAATCGAATGGACTCATCTGCATGTCCATCACGAAGCGAATAAGCAGATTTCGTCAAGATTTTTCCGGACCATACTTTATCGGCAGCCAGCAATAGTTGAGCTGCACAGAGCTGGCTAAGCCCGGTGCAGGCGACGGTTAAGAAGAGCCATGTGACGGGTATTTTCAATCTAATAAGCCGATTTCCATGTTTAGTTTGTACCCAATTGCAGCTACCAATTCAAATCAATACAGGCATAACAACAAAAGGGCTGCTACTTGTAGCCTTACCGCTCTTGCTGGAATTTTTTCTGCTTCTTTATCTGGGCTTTTTATTGCAGCAAAGCGAAGCACAAAGCCGCAAACTCGAGCAATACAAAGAAGCCATAGCCGAAGCCAGCGCGGGCAACAGATTATCAGTCGAATGCGTAAAGTCGCTATCGGCTTTTGCGTTAACTAAGGACAAGCTGGCAGAGCAGGCATACCAACGACATTGCGCCGAAATCGATCTCAATTACTTTCAACTGATGCGCAAGCTGCGAAATAATCCTGAGCAGAAAGAAGCCCTTGAGAAAGTAATACTGGTATCAAATGCAATATTGGATGCACTAGACGAAGCAAAGCAGCGAATTGATGATGCGGACTCGCTGGTAGACTCATATAGCTCAATTCCGCGCATAGTGATGTCGCTTGGCAATGAGCTTGTGGAAAGGCAAAATCATCTGGTCAATCTTCTGAGAGAAGCGGGCAGCGTAACGCCGGCTGAAGTTGCCCGAACGAAACTCCTGATAAATGGATGCGTGTTTGCTGGTCTTGCAATTAGCATACTTTTCATCCTGGTAGCGTTCATTTTTTACAGACAGATCACCCGCCGCTTGCTGGTGCTTGTAGATAACAGCAGCAGGTTGGCGCAGGGTCAAACTCTTTGCCCGGCGCTTTCAGGAACTGATGAAATCGCCACTCTGGACAAGAGTTTTCGAAAAATGGCGGTAGAACTGGATGAAGCTGCAAGAAAAGAACGAGCTCTTGTTGACAATGCTTTAGACATGATTTGCTCTATCTCCGCAGACGGCAAATTCGCGAAAGTCAATCAGGCTTCACTGAGGCTTTTCTCTTTAAGCCCGGAGCAATTGATCGGGCGAAACTATCTGGACTTTGTTATCGAGGAAGACCGAAATCAAGTCGCCGAGCGAATGAATTCTTTACGCAAAGGTGAAAGCATCGCCGGTTTTGAATGTCGGCTCTTAGCGCAAGCCGAGCGTGAAATGTTTGTTTATTGGTCGGCACACTGGTCGGAACTCGATGAATCATGGTTCTCTGTGATTCACAATATCAGCGATCGAAAAGAGCTGGAAAAATTCAAACAAGAATTTACGGCAATGATCGGGCACGAATTGAAAACTCCGTTGACTTCGCTGAGAATTTACCTGCATCTGCTCAGCGAAGGAGTTCTGGGAGAGCTCAACGAGACGGGCAGAACTCGCAACAACTGGGCAATTAGCGGACTTACCCGAATGATTTCACTCATCAACGAATTGCTTGATCTTGAGAAACTAAGTGAAGGCAAACTGCAAATGAGTATTGAAGAAATGATTGTTTCAGATGCGGTTGCAGAGTCCATCGCAAACGTTCAGACATTTGCAGAACAACGTAATTTGACAATTGAAAACAAGGCTGAAGATCTGATTGTTTTTGCAGATCAAAAAAGAATTGTTCAGGTTCTGGTTAATCTGCTCGGAAACGCTATCAAATATTCCCCGAAAAACAGCAAAATAATTGTCGCTACAGAAAAGCAAGGAGACTGGGTGGAGATCAGCGTAAAAGACCAGGGGCAGGGCATACCGGAAGACTACCTGGCAAAAGTATTTGACCGCTATACACAGGTCGATCCGCAAAAAGACCAGAAACGCGGAGGAAGCGGGCTTGGTTTAACTATAAGTAAGGCTATTGTCGAACAGCATCTTGGACAGATCAAAGTAGAAAGCAAGCAAGGCGAAGGATGCAGATTCGCATTCACCCTACCTGCAAATGAAAAACTTCTTGCCGAAATTCTTCAGAAAGCAGAAACAGCAATCAGTAATGACGGGACATGAGTTGTAAAATCAACTCATGAGCATCCAAAGCAGATACAGCAAGAGTCTATGTTCCTGCTCCCTCGTCAAAAGGGAGATCCGGCACAATACTGTTTGCAAATTTCGTAGCAAGGCATCGGACGTCGTCGAAGCCAGCGGCGCATTAAACGCCATTGAAGTAAGGGGCGCCGCATGGCGGCGCCCCTACAATAGAATCCGCGGGTTAGTTGGGGAGCCTCGCCCTGGCAAAGCGTGGGTCCGATTTTGGGTAGGGGCGTCGCCATGCGGCGCCCTAAGTCGTCACATCATTTTTAAGCCGCTCTCCATGTTCACCGACAGGCTCTTCTCTTCGCCTCAGAACCGCTTCAAAGCGCAGATGCGCTGCATCTCGATAAGCTTGTTGATTCTTGGTCTAATTTGCGCACCGCTTGAAGCCGCCGGGCAAAACCAATCAAATGCTGAGATTGCGGGAGCACCTGGGCGGAGCGAAAACACAGACCCAGAAGCAAGTGCAGGCACAGCAAAAGCTCCTTTCATGCAAATGCAGGAAGCAAAGTACGATGACTTTGAAGCAAAGGGGACAGCAAAAGTAAACCCTAAATGGGACGGAAGATCGCTCAAACTTATCGGCAATATCGAAGAACAGAATCTAGCCGTGGAGTGGAACGAATGGCACAATCGTTTTGCTCGCACGGTTAGAAACCGAATGTTCAGCAGCCTTTTCGAAACCATCAATATGAAAGCTGGTGCCACTTGCTGGTATAGCTGCGAAGTAGATTCACATAGGCACATAACAAATATCAAAATCACTAAGTCTTCAGGTGATTTCTGGTACGACAGCGCTGTGGTTAAAGCCGTGAACAACCTTGAAGGTACCGATGTATTGGCTTTCCCGGAAGATTCGAAAAGAAGCACAATCAGCACCGAAGTCGGTATCCAGTTGGGCGGTCAAAACAAAGGTGACTTGAATTTCGGCGATGTCGAATACCGGCCGATTGCTCCGGGAGAAAGCAGCACGCAATCTGCACAAATTTCAGAAAGTGAAGACCAAAAAAGCAAAAAGAAAAAAATTCGCAGTCACTGAAAAGCCCTTACTCGTAGAATTCCCAAATCTAGCCACAGCTATTTCACATTAATTTCCTAAGCTCCGATAAACCCACCGGGCAGAAATTAATGCCAGATATTCCAGAAAATGCAGCCGCTAAAAGCGAAAGCTCCCAGGACAGTTCAAGGAAGTCTCCTTTTCATGCAGATGCAGCGGAGAGCCTCTTGCTGCCCTTTCGAGCACTCAGTCAGCCGGTTATAGAAGGGCGAGCTCTTTTAGAGAAAGACAACAAAATTTTGATTCCCACCGTTCATGGAAACTTGAGCGATGATGAAGTCAAAATGACTGCCTACAACAAGACCGATTCAGAAGCCGCAGCTTTCCTTAAAGCCCGGCAGGCGGTGGTGCACATAACCAGCTTTTACCCGGATGGCAGCTCGGGCACAGGCAGCGGTTTTTTTGTCGATCAAAAAGGCACGTTGCTGACAGCCGATCATGTGAGCAAAGACGCCAGTCGCCTTGTGATCAAAACAGCTACCGGTGAAATTTTTGACGCAAAAGTAAAAATCGCGAATCCAGCCACCGATATTTCTATGCTTGAGTTACAGAAACCGGAGAATTTCAATCGAAACTTTCCATTTCTGCCCTTGAAAAATAGCAGCAAAGACTTGAACGAAGAAAGCAAACTCATGGTCATTGGGCATCCCTTTGGCGCACCGATGAGCTTCCTTTCGACCGGACATTTTAAAGAACGCTCTGCATTTTCTGATTTCAGCCGCACAAGCTGGCAGCAAAACCCAAATCATATAATGATAGATGCGGACTTGCAGATCAAGAAAGGCAACAGCGGCAGCCCATTGATTAATTCGAAAGGCGAAGTGGTGGGCATTGTTAATCGGGACGATAACGGCAGAGCACTTTGCGCATCATCCGAAAATATCGACGAAATCCTCGGCAGGAAATCATCCTTCAAAGACTATCTAATTGCTGAATCGCTTCATTTCGGCAAGACGAGCAAGGAGACAAGCGCCTTGCTCGCAGTGTCGGCCGCCTCAGCCTGGACTTTGCCTCGATTTGCTCCAGCTGCCTTAAAGCCTTACAGCAAAGTGCTGGCGGTCTCGCCGCTTGCGATTTACGGCGGCTATGAATTAGGCAGCCGAGATCTTCCATATTTGACCGGCGTTCTCTCGACACCTGGAACTAGCTTTGCAGAAAAAAGCAACGCCGCAATAATGTGCAGCAGCGATTTGCTTTTAATTTCATCGCCGATTGCAGCACGAGTACCTTCTTTGCGCCGATTCGCGCTGCCGCTGGTAGCAGCAGGTGCGGGGCTGAAAATGGCAAACGACATACTTGCTTATCGCAAATATGGAGCACCGGAAAAACTACACTAAAAGCAATCAGGCACCAGACTCAAAGCTGGTCGCAGTACCAATTAGACCATTCAGGCTCCTCCCGCCGCAGCGTCAACAGATACCAAATGGTTAGGTTCTGCAAGGGCAGAGCTTTACGGGATTAAGCAACGTTAAGCTTCGTAATGCCCGTCAACACTGGTCTTCAAAAGAAAGATCTTGCCGGAGAATGGTCTCGATACCGTAAAGTCAGTGTGTATGAGCCTTTTCGCCGGTCCTTAATAATTTGTCGACTAGACACTAATTGTCGAAATCTCTTTGCAAGAGTATACTCGTAATGTCAGTCGCTATAACGGATTGATCCCCCCCTCGACCGATTGTCTCTTTATTTGCAAATGAAGCGCCTGTTCCTCCTGTTTACAGGAAGCAGGTTCGCTGTCGTTTTTTACTTAGTTGACCGCAGGCAAGATGTATGAATGCAAAATCTGGCGATTTTAACAACGAGAAACTTATGGATTTTCCATGGATTCAGACAGTAATTGATTACGTTTACGAACTCTTCCTCGACACTCAAAACAATGAGCACAAATCGCGAATTAAACACGTGCTCGGTCATCATCCACATCTGAATTTGAAGAAAGAGGAATTGAGCCAATCAATAAATCAAAGTGCACATTTATTGAAAAAGCATCTGGCAAACGATCATGATCTGCCGCCACATATTTTGGCGGCCCTCTCAGAGGACAGTGACCCGGAGTTACTCCGCAGACTGGCAGATCACCCCGGGCTTGGCTGCGAAACGCTGGACAAACTTGTAAGTCATCCCAATGCCGAAGTGCGCTATTCAGCCGCTCAAAATCCGGCGTTAAGCAAAGACCATCTTGAACAACTTTTGAACGATCCCGATCCCTCGGTTCGTTACCAACTGGCAGAATCTCCGCTCATAGACCCTGCAGTATTGACGCGATTGTGTTCTGACGAAAATGCCTATGTAGCTTTCAGAGCAGCCAAAACGCTGGACCGGTTTAGAACCGACAAATCAACGGTCCCTGCCGACTCCATCTCAGGAGATCGCATCCTGATTGCCGAAGATGATCATTTTAT
The DNA here is from genome assembly GCA_019748395.1 of Candidatus Obscuribacterales bacterium. Taxonomy (GTDB): domain Bacteria; phylum Cyanobacteriota; class Vampirovibrionia; order Obscuribacterales; family Obscuribacteraceae; genus JAIEPM01. Next base: position 14,445 of record JAIEPM010000166.1, read on the forward strand.
GCGCAGATTGCTCGAAAAGCAGGTGCAGGGACTCGGCTACAGCGTGGCAGGCATGGCTTGCGACGGCAAAGAAGCAGTCTCTATGGCGAGCACGCTTCTGCCCGGGCTCATCTTAATGGACATCGGTCTGCCTGAAATGAACGGCATAGAGGCAGCTCAAAACTTAAAGCGCAGCATGCCGCAGTGCAAGATCATCATGCTGACGGCTCATGACGAAGAAGCGGAAATTATCGCAGCCTTTAGTGCCGGAGCAGACGGTTATTTTTTGAAGCAAACCGATTACAAGCTTCTGGGAATTGCGATGAGCACTGTACTGCGCGGCGACAGCTGGATAGATCCGGCAATTGCGCCAACACTACTTAGATCAATAATCAATAAGTCTAGTAAAACTCCGCCCCAATCGGAGAGCAAAAATAGAGACCCGGTTGTGACGGTGCTAAATCTGGTTGACGACTACCGAAAAACAAAGCAGTTCGACCAGGCATTTATCCTTGCAGAAACGGCAGTAAAACTGGCCCAACTGGAATATGGCGCCACACATGCAAATGCAATTTCGGCTCTGGCTAAACTTGCAGAATTGCATTACGAAAGAGCCGAGTATGCAGAATCCGAAATTCTATACTTCAGGATTCTCAGCGCCAAAGAGCAAGACCTGCAGCAAGCCCGTGGTGAAATCGAGAAAGATCTGAGCACACTTGTTGAATGCGCAGAACGCACGGGCAATCGAGAACGCGCAGCTACATACGCAGCCTGGAATTCAAAACTGAATCAAAGAAGCTAAGCAGAGGCGACTATCAGATCCTAAAAATCAGTACGCCGGAGCATCGAGGAGCGGAAAAACGGAATCAGGGTAAAACCGGTGTTCCACTAATCTGCTCCGCGCTATCTTAGCTTTATAGCCAATTTACTGAACTGCGCTGTCGGCAAGTCATCAGCGAGGAGCTTTCTCATGTCTAAATGCTGTAATCAATCGGATGCACGCAAAAAAATAGCAAAATTATTTGATCTGGATGCAGACGGCCGAGCAGAAAACCTGGACTGGAAGCAATTCAATGGTCCCAAAGTCGAAGAAAGAGCACCGGCATGGGCAGTATTTGCCCTGGGCTTAAGCCTGCCGGTGCTATGGACTGTGGCTTATCCGGGCTTTGCACAGTTTTACGACGGCACCCTAAATGTCGGCAGCACCAAAACAAGTTCACTTTCCACAGCCGCAGCTCAAATCCAACCGGCAGCGACTGCCGCAGTGGCAAGTCAGCCCACGCCGCTTTTCAAAGTTTCTCTCAGCTCTGTGCCGAACCCAGTCATGAGACCAATACCGGCGCCGCATCCAATATTGAGACCTATGCCTGTAACTGATTCTGCGGCAGCAAATATTTTTGAGAAAGTCAAAGGCATGTCCGCGAAAAAATCAACCATAACAGGCATTGTCGATTCAAGAACTATGACTGCATCCTATTACTGGACGATGAAATTGACTAACCATAACGCTTCTCAGCTGGAAGCGAAAATGAAGTTCTCCCTGCCTGAAGGCGCGGTGGTTTCTCGCGCCACCTTGTGGATTAACGACAAAGCGGAAGAAGCCGCTTTCAACTCCACCTGGTCTGTGCAGGATGCCTACAACTGGATAGTAAGTTATCATCGCGACCCGCTTCTTATCACGCAAGAACCGGATGGAAAAATCCTGGTCAAAATGTCGCCCGTTCCTTCAGACGGCCAAGAGGTTAAGCTGCGACTCGGTATCACTTGCCCACTAAAGAGTAGTTCGGCTCAGCAAGCCGAGTTTGATGCGCCTGTGCTCAATGATTCAAACTTCAGCTTTGACTGTAAACAAGACGTGCATCTTGAGTCATCCACTCCTCTTTATGTTAATAATAGCGAGTTCAAAAGCAGACAAGAAAAAAATGGATACTTGCTGGCGGCAAATATAAACTCAAAAAAACTTGCCGAACTGAGGTTCCAGACAGCTCGCCCGGACACTCTTTCCAGATTTGCAACCCGAGCCACACATACGCTTCCTGGTTCATATATCATCGCCAGCATTGAAGGCAAAAGAAACTCGCAAGAACAAACTCTGCATCTGGAAAAACATATCGGAACTCCCGACTGCCCAATAATTCCTTCTGAAGACGCGGCATTTAGAGTATCCACACTCTGGGCTAAACAAGAAATCGACCGCATTTTCGAAAGCGATCCAGATGCCGCGGTTCAGCTGGGCAAAGCGTACCGTGTGGTTTCTCGCGTTACAGGCGCGGTTGTGCTTGAAACAGAAAGCGATTATCAAATGAAGGGTCTAAGCAGAAATCAATACGAAACCATTTCCTACGCCGACAAAGCCAAAAGACAAATTCAAGCACCGGCGGCTGCTGGAGCCGGCGGCAGCTCTGAGCCTACAGCCTATGACGCCGCCGAGGAGCCAGGCGGAGAGGCTTCTGCTCTAAGCCGGGGCTCTCAATTGCGTGACCTGGGCACTGAAAGCTCAGACTTTGTAAATCTGCCTTCGGCTCCTGCACAAATGAGTATGCCTGCAGCGCCCAAAGCGCAGCCGATGCCCTCGGTCCCGGCAAGACTGAGGGCTCCTTCTGAAGCAAAGGATATGACCGGCTTCTTGAGCTCAGCCAGTATGAAAAAACAGCTCAATTATTTAAATCGAGTTGATACAAGCATAGCCGGCAGGAAACTAGCATTAGCGAAACCAACATCGAGTAACAAGAGCGCCGGCAATCTCCCCTCAGACAGCAGCAGCTTTGAGGACAGTTGCGCCTCAAGCAATTTAGCAAAGGGCTCGAACTTGGAGCAAAGCTTCACGAATGGAATACTATTAGCCCTGACTGCAGCGCTTGGTCCCATTGTGCTTCTGCTCAATGGACTCAAAAGACTGCTGCAGAAAAAAGCTGCAAAGAAAGCCCTGCTTTTGAGCTTTCTCTGGACCGGCACGGCAATCTGTTCACCATTGCTCAGCGTAATATTGCTGGCGGGGCTTGCGGCGGCAAGAATTGTCTCTGTTTTGACAAAAGCAGATAAACACGGGAAAGCAGCTCAAAAGGTCTGAGACACATACCTTTGAGAAAATTATCTCGAGCTTTCTCAGCAAAGCCAGCCGAAGTCAAGAAACAGGAAGCCGTTCCTATTGATATATTTAACAGGTACTTTATAGAAGCACCTGACACTTTACGGCAGCAATGCGAATTGGTCAAATTCTCGTCGAGGCAGAATTAGTCTCACCGAAGCAGCTTTCCGATGGTCTGGAATACGGAACGGCCAAGGGTATTTTCCTTGGCAAGGCCATGAAGCTCTTGAAATTTCTGGAAGACGATCAAATCGAGCTGGCTTTGCAAACACAGCAAATTATTCGGCGCGGACTTTCGCCTGTTCTGGCGATTGAAGCATTGAAAAAAGCAGTCAATGAGAAATTGACTTTGCAACAGGCCCTGCAAGCCAGAATCAAAGAAGGCGCAACTCTTAAAGTCAATCAAAATCAAGTGCAGGACATTGCGCCTGTGCCGGTTATCGATGCCGATTCGCCGGACAAGTTAATTGAAAACGGCGACTTGCTGCTTATCGAAGATCAATGCGGACAGGCTGAAAGTCAGTATTTGAAAGCCCTGCTGGCGCTTGAAAAAACACTCGGACCCGGACATTTAGAGCTCTGCTCGGTGCTGATTCGACTGGGCAACACTCTCTTAGCAACAGGCAGGTTTGAACAAGCTCAGGAATTTTACCAGCGGGTTCTGAATATCAGGCTTGAGAGCCTGCCGCCGGATCACCCCCAACTTGCCAACAGTTACGAAAGTTTTGCAGACCTGCATAAAGCGCAGGGTGATGATGCAAAATCACTTGAGTATTTTTTGAAAGCTCTCGACACTCTTGAAAAACACCTGCCTCAGCAACTAGGTGCTTATGCATCGATTCTGAGAAAGGTAACTGCCGCCAGTGTGCAGGCGCCTCCCGCTCGACCGCAGCCAATCGGCGAATTGCTCAAAATGGCGGGGCTGCTTTCGGATGGAGAATTGAACACGGCGCTGCGCATGTCCAAGCAAACTGAACAGCCACTTGGAATTGTATTGCGCGAAAATTGCATGGTTGGCGATCAGGAGTTTCAATCGGCACTGAAAGCGCAGTTCTGCGTTCGGCAGGGAGTACTTTCAGAGCAGCTTGCTGTTGATTTGCTTTCCCGCGCTGCCCGCCGCGGCATTTCCCTGGAAAGACTGCTGCATGAAGCGGGCGTGCTGATGTCGGATGAATCGAAGTATGAGACTTATCGGGAAATTGCAGCAGAGCTTGACAGACTTGTGGCAGCGGAAACTAGCGCCGTCGCCTCCCAGCAAGAGCTCGCCCCGATTGCATTCAAGCTTGGAACTTTATACGAGCAGGTCGGAGATCAGCCCCAGGCTGAAATTTATTACTCACGCGCGCTTAAAATCTGGGGCTCCGAAATTCGCGGCGATATGAACGCAGCCACAACCTGCAGAGCTTTAGCGCGAATATATCAAGCGCAAAATCGCTATGCGGATGCGGCGCCCCTTTTGAACAAGGCGCTGGAACATCATCAGCATGCGCTTGGAACTAATCATGAGGACACAATCAATACGCTTGAAGACCTGGCAGAAGCCGAGGTGGCTTTGCGTCAGGGCAAAAAAGCTTTCGCTCACGCACAGATAGCAGTGCTGACAAGAGAAGAACTTGGTCATGATGGTACAAAGCTCTGGCGTGCGGTGGTTCTGAGCGGTGACGCTCTGGCTGATTTGAAGAACTACGAGGCAGCTCAAAATGCCTACAAGAAAGCCATGGGTCTTGCCCAAACCGGCTACGGCGGTCCATCGGCTGCACTGGCAGCCGTTATGGAAAAGCTGGGTGATCTATATGAACGGCAGGAATTAGTGAAAGCAGCGACAGCCCAATATAAAAGCGCACTCATGATTCTGGAAGCAGCCGGTAAAATCGAGAGCCAGAACGCCAAAAACTTACAGGCGAAGATGTCAAAACTAACCAAAGCTTGAGGCTTTGACGGCTTGTCAGTAGAAAGATTTAAAATCAGCCGTAACAAACCGCACAGATCGCCGACTCAAGGTAAATTTCCTCCCCTGGATGTGGGACAATGCCCGAGAACACTTTATTTTTTGCCGGAATTTTTTTGAATGAATAACAAACTATTTGTTGGAAACCTCTCTTTCAAACTCTCCGAAGGGGACATTGAAGAGCTATTCGGACAGTATGGAACCGTGGTTTCCTGCTCGATCCCCACGGACCGCGAAACCGGCCGCAAACGCGGTTTTGCTTTCGTAGAAATGTCCA
>JAIEPM010000544.1 GCA_019748395.1 Candidatus Obscuribacterales bacterium
GAATAAAAGGAACGTTGACTGGAAACAGCTTCGGGAGGAGCATTGTCGGGGGAGGCGGAGGGCGTCGGGTTCTCGCCGCTGGGGTCCGGGCTGGGCTCAGGCATGGACCTGGGCGCCTGAGATTTCTGGAGCGGGCTGCTTTTCGACATGGCAGCCGGAGCAGTCTTGTTTATATCTCTGCCGACACCGGTTGCGGGGACGACGCTCAGATAGTGTTTCATATCCTCAGAACGGGCCGGTGAGACGGACAGCATGAAGATGCTCAAGGCAAGAAAACTGGAGTATTTTTTCATCGAATAGCCTACAAAATCAGACAATTTGTCCGAAAACCCGCTTTATGCTCAGAAACGCTTAAGAAATGCAGCTTTCTCAGCTAGCTCATTATAGCGATAAATCAGTCTTGCGGCGCATAAGAAGCGGCACTTGCCTCGAAGCAAGACCGGAGCGACTGAGCTTTTGGTCCCCGATTAGGACTTTCTAAGAATTAATGCATGACAACCCCCTGTAAAGGTGGGGAAATTCCCATTAATCGTTTGACTTGGGGATTTTCCAAAGGTAAATTATCAATACCTTTTCAAGGGAACTAGCGAACGCATGTCCATAGATTCCAATCCATCATTTTTAGGAGGCGGCGGAGATCTCCCTCAAGCCGCGATCAGCGCAGCCGATGCCGGAGCCGCTCAGCTCTCCGCGGAATCTCAATTAACATCGCATGCCGACATAGCCGCAGCACGCCAGTTCTTCCAACCGGCAAGCGGCGCAGGACTGGCAACACCAAGCTTTACTACGGGCGCCGAAAGCGCAGCAGTCGCTGCCAAAGCCGGAGCCGAATCCACAGCGATCGCCGGAGCAGTCAAATCAATAGGCAGCCTGACTGCCGGTATGGGCGTCGGCGAAGCAGCCGCCATGGGGGCTCATGCCATGGCCGGGGGCGCTGCCGCCGCAGCCGAAGTCTCGCCGATGATTCAATTAATCATGAAACTGCCCGGTCTTGGCGGAGTAGCGCAGAGCTTTTTTGAATGGTTAGCCGCGCTTTTCGTCACACCCGGCAACCTGACCGACGTTTTCGACCCGGCTATGTGGGCTCGTCTTGGCGAATCGGTGCACGGCGGACTGAATGCACTGGCAACGCACGGTGTCAGCGCCGAGCACTTCAACGTGCCGCTCTCGATGCTGCCGGGTAATGCGCCTTTCCTTCAACAGCTCAGCTTGCAGACCGGTCAGGGCATTTCAGACCTGCAAAGAATTTCGGGCAGCCTCTCAGGCGGATTGAGCAACGGCATCAGCCAGCATGGCTTTTCCAGCAATCTGAACATTTCAGGACCGCTGGATCTCAAAAAAGCTCAGTTCGAAATGGCTCCAGCAAACGGCAGCGGCGTGCCGAATATGCACCTGGACGGCAAATTCTCGGGTCCTGAATTAAGTAACAACTTGAGCTCATCGCATCTGGCCGGAACACAGCGCATGTTCAGCGACCAGGTCTCAAACCAGCAGTCTCTCCTTTCACAATCGAGCAGCCAGGGAGCAAACAGCTTCGTTTCAAACGCTTCAAGCCCGGCTCCTAATTCAAACCTGAATATCAGCAGCAACAGTTTCGGCAATCAGGAAGTCGGCAGCATGCCTGCTAATTTCCGCATGTCCGACGGTGTTATGAGCGGACCGAGTGTATCAAATAATATCGGCTACCATTTGAGCGACGCAGCACCGGCTGCCGCAGACAAAGCTCAATCATTGCTTCCTTCAGGCGGTGTTTCAGACACCCTGGGCGGCAAAGACCTGATTGCTTCCAACGAAGTCGCGCCATCATTCGGCGGCAGCTACTTCAAACCGGCTGGACTGCCTACAGGAGAAAGCAGCGCCGCCGCCGGAGCAGATTCCGGCATGACCGGACTGAAAGCAGAACCAATGTCCTTGCTCAAAAAACCAGCAGGCATCGGACACACCCCCGATCGCGGCGCCGTAGATCAAATCGGGCACCAGAGCAAAGGCAATATTCACGCAACAAGCAGCTCTTCAAACAACCACGCCGCAAGCAGTGCTGCTCAGCAACACGGCAGCATGGACCAGATTTCGCACCGCGGTCAGCATGCCGTCGAAGCGCACAAACACATTGCCTCAAAACAGGTTTCAGGCGACGCTCATCCCAAGCATATCGCCAAAACCGAAGCCGCAAAACCGCAAGTTCGGGTTGAAGCAGCAAAAGCTCCGGCAGCACAAGAACAGTATGCGCAGCAAGCACCGGAGCAACAAACAGCTCCCGAGCAAAACCAGCAAATTGCCGCCGAGCAACAAAGCGTCGGGGACGGCTCTCTTGAAAGAAGCGGCAATTACACAGTACAACACGGCGACAATCTCTGGGACATTGCCCGCAAGCAACTGGGCGACGGCTCGCGCTGGACGGAAATATATAAACTGAACAGCGACGTAATCGGCAGCAATCCGCATCTCATCCACGGCGGTCTGGACCTCAAGATGCCGGGCGCGGACAGCACTCAAATTACAGATGCAAGTGCAGCCGGTGATTACACGGTACAACCGGGCGACAACCTCTGGGATATTGCCAAAGGCAAGCTTGGAGACGGAAGCCGCTGGGGTGAAATTTACGACGCCAACAAAGCTGTAATCGGCCAGAACCCCAGCCTGATTTATTCCGGCACTCATTTGCAAATGCCGGGAGCACAGACAATCAGCCAGGCGGCTCCGGCACAAGCACCAATGGTTGATCCAAACGCCATGCCCGCCCAGCAAATGGCACCACAGGCAATGGCACCTCAAAATGCCGCAGCGCCGGCTGAAGGTTACTTCCAGGCACAGCCTGCACCGCAAGAACTGTCTTACGTACCGCAACAGAACCTGGGCGGACCTGGAGCCGCGGCTGCCGCCACACTTGATGCTTCGCAAATGCCGAACGCCGGACCGGTTTCTCCGTCGCTGGCACCGGATCTCTCTTTCCTTTACGGCAACGGTAAGTCCAACTAGTTAAGGACTCAAGTTGAATAATTGAGAAAGCCGCCAACTTGGCGCTGCTCCCCGCTCGGATCAGCTTTTGCTGTAGAGGCATTTAAGAGAGCTGCTGACGGCAGCGGCAATATCTGCAAGCCCGGCAATAGCTCCGGGAGAAGCGGCATTAACGAAATGCTCGTTGGCTTCAGCTTTGAATGCCGGTGAAAGGGCTAGCGCGCCGGCAAGATAGATAATCTGCTTTGATTTGGCTAAGCAGAGATTTCGCAGTGAACCGACAACTTTTCCCTGCAATGAGCTCTCATCAATGCGCCCCTCGCCCGTAATGAGCAGATCGCACGACTCAAGCCGTTTTTCAAGATTCAGGATACCGGACATCCACTCAAAACCCGAAATTATCTCGGCTCCAAAGGCGGCAGAAAAACCGAAAGCGGTACCACCGGCGGCACCAGCCCCGGCAAGACTTCTGACTTTTCTGCCGCTTGCAAACTCCAGACAGTCGGCGAAATGAGCCAGTGCCGAATCAAGTTCTTTGACTTGCTCGGGATCTGCCCCTTTCTGAGGAGCAAAAACATAAGCAGCGCCGTCGCCGCCCAATAGAGGATTATTAACATCACAAGCGATACGAAGGCGTTTTCCGGAAAGCAAAGACTCCGCCCGGCTAAGATCCAGTCGGGCGATCCTTTTGAGACTGCCACCGCCGGCGGGGACAACATTATCGCCGGCGGCATCGAAGAAGCGCACTCCCAATTCATGAAGCGCCCCGGCGCCACCATCAGTGGAGGCACTCCCTCCAAGCGCTATTACAAAGCCGCTGAACTTTTCAGTTTCCAAAAGATGCCGCATAAGCTCGCCTAAGCCGCGCGTATCGGCAGCCATCGGTCTGAGTTCTCTCAAAGCGGCGATTCCACAGGCAGATGCCAGTTCAACAACAAGCTCATCTCCAAGTTTCAACCAGTAAGCCGTTCTCGGCTCTCCGTCTTGGCCGCGCACAAGCAGCCGATTTTTCATCACACCGGAAGAAAGACTGAGAGCCTCAATTGTTCCATCGCCACCATCAGCCAGAGGCAAGCTATCTATATATACGTCGAGATGACTTTGCTCGCTGAAACTATTCACGCCTGAAAGAATCGCTTCTGCAAGTTCTGCGGGAGAGAACGTCCCCTTGAAAGCCGTTGGCGCAATGAGAATACGCATGAATACTGAGTTCTCCGCATTTAATTTCTCCCACAGTTTACACGACGCTCGCAAGTGGAAAGAAGAAATAGTTGCAGATTTTCATTCAAGATTAATTCACATAAAGAGATTCAGCAGATATGAGCAAGCAAAAGAATGTCAAAACGTTTCTCGGCAAGCTGGAATCCAGCGTCAACGAAACAAACGGCTTAAAGGCGTTGCAGAGCCGCGAGCAGCAGCATCTGAATCCTTATATGCAGAACGAGTCATGGCCGGGGACCGACTTCGTTTACATCGGGCACTCGGAAAATCTTGAGCATCCTCTTGTTGGAACCGAGATTCATATTTTGCGCCAGACTTGTTTCTCGGTACTTTTCGAGTCAAAGGGCAATCAAAACAATTGCGTCAGTCTTCTTGAAGCCATGAAATTTGCGGGCTTCGCAGAAAACCTCAGCCGCTTTGAAAAAGATTTGCTCAAGCAGTTGCCGCCAAACACCCTGATCGGCCCTGCATTTAATCGCAACGGCGAGAAGCTGACGACTGCATTTGCAATCTGGAAGTCTCTTCTTCCGCAAAGCAAGAAAGCAGAAAAGACCGAGAAGAAAAATTCTCGCGTTCTTGTTAAAGCCTAGTCAAAAAGTTTTGCAAATCGCAAATCGAATTTTCCAAATCGATCCCGGAGCTTAAGGGTGAGGTATTTTGCCTCACCCTTAACTTCAGGGAAAGTCTTTAAATGGCAAAAGTGAAAGAGCATTTCTAAGTACCTGTTTGCAGGCAAGCAGCAGCAAAAAACGAGCTCGAAAGCGTTCCGGCTTTTGATCAAGAACTCGGCACCTTGCATTTAAGAAACTCAGCTCCTCAAGCAAAAATTCGGCATATTGTATTATTTTGCCGGGCCGTCTTAAGTAAAGAGCCTCTTTCACGCACTGAGGAAAAAGCGAAAGGCGCAAGAAGAGATCTCGCAATTTTTGATTTTGCACATCATTCAAATCAAAAGCCGATTCAAAATGAAAAGCACCTTGCTCAAACTCTATAAGCCATCTCCTCATAGAATCTACATTCAGAGCGGCGTCCTGCAATTCAAAAAGCTCGAAGTCCATTGCTTGCTCTTGCAATTCATCAGTGAGCCGCATTAATCTTGCTGCCGCATCAAATAAAGGAAAGAACGGGTTTTCAAATCCGAATTGTTTAAGGCGGAAAACATCTAAAGCGCCGAAATCTTTAGAGTTGAGCAAAGACAAGGCGTAGATAAGAGAATTGTGCGTATAAAAATCCGAAGAGAGTTGCTGTAAGAGCTCATCCTTGCAAGAGAAACCCGGGTCTCCAAATCGAAAGTTCTGCACGAGAATTAGTTCATATCGCGCGGCATGGTCGGCCGAATTATCCGCAAGCTTTTGATAGAGTTGCCGAATATTCTCTTGTTCTTCAAGAGAATACAAAATCAGGGTTCTCTCAAATTCCTGCTTCGGCGCCACAGAGAACAGTTTATCCTCAGCTTGGCCGGACCGAGTAAGTTCAATCACGTCATAAGAGCAAAAATGCAACATCCTATTCAAACTGAAGGCAAGTGAAGTCATTCGTATATTAGATCTTTCATTGAGAGCGGCGGGCATTATAATCCGCAGGCTCTTATTTAGCCCTTCGCGATTGGAGCCATATTCGGCGCCCCGGCAAAGAACATCTTTCAAGAGATCACTGAGAGCTGAATTTGAAAAACGGAAATTTAGATAAGCATTTTCAGCAAGATCGAAAGAAAGCAGGCCGTTCAGTCGCTTTGAAAGCAAAGGCGCTATCCGCTCCAAGATAATCCGGGGGCTGCTCTGAAATTTAGCAGCAAGCTTCAGAGCAATACCGCAACTAAAATCGCTTTTTAGAAAATCGCGAGAGCGCTCCAGTTCGGGCAGAGGCAGTTCCGCAGAGGGCAAGAGCTTTCGCGCCTGCGCTTCCAACAAGGCTTGACTGATCGACTCCTTCAGTAGTTCAAGAAGCATGCTTGCCCATAAGCGGAAAACGGCTGATTCGACAAATTATATTCACTTGACAGTATTGAGCGGCCTGCAACTTAGCTATGAACAGAAAGGCAAAACCGGGTACACTTATCTTGGTTCCCGGCAACCAGGTAAAAATGGCAAAGCTGCTTTTAGTTGAAGATGATCCGAACCTCCTTGAGGCTCTGCAACTGACGCTGGAGCTTGAAAAGCACGTCATAGATACGGCATCAGACGGCGAAGAGGCCGAGTTCAAGATTAAGAGTTTCGAGTACGACCTCTTGATCATGGACTGGCAGCTGCCCGACAAAGAGGGCGTCGACATTGTCAAAGCTTACAGACAGCGGGGCGGCAAAACACCGATTCTTATGCTTACAGGAAAGTCCAGAGCCGCAGAAAAAGGACAGGGGCTGGACTCAGGAGCCGACGACTACCTGACTAAACCTTTTGATGACATTGAATTAAAAGCAAGAGTCAGAGCACTACTTCGCCGTCCGGCTGTTATTTGCGACAATATTTTGAGCTGTCGAGGCATCAGCCTGAATCCAAGCTTGCATGTGGTGACCAAAGACGATCAGGTCGTTCAACTGATGCCCAAAGAGTATCAGCTGCTTGAGTTTTTGATGAGACATCCAAACCAGGTTTTCTCACAGGAAACACTGCTGAACAAAGTCTGGCCGACAGATTCTGAAGCCACTGTTGAGGCCTTGCGCACCACGCTCAAACGCTTGCGAAAGAAGATGGATCCCGAGGGGCAAATCATCGGCACCATACATGGTGTCGGACTGGTTCTCCGGACCGAATAGTAAGATCAGCTCAAAGATTTTGCTCCCGAGCCTCAGAGTAAATTTACGTATTGGCCGAATCGCCACTCGGATTTAACCTGAGTCTGGCTGATCTGGACTACTCAAATTTCCCGCGAAATTGGAGTATGACTGTCATGGATAATTTCTGGTCTAAAACCGACACAGCTGCCGCAGAGATTTCAGGCTTAGAAGCTGAATGGCTCGACAGGCAAAGTCCCTTGCCCGCACTCAGAGCGGAAAGCCGGCAAGAGCAAAGCCCGGAAAGAAAACCCCGGCAGGAAGCTAAGGACATTCAAGACGAACTCAAGTTCGACTATGTGCACGAGGGTCGAATCTCAATTCTATCTTCAATAACACTGCCGGACGGCGGCAAAATAACCCGCTGCACCGAGCCGCTACCGGGCAGAGACGGCAAAGAAGGCGGTTTTCAGGTTCTAAAAGGCTACACCCTTCCGAATGGGAACTTGCTGGAGCGCGAAATTTACAGGAATGCAGACGGCAGTATTTCCTTAGTCGAACTGGATCCTGAGAATCGCAACCCGGATCGCAAGTCGATAAGAATGTCTCAGGCTGAATTTATCAAATTCATTAAAGAACTTCGCTAAGTCAAGGCAGCCTTGGAATTCAAACCAAAATATCCCAATTTTCGAAAAATCAAAAGAGCAGCGCCGGCAACTGCAATAAAGCTACAGAGCTCAAATACAGAATTCGAATGAAGAATACTGAAAAGAGATGCGGTTGCCAGCGTTCCATCTTTATAGTTGACCAGGGATGCGGCAAAAACATTGGCGGCAACGTGACAGCCTATAGACAGATTCAGGTTGCGACTTAAAAGAGTAATGAAACTAAAAAAGAATCCCACGCTTACATAAACAAATACGCCGACTAAAGCATCGCTTGAGATTTCAGGATTCCCTAAATGACCGATTCCAAAAAGCAGTCCATTGAAGCAAGACAGGAAAACCGTGTTCCGGCTTAATAGGGACATCCACTGCAGCAAATACCCTCGAAAAAACAACTCCTCAGCGCTTGCCTGGATAAATACAGTCAGGATAACTGCAGGAAGCTGCAATAGAACGTTCCAGGTTCCACAATAAACATATTGGCTCGGAGCAAGTAAATATCCAATCAGCTGCGCTAAAGCGCAGAGCGGCAGGAAAATCCAAAACGAAGAAACTATTTTCTTGAAATCAAATTTGAGTTCCGGACTTACTAGAGTCAGCCAGCTTCTGCCAAGCAAGAATTTCGTAACCAGCGCCGTTGAAAGGGAGAGCGGAATAAAAGATAGCTGCAAAGCTATATAAGATTGAAAGTCAGGCTTCTTCGGCTCTTTGAGAGTGAGCAAGGACGGATCGGAGACTACCAAAATGACAATTCCCGCCAGAAGCCAGCTCAGCAAAATAATCAGCAGCCCAAGAGAATAACGCCATGCTGCGAACTTGCCGAGCCGGGCTAATTTCAGAAAGTCGTTGTCGACGTTTTGCACAGCTTAGTGTTGCTGAATGGCCCAGCGAACTTTGTGAATAATGTCCATAAATCCGCCCTGCTCCTCAGATTGCGGAGCCGAAGCTGCGGACTGCTGGCGAGTAGCAATCATTTGTTGCATCATTGTTTCGAGTTGATGCTGCTGGTCGGTATTTAAAATAGCTCGTTTTTTCAAATAATTAGTGGTGGCTTCGTTGCGCAAATTTTCTTTCAAGCGCGCAATTGTATGATTGGTCGACATTATGTCCAGCGGATCTGATTTGGGATCCATCAATAATTTGGCCAGCTTTCTTTGCTGCTCGAGAATTTCAGGCTGAAGCTTTGTGTACTTGCCGTTCCAGTCCTGCTCCAGAGCTTGAATCTGTTGCGATTGCGGCGCCGTTAAATTTAAGCGCTTCCAGTCAACACAGCATTTGCCGTCGTCATCTGCGAAAGCAGCAAGCCCGCTATAAAAGCTCGCGCTCAGCGCCAATGTAAAAGCAGTAACTGTCTTATTGATTTTCATACACCATCGCTTCCGCCATATCTGCCGGTTCACCAAGAGCTGATTCGATTAAATAGGATTCTGCCGTAACGGGTTTAACGCTAACAGGCGAGAAATTCAAATTCAAGAAAAGGGTTAAAGCCGCAAGCGCTCCGCCTGTAAATACAGCGGCAATCGCGTAAATACGCTTGGAGGAGAACTCCCGTTTGCGCTTTTCTCTGGGCGCAAACTGCACAACTTGCATCTTGTTTTTAATTTCAGGCCAAAGATCAAAATCTTCAGGCAGTTCAGGCTGATAGTTGGTGCGAAGCATCTCTCCGGTTTGCGTAACCAGTGCAAGCTGGTCTCGACAATCGGCACATTCCAGCAAATGAGTGGTTATGGTGCGATGCCGCTGAGGCGTCACTTCCCGATCATAAAAGGAAGAAAGCTCATCTTTGATAAGCTGGCAGTCTTCATCAAGCCTGCTTCTAATTTGAGACCAGAGGTCTACTTCGACTGAAGCTGAAAGCTCAAGTCCTTGAGAAAGCAAACCGTTAACTTGGGATAGCTCCTGGAATTTTCCATGACAGGGACTGCAAGCCTGCAAATGCTCACTTACCCCTTCTTTTGCCGGAACTATCAACTCGCCGTCTAAATAAGCCGAAAAATCATCTTCTACAAGTTCACAAATAGGAGGTAATTTTTCAGCTAATTGCGACCATAAATCCGGGCATTCCGCTACAGCTGCAAGTTTCGACTGCGCCAATAAAGACACTGTTTGCCTGAGTTGTCCATGCTCATCCTTGCAAGCTTCGCAAGTGCCCAGATGCTCAGTCAGCTCGCTTTGCCGAGCCGGCTCCAATTCGCCGTCAATGAAGGCGGACAAATCTTCTTTAAAATCTACACAAGCTGTCATCAGCTAGAGACCTCGCTAGACCCCGTGCGCTGTAAATAGGGTTGTAGCAATTCCTGCAACTTAGTGCGGGCGCGCGCTATTCGCGACTTGACGGTACCCATTTCAGTTTTTGTAAGAATCGCAATTTCCTCGTAACTCAACCCCTCAACTTCCCTCAAGACGATGGCGGTTCGAAACTGTTCCGGCAATTTGACCATTGCTTCTCGAATTACTTCAGAAAGTTCTCTATTTAGAACTTTTTCATCGGGAAGCATTGTGGCATCGGGGATGTCACGAGTTGCGTTTGCCCCGTCTTCGGCATCGGGATCCAGGCCCTCATCCATAGAAACGGTAGGCAAACGGCGCGGACGGCGTCTAAGTTCATCATAAAAGAGGTTGGTAACAATTTGAGTCAGCCATCCTCTAAAGGAACTCGGATTACGCAGGTTGTTTATGGAGCGCCAGACGCGAATAAACACTTCCTGAGCCAGATCCGAGGTATCATTCCAATCAGGAGCCAGTTGGTACAACAAAGCATATACGGTACGTTGATGACGCTTAACGAGCTCTTCGAAGGCTCCGGGATCGCGCTTCTGGCACGCCAAAACAAGATCTCGATCGCTTTTCTGACTGTAAGCTGTAGCCATATGACTCCTTAATCCAGGGATATCGGCATCCAGGCGAAAGCCCCCAACAAAGCCTGCCGCATCCTGACTAATATGGTAACACCCACAGATTGCAGAGCGTAAATGAAATTAGCGACTTGACTAAAATTTCCAGACAGAGGCTATCTCCCGCATATAGGGCGTTTAGCCGTTTATTCACTGAGTTTAAGCCAAGCCTTCGGGTCTTCAATAGCTATTCCTGTTAAACTGACGACCATTGCATAACGCTTGCTTACTGGCATAGGAGAAGTTTCAGGTGCCAAACAGACATTTATTCACATCGGAGTCGGTCACAGAGGGACACCCAGATAAGGTTTGCGACCAGATTTCAGACGCTATTCTCGACACTATACTGTCCCAGGACCCTAAAGGACGTGTTGCTGCCGAGTGTCTGGTCACAACCGGACTCGTGGTCGTAGCCGGTGAAATCAACACCACCGCTCAGATAGACGTTCAGGAAGTTGTTCGCAAAACCATTGCCGAAATCGGCTATGAAGGTGAACGCGGTGGTGGCTTTGATGCTCGCACTTGCGGCGTCGTAGTTTCACTCGACAAACAATCACCGGATATTGCCGGTGGTGTCGACCAGGCTCTTGAAAAGCGCGGCGAATCCAACAGCGACGAGTTCGACCAGATTGGCGCCGGCGACCAGGGCATGATGTTCGGTTATGCCTGCGATGAAACGCCGGAATATATGCCGATGCCGATCTCGCTTGCTCACCGCATGGCACGCAGACTTTCAGAAGTTCGCAAACTCGGCGTTCTGAAATATTTGCGTCCTGATGGTAAGACTCAAGTAACTATTGAATACGACGGCGAAAAGCCGGTAAAGGTTCATTCAGTCGTAATCTCAACACAGCACGAACCAAGCATCGACAACATTGTCGACAATGATGCTTTGCAAGCTCGCATCGCTGAAGATTTGAAGAAATACGTGATCATGCCGGTCTTCCAGGACATTTCGCTAAAACCAGATGCAGACACACGTTATTTCATCAATCCTTCCGGTCGCTTTGTACTGGGCGGACCACAAGCCGACGCCGGACTCACCGGACGCAAAATTATCGTCGACACTTACGGCGGTTATGCACGTCACGGCGGCGGCGCTTTCTCTGGAAAAGACCCGACCAAAGTGGATCGCAGCGCAGCTTACGCGGCTCGCTATGTAGCCAAAAACATTGTGGCTGCAGGGCTGGCAAGGCGAGCTGAAGTCCAAATTGCTTACGCTATCGGCGTAGCTCATCCGGTATCCGTGCTGGTGACAACATTCGGCACAGGCAAGATTTCTGATGAAGAAATCCAGGAGCTTGTAAAGAAGACTTTCGACCTGCGCCCGGCAGCCATCATTAAACAGCTTGAGTTGAATCTTCTTCCCAAGCAAAACGGTGGCAAGTTCTTCCAGAGAGTTGCAGCCTACGGACATTTTGGTCGCACAGACCTCGAACTGCCCTGGGAAAAACTCGATAAGGTAGAAACGCTAAAAAAGTCACTTGAAAAGGTCGCTCACTAAGCAGCCTGTATAAATTCCACTATGCCCCCCGGACAATATATGTCCGGGGGGTATAATTCTTCTGTACAAGACCCCGAATAAGTTTTTTACTGAGAGCTTGAATCAAGCCGCCTGCCCAAAGAGCAATTCTCAACCGTGACAGCTGAAAAACAAATGGAATTTGCTGGGTATCTTGTCGTCAATTCCGGAACCCCGGATGCATTTTTCTTTGAGCTTGAGCACGGCAAAGTCCTGGAGATTGGCCGAAAACCGGGCTCACCTACCGGACCTCGAAAGCTGGTACTGCCGATACCTGAAGTCTCAAGTCTTCACGCCGAACTTAGACCGAGCCCGGAGGGCTGGAGCATCCGCGACAACAGTTCCACCAACGGCACCAGGCTTAACGGCAACTGGCTGACTGCCGGTCAGGAATATCTGCTCAAAAACGGCGACCATATTAAAGTGGCTCAGGTCGATTTGATTGTGAATTTGCCGGAATCGGCGCCGCAACGCAGCGACGAAACGAGGGGCGAAGACGAGCATGAACGCACACAACTGCATATCAAACTGATGACAGCGACGATCCTGGTTGCCGACATTCGCGCTTTCACTACTCTCTCGGAACATTATTCAGATCAGCCGGATGTAGTCATGCAAGCTGCTCAAAGAGTATTCGGTCGCTTCCACGAAGAAATACAAAAGCAGCAAGGACAGGTTGAAAAAATTGCCGGAGATGCAGTCATGGCTTACTGGCAGGGTGATGAAAAGCCGGGCTTTGAGCACAAAATTTGTGCATATCAATCCTGTTTAACAGCTTTGAAAATACGTGATGCAGTCCCTCAAATTGCGGCCGGCTCGGATTGGCCTTTTGCCGGATACCCTCTGCAAGTGGATATAGCCCTTGCAACAGGACCAGTGGCAGCAGGCGTTCTGGGCGCAGGTAAAGCCAGTATGGCAGTACTTGGCGACACAGCCAATCTTGCTTTTCGCATGGAAAAATTGATAAGCGCCGATCGCCCGGGAGATGTAATTGTAGATAGCACCACTTATGAAATGGTGCAGGATAAATTCGTATTCGAAAGCATGGGTTCGCACGCTGTCAAAGGCAGACAGCGCGCCGTAGAACTCTACAGATTACTGGCACTGAAAACTTGAGAGAAGCAGAGAACCGAAATCGGGATTAACTGGTGAGCTAATTTGACACGCGAGCTTTCAGAGGCAATTGGTCAACTGATTGTCGGCAAAGTGCCCGGCACGGAGCTTGACGAAGACACAAAAGAATGCCTGAAAAGCGGCACTATATGCGGTATCACCCTTTTCAAAGAGAATGCCCAATCGGCAGAGCAACTCATCGACCTTTGCGACTCGGTTCGAAAACTCAGCTGGCATCCTGCTTTTATTGCAGTAGATCAGGAAGGCGGCGCGGTTCAAAGACTGGACCATATAATCAGCCCACTGCCCTCGATGATGGCACTTGGAAAATTAAACGACATTGAAAGATTGAAGATGCTGATCAGCCTTTCAGGCAGACAGCTGCGCCTTCTGGGAATTAACTGCGTGCTTGCGCCCGTGCTCGACATCAATACCAATGCCGCCAATCCAATTATCGGCACTCGCTCATTCGGCGAGAATCCCGAAAAAGTTGCCCGCCTCGGAGCAGCTGTAATAAGAGCTTATCTTGACTCAGGAATTCTGCCTGTCGCAAAGCACTTTCCCGGTCACGGCGATACTGACATGGATTCACACCTGGAATTACCGCGTCTTTCTCATAGCCTGGAAAGACTTGAAAGCATCGAGCTTTTCCCCTTCGAAGAGAACCTCTTAACGACTCCGGCGATTCTTATCGCCCACTTGCAGATAGCCTGCCTTGATCAAGCCGAAGTTCTCCCTGCAACGCTTTCCCTGAAAGTAATCAAAAACTTGCTCAGAGAAAAAATGGGCTATCAACATTTGCTGGTCAGCGACGATATGCTCATGAAAGCAATTACAAATAAATGGGGACTCGAGGAAGCCTGCGTCAGAGCAGTAGAAGCAGGGCTTGATCTTCTGCTTGTCTGCGCCGGAGCCGAAGAATCAAGGAAAGTGCATGCCGCTCTGGTAAAAGCGGTTGAAAATGGACGCATTCCGGAAGAGCGGATAAGAGAGGCAATTCGAGCAAAGCTTGCTGCCTTGAAAAGACTTCCTCTGTTTGATGAAATCGATCGAAGTCGCAGGCTTTCAATTCTGGCAAAATCAATGGCTGCAGCAGATCATCTGCTGATGGAAACTTCAGAGTCTGCGATTGAAGTTTCCAGAGGAGAGCCTCTTAATATTTTCAAAAATAATGCTCCGATCGATATATTTGTTCCCGAGCATCCTCGCTATCCGCTGAAATTTGCCGAAGCGTTGAGAGCAGAGAATCCCTCACTAACCAACCGTTTGAAAGAACATCGTTATTCAGTCTCGGTAAATCCCGATGAAATTGAGCAGGCAAAAACCTTATCACTGGAGAACTGCGTTTTTGTGAGCTTCAGAGCGACGATTAACCGCAATCAAATTGAACTGGCAAAAGCACTAAAACTCAATTCAAAAGAAAGACTGCTTGTCGCCTCAGATATTCCCTATGACCTTAATTTGATTGATTGGGATAACGCAGTTGCCTGCTTCGACCCATCAGATCTGGCTGTAAAGGCATTCGCCAGAGCAATGAACAAAAGAACTACAGCCTGCAAGCATTGCGGGCAAGCCTGAAAGGCAACTTCTTGAGTAGATTCAGGAAAGAAGAATGAGCAAAGAAAGACCCACCGTATCCGATACCAGAGAAGAAGTATATAAAAGTTGGGTTTCTATTAATCTGCGTTACGGCGATACGGATAGGCAGGGACACATCAACAACGCTGTTTATTGCACTCTCATGGAATCGGGGCGCGTAGATTTCCTTTTCGACGGCGACCGGGCCATTAGCGGAGAAGGAACGGCCTTTGTAATTGCCAAACTGAGCATCGACTATCTTTTTGAAATGCATTTTCCCGGCATCGCAAGAGTAGGCTCGCGCATCATTTCGATCGGCAAAAGTTCTTTCACGGTAGGCCAGGCAATTTACTACAATGGCAAATGTTGCTCAACTGCAGAATCTGTGATCGTCATGGTCGATGAACTGAGCGGCAAATCTCGGGCTCTGCCGGAACAACTAAGACATAAATTAGAATCGCTTAAATAGCGATCGACCAGTTATTCAGCCTGGCGAACTTGCATTAGAAGCGGGCAAGATGCCCGCGCTCCCGGCGGAAGCTGGAGCTTCTTTTAGTAGGTCTGCGGCTGCACTTCATTTTCTAAATCAGATGCCGGACTTCTTTTAATCGTCGGTTTCGGCTTGACTTGAGTCTAAGTGGGCGCGTTGGGCGACTGTGGAAACTGCGGCACGGAGCAAGGCACCTAGTTCGTCGGTCTTTCGGTATCGCGGCGCGTGCATGCTGATCACGCGATCGGTGTTGAGGAATTCTAAAAGAGCTCGCTTCGCCGAGCGCTCTTCGCCTGGATTAAATACTCCAAACGCCATGCCGCCCATGCGCTTGACCAGCGAGAAGCAAGGAATGTCAGTTAGCCCGTCGCCGACATAGATCATATTTTTGAAAGGGACCCGTCGTTTTTGCAAAGGCACGTCTTTATTAACTGCATATTTGTTTTCCTCCACATGCCGGGGACTTATGCCCTTATTTATTTCAAACAAGTAGCGAGTTTTCTCCGTGAAGGTTACACACTTCTTTATTTGTTTGATCAGCCCGCTTTTCGGACATTCTCCGAATTGGCAACCATAAACAGCTGTGAAATTCTTTTTGAGCAGCGGCATCTCTTCAATCAAATCCTGCAGCCCGCCCGAAACTACGTAAAACTCAAGATTAATGTCGGCAGAAACGCCTCCTGCAATTTCGCGGAGCTCTTTAAAGAGTCCACTCACACCCGGATAAAAATTCTTGCCGAGGCTCAGTCCAAACTCACGCAACTTAGCATTGCTCATTTCTCCCAGAGGGCGATCTTTGCCGACGTTTTCAAGCAGGCGATTCAAATAGGCAAGCGCCGGTTCATAACCACTCAAGAGCAAATCTCTTACTGTTTTGCCCCAGAACTCATCGGGGTCTATACCATGCGCTTTTATCAGCTCGGTGGTCGAGTCCGGCATGAGCGTATCGTCGAAGTCAAAAATCACAGCAATATTTTTCATCGGCATCCAGGCCTCTAAAAGCGGCTCTCAAAGCCGAGTTTAATTGTCTCAGAAGCGGCTTGCAAAGTATCGGCAGTTAAAACAAATACAAATTTCTTCTCCTAAAAGTTCAAGCGAATTTGTCAAGGCTAGGTCAGCCAATTTACCGCATCCAGGAGTGCCTTTATAAAGCGCTCAGACCGGCACGCAATTCTATTCTGAGGAATGAGCAATTATGTATCGCAAAAGTTTTAGAGGGTTCACAAAAGCAAAACAGTTAAGCGGCGCCGGACTGGCATTTTTAGCCGCCATTTCTCTTTTATCAAGTCCGGCGGCAAAGGCTGATGGACACGACAAATTGAAGATTCCCAGCCAGCTGAAAAAGCGAACGGCGCCCCCGGTTTATGACTGCAGCCCCGATTTATTACTGATCATGCCGAATGCCTCATCTGAAAATGAGGAAATCGACCAGATCCTCAAAGAAGCACACGGAACAATTGTCGGCAGCATGGGCGAAGGCAAGCTCAAATGCCTGATTTACAGGACTGAAAAGGGCAAAATGCTTGAGACCGAAAAGAAATTCACGAAAGACAAAGAGCACTTCAAATACATCAGCCGCAACTATAAATTCAAAGCTCAAATTGTCCCCAACGATCCCCAATTTACAAGCGAGTGGCATCTCGGCGCCATAAATGCTCCACGGGCCTGGGATACGACCATGGGAAATTCAACAAAGATCGCCATCTTCGATTCAGGCTGCCAGGCAAGCATCGGCGATCTGAGCGGCAAAACTCAAAAAGGTTATGATGCCACCAGTTTCGGTGCAAGAATGACCGTCCTTGGAGGTCCTGGTCCGCTCGGCATAATTTTAGGCGGCGTGGGCGGTGCGCTTTCCAGTGGAGCTCAGACCGATGTGCAGGGGCACGGCACCATGGTGGCAACAACGGCCGCAGCCTCGGCAAACAACAGTGTAAACACTGCCGGAGTTGCGCCGGGCGCTACGGTATATCCGGTACAGATTGCCGGTTCGGGCGGCTGGACGGATGACATTGCGATTATGGCCGGTTTATTGAACATGACCCCGACTGGAAATCGCATCGTCAATATAAGTTACGCGGCGCCGCCTCCGGTAGGGTTCACTAACGCAGCCTTGCACGCCCCCCTGCATGTCTATATGCAAAACTTCCATGATGTCGAAGGCGGCTTAATTTTCATTTCATCAGGCAACGACGGCATGTTCGATCCCAACCCGATGATGCCCTACTTAAATGTAGTCACGGCAATCGATCCAAGCATGTCCCTAACAAGCTTTTCGAACTGGGGTTTATCTTCAACTTTCACGGCACCGGGCCAGGGCATCGTTTGCACCGCCCGCGACGGCACGGTCAAAACCGTAAACGGCACTTCCTTTTCATCGCCAATCGTAGCTTCCGTTGCCGCACTCGTCTGGAATGCCAACCCGGCGCTGCCTAATTTTGCAGTAGAAAGTATTCTCAAGGCAAGCTGCTTCAAAGCGGGTTCAGCGCCGTGGACACCCTACTACGGCTTTGGAATGCCTGATGCCTCCAAAGCCGTGAGCATAGCCCGATTCGGACACTAAGATTTCTTCGACCCTCCCCCAATCGGAATTCGAGAATGCATTTAACTGCATTCTCGAATTTTCCTTTTCAGCAATTCAAATGTTGACAGTGAAGAGGCACTGCCAATGAACGTTTTCCAGAACTTCTTCAAGCAAAATCAGCCTAAAACTTTTCAGCCTTCTGTAAAGAAATGGTAGGGCTGCAAGTCTAAGCAAGAAATAGAAGCATGAAAAGAAACTCAAAAATTCACGATCCAAAAGGAGCCGCTCTAATTGAATTCGCTGCAGCTTTTTTACTGCTCGTCGTATTTTTCTTCATTCCTCTGGTCAATTTGAGTTTCATTGCGCTTCGTTATTTCATTGCCGAAGGAGCAATTCAAGAATTCGCACACCGCCTGGCGCTCACGGACAAACGCAGCGAATCATACGCGAATCTGGCCGGCGATAGCTTCTGGAGCGATTTTTGCCGGGGCAGCGGCATTGAAGTCAATTCCAGCAAACTTGAGCTTGTAATCTGCGGTGCTAACAGCGGCGAAGAGCTTCGTTTGCAAGAAGGAGAAAGGGTCCCCGATGAATGGTTGCCTGGCGGGTCAAAAGCCCCCTGCATATACACATACGATCTTTCAGCCAGGATTACTATTCCAGCAATTTACAACGGCGGACCGCCGATACCGGCGGTTTCCGCACCACTTCAAATTAAAATCGACGGTCGTTCTGCTTTTGAGAACCTGAGTCGAAATCCCGCCAGTACGGAGTACTTTATAAATGAATAGAAGAAAATCACTGCTCAGCATCACATTCGGTATCATCGCCGGATTAGTGGTATGCAATAAGTCGATGGCAGTGGATCAGCTTGCCCGTCCTTATGAATGGACCATCGAAATTCAAAGCGAGAAACTGGCCCCGCAGTTTCACTACGCAGGCTCAAAAATAAGCGAGATAGTCAAAACAAAAATCCAGTATTACAGCATGACAAACGAGTCCGCCAAAACCGCCTTTGAAGACCTCTGGTACAGCAAAGGAAAAGCGCTGGGTCTGGAAAGACATCATAGCCTGGACATAAAGCAAGGTGACGCCATTGCAATTAGAGTCCTGCACAAAAACGACTCCGCTCCCGAAGACGAACAGCAAGCAGCCGGCAAAGCCATAGCAAAAGCCATTCTGGCTGCCAGCCTGAACAAGAACATGGTGGCAACAGTCAAAGTTCCTTACTCTTCCTTCCACAGAATAGTTTCTGAAATCGAAGAGTACAATTTCCATCCAAGCTCCGATACTCAAGCAGACACGCCGATTTCGGCGGATATGAATTTGTTTATCGAGTCTGAACCGGCTGGGCTGCACCAAGCTTTATGCCACTATCACTAAATTTTCAGAGGAGCAAAAGAAAAAATGAGACGCGCGGAAAATGGCAACATGCTGGTGCTGACGGGCATCTTTCTGATGGTGCTTGTTATAGCGGTATTACTGGCTTCATCTTTCGGCAGTCTTTACTTCGTACATAATCGCTTGCAAACTACAGCCGACCAGCTTGCTCTGGAGGGCGCCCGCAAGCTAAATGAGCAAGACCGTATCGGTCAAATGAACAATATGATCGCTCGCTGCCGACAACTTGTATTTGATGCAGGCGTATCTCACGAAAGCACAGAAGATCATCTGGCACAATTAAATGATCTCTCTGAGAAATTGCACGATGAAGCACGCGAAGGGGCGACTCTGCTTGAATCGGAAAGACTGACTTTGAGATCTGTAAGCGTATCTGAATCAAACGCTGCGATTATGAACAGATTCAATGAAATAAAAAACGGGCATGAACTTGTGCTGCCCTGGATACAAGCAGCCGTGCCGCTTTCCCCTCAAATCAAATACGGCTGGACCGACAAAACCGAATCGAATGTTGAAGATCTTGATCAGATAAGCGACTTAAATAACGCTGATCAGGCCCAAAATTATATCGCCGGCGACGGCAGCAAATTGTACAAACATAATATTGATGCAAAGCTCCCCGGAAGCGATTCAGATCTTCATTTCAAACTGGCTTCACTTCCGGCGCCGGTTCAAAATTACGTTTCACCGGCACGAGCAATTCTTTCAAAATCTTATAAAGAACTGAGCGACGAACAACTCTACTCGACTGTGCAAGTGGAGCTGAAATTAGAACTGGAAACCGGGCTGGGTGCAAGTGGCGGAGGCAGCATGAAAACGCTGGGCACAGCCGAAGCCACAGGCGGTCAAAGAATGCTTTAGTTTGA
>JAIEPM010000163.1 GCA_019748395.1 Candidatus Obscuribacterales bacterium
CTTCCACTCCCGATCAGGTTGTCGCCGAAGTTATCGAAGAGATTTTCGCCCTGCGCGGAGAATAGAGCTAATGGATAATTCAGGAGCAAGCGCACTGGTCACGGCGGCAGCAAAACGCGTGGGCAGAGTTCTGGCTCTGCGTCTGGCTCAAAAGGGCTATGATATTGCATTGCACTATCATAATTCAGAAGCTGAGGCGGAAAAAACTGCGGAGGAGATAAGAAAGCTCGGAAGACTTTGCCGTCTTTTTAAGGCTGATCTTTGCCGCAACCAAGAAACAGAAGGATTGATTCTTAAAGTCCTTGAAAAAATGCCGAAGCTTTCAGTTCTGGTTAACAACGCTTCGATCTGGCAGCCTTGCAGCTTCCTGGAAAGCGATTTGGCAGATTTGAAAAAATATCAAAGCCTGCATCTGGAAGCCCCATATATATTGATTCGCGATTTCGCAAAAAATCAAAAATCCGGGCTTGTGGTGAATATTCTAGACAGCAATATCGTCCGCCAAAATACTGAATATTTCCCCTACCTGCTCAGCAAGAAAGCGCTCTGGGACTTAACTTTGATGGCAGCAGGCGAGCTGGCACCAAAGTTTCGAGTCAATGCCATCGCACCAGGGGCGGTACTGCCTCCGGAAGACGAACGGCAGGAAAAATACAGCAAAAAATTCAACAAAAACCCACTGCAAAGAGAAGGCAGCCCTGAAGACATCGCGGACGCTCTGGAATTTTTCTTAAAAGCCGAGCACGTAACAGGACAGTGCCTTTTCGTCAGCGCCGGAAAACAGCTGCTTTAAGAATCCCCAGAAAACAGCATCCCCGGGAGCGCAGGCATCCTGCCTGCTTTCGAGCCAAATCGAAGAAAAACGCAAGCTGAAGCGAAGAGTCATCCCCGCTCCTGCAGTCTATTTGAGAGTCGAAAGCGCGTCTGTTGCGGGCTTGAAGTTTGGAGATTTTTCCAGCACTTTCTTGTAAGCAATTTTGGCATCGGCCTTGCGCCCGATTCTTTCCAAAAACTTGCCGTAAGAAGTTCCGACCCCGGCATCATCAGGGCTTATTTTCAGCGCAGCTTTATACTGCTCTTCAGCTTCCTGATTTTTATCTTGCTTGGAGAGCAGCTCTGCTAGACGCACATAAGCAGGCAGGAATTGGGGGAAGATTCTGATTGCCTTTCGTTGATCCAGAATGCCCTCTTCGATATTTCCTCGATCTGCAAGAGCCCAGCCCAATCCGCTCAGAGCATTGGGATGGTCTTTTTGCAAGCCAAGAGCAGTTTTAAAAGGTTCAATCGATGCCGCTTCGTCTCCGGATTCAAGCAAAATATTTCCAAGCGCCACATGAGCTTCCGCATCTCTGGGAGCAAGATGCACCGCCTCATTAGCTTCGCTTAGCGCATCTCTTGTATTACCTTTTTTAGCCAGCAAAATTGAAAGCTTCAAATGTGCATCTGGCGCTTGCGGCTTCAACTCGGTTGCTTTTTTGAAAGAGGCAATTGCATCGTCAATTTTTCCGCAAGCCAGATAAGCAATGCCCAGGTCCCGGTGAGCGCCGTAACTGCTTGGTTTAATATCGCAGGCTTCTTTAAGAATACTTATGGCTTCAGAGCTTTTATTCAGATTGGCGTAAATATGACCAAGAATGATACGCGCAGCAAATGACTTGGGATCAAGCTTGAGCGCCTGCTTCTCTTCAAGAATGGCAGTATCGTAAGCATCATTATCAACCTGAGTTGCAAGGGCGGCACCAAGCTGCACATGAGCTTCAGCGCTGTCCGGGTTGATTCTGATTGCTTCACGCAAAACCCCGGCAGAAGCAGCCGCCTTTCCCGATTTCAAGAGCTGGTCTGCTTTTTGCAGCAACTTCGAAACGTCTTCAGCTGCAACGGCTAGGCTTTGAGCCAACCCGAAAAGTACAGTAAAAGCAAAAGAGATTCCAAGGGTTCTCTTGTTCATAACTTGCATTTCAGACAGCCTCTTGTTTACCGAATTTCAGTTATTGCCGGGCTCGTAACGCTTATCACCGGAAGAGCAAGCGAAGCCCTCTGCGTGTGCGATACTATCAGAACTTATCAGTTTAAAAGACAAACTGTCTTTCATCTAAGGGAGTCCAAGTTGTCTGAATCAAGCAAGGATAGTCGCTTTGCTGCCTCAGGACAATCGCTGCAAGAAGCGCCCCGGCAGTCACAGTTGTTAGCGGAAAGCCCATTCCTTAAGGCTTGCCGCAAGGAAAAAACCGCTTATACACCAATCTGGTTAATGCGGCAGGCCGGACGATATATGAAAGAATTCCGTGAAATTCGCAGTAAAGTCGGATTTCTGGAACTCTGCAAAAATCCGGCACTGGCAGCAGAAGTCACAGTTCACGCCCAGGAAACCCTAGGTGTTGATGCAGCCATTATTTTTGCAGACATTTTATTGCCTCTTGATGCTTTCAATGTCGGTCTTGAGTTTGTGAAAGGCGAGGGACCTCAAATAGCACGCCCTCTGCGCACTCAAGAAGATCTTGCTGCGATTCCGGAGCTCGATGCGGCAGACGCTCTTTCATATGTTCTTGAAGCCATAAAAATGACGCGCAGTTCTCTGAAAGCCGATATTCCACTGATAGGCTTTGCCGCAGCACCTTTCACACTTGCCTCTTATTTGATCGAAGGCGGCAGTTCTCGTAATTACGAAAACACCAAAACCATGTTCTACAGCCGACCGGAACTCTGGCAGGCTTTAATGAAAAAGCTCGTGTCGTTCAGCATCGACTATCTAAATGCTCAGGTTGACGCCGGCGCTCAGGCTCTGCAAATCTTCGACAGCTGGGTGGGCTGCCTTTCGCCGCAAGACTACAAGGAATTCGTTTTGCCTTACAGCAAAAGCCTGATTAAAGGCTTGAAAGCAGGCGTGCCGGTGATACATTTCGGCACGGGCAGCGCTACATTATTGCCTCTGATGAAAGAAGCCGGAGCTGATGTGCTCGGTCTGGACTGGCGTGTAGATTTTGCTTCAAGCCGAGAGTCGCTTCAAGACATAGCCGTGCAGGGCAACCTCGACCCTTGCGTGCTTCTTGCCGAACCGGAGTTCATTAAGAAAAGAACTCTGGAAATCATGCGTGCTGCAAAAGGCAAAGCCGGTCACATTTTCAATCTTGGACACGGCATTTTGCCTCCTACAAATCCGGACAATGTCAAATATCTGGTAGAAATAGTTCATAACTACAAAGAAGATTGAGAAAAATTGAGCCTGGAAAGAGCCTTTCCATGAAAACAGGAAGCAAGAAACGCTTAGCAGCGCAGGCAGCGGGTATAGAAAGAGGGAGAAAGACCGGGAGTTGTTGTGGGGTCTAGCAGCGGGCTGAGTGGGATGATGCAGGGCGAAGACAAAGACGACGAAAAAACAGTCGTCACGCCTAAACGCATCGTTATCATCGGTGGAGGCATCAGCGGTCTGGCTGCAGCCTACAAACTCAGCCGCGAAGATCTATTTGAAGGAGAACGCCCGCAAATAATTCTTCTGGAACGCTCATCCCGAGCCGGTGGTGCCATAAGCACATACGAACTGGAAGACTATACTCTTGAACTCGGTCCGGATATGTTCATGACCGAAAAACCGGAAGCCTTGAAACTCTGCGAAGATCTCGGCTTATCCGATTACATCGTTTCCACGAATGAAAGCTGCCGCCGCACTTTCATTGCACAAGGCGGACAGCTGCACCCGCTGCCGCCAGGTTTTCAAATGCTTGCACCAAGTCAGCTTGCCCCATTTTTTTCATCACCTTTGATGAGCATGGGGGGCAAACTGCGCATGGCAATGGACCTTTTCATTCCCAAGAAAAGCGGTGATGAAGACGAGAGCCTTGCACAATTCGTAAGACGCCGTTTCGGACAGGAAGCCCTGGAACGCATCGCTCAACCGATGCTGGGAGGCGTATACACAGCCGATCCCGAGCGCTTGAGCCTGGCTGCTACAATGCCTCGTTTTATCGAGATGGAACAAAAACACAGCAGTGTAATTCGAGCTTTGATGGCCGAGAAAAAACCCGGCGAAAACGGCGATGCCGGTTGTAGATATGGAAAGTTCGTCAGCCTCAAAAGAGGGCTCGGTATGTTGACTGAAAGACTGCTTTCAGCACTGCCCGCCGACTGCGTGCATTTGCAATGCCCGGTAACTGCTATCGAAAAAGGGACCCACGGCAAGACTTATGACGTAGTTGTCGCCAGCGGCACACTCGTGCCTGCAGACGCCGTAATTATAAGCAGCCCGGCTTTTGCAGCCGCCGACATTCTCAACGGACTTGATTTGGACCTGGCAGACAAGCTGCGCAAAATTCAATATTCTTCTTGTGCAGTAATGAACCTGATTTACAATCGCGAAGATATTCCACATGCATTGGATGGCTTTGGATTTGTGGTACCGGCGGTGGAGAATCGAACCATACTGGCTTGCAGTTTTGCCAGCGTCAAATTTCCCAATCGCTGCCCTTCTGAAAAAGCAGTGCTCAGAATATTTGCAGGCGGCGCCCTGCAGCAGGATGTTTTTGAATTAAGCGACGAACAAATTGAATGTTTGATGTGGGAAGACCTTCACCTTTACCTGGGCTTAAAATCAGTGCCCTTGCTCTCTCTAATCACCCGTTACCCACGCTCGATGCCGCAGTATCATATCGGTCATATTGAGCTTGTCAAAGAAATCAGAAGCAAAGTTCAGGCATTGCCCGGTATCGCACTGGCCGGCAATGCTTATGAAGGCGTGGGCATACCCGACTGTATTCGCTCCGGTCAGAAAGCCGCTGCCGAGCTTGCCGCATATTTTAAGAGCGCCGTAAGCTGAGGATCAACGAGCCGGTTGTTTTTGCAGCCGTTCTAATTGCGCAAGCGCCACAGGGTATTCGTAGAATGACTTGTCGCCATTTTCTTTTACCCAGGCGAAGTTGGCCATCGCATCTTTTGTTTTGCCGCTCAGGGACTGCTCCAGAGCCAGATAAGCTCTAACCTCGGTGCTTCTTGAATAGCCCCGGGCTTCCTTCAAAAACTCTTCCTCATTTATAGAATGGCTCAGGAATGCGACAATCGGTTTTGGCCAGGCTTCAGGCTTGCACATAGAATCAGCCTCCGAAAGCATCCTTCCGGCTTTGACTTCGTCTTTCAAAACTCTGGCGGCAACGCTGCCTACAATCAAAGCATAAAGCCTGTCTGAATCCGGTCTTTTGCAAATAGAGAGCAAGGCATCCACATCTTTCAAACAATCCGCCGGTTTTTGCAAAGCCAGATTTGAATAAGCCCGCCCGAGATAGGCCTGCGCACTATCGGGGTCCAGCTTCAGAGCTGCATCGTAATCTCTGATTGCATCCTCATTTTTTCCCAGTGCCTGCTCGGCAGCGGCTTTACCGAGATAAGCACCGCGAAAATCTCTTTTCGTTTTCAAAGCTTCGCTGAAATCAGCGACAGCTTTTTCCGATTCGCAAAGATCCGCATAAACACAGGCTCTTGCGTAATATTCAGCAGCATCCGCGGCTTTCAAGCGGCTCAGCTGCTCATGAGCTCGAGCGCGCAAGCGAGCTGCCGCGTTATTGTCCCTGGGCAAGCCTTCTCCATGTTCATAGAGCAGTGCCAGTCTAATCATCGAGTCCACCTGATTATCCTGACTGCGCTTGTAAAATGCGGCGGCTCTGGCAAGCGAGTCTGCATCCCCGAACTGATAAGAAAGGAAATTGCCGTATGCAAGTGGTGCCCTTGCCAGGTCCATTTTCAAAGCCATTTTGTAATACTTTTCAGCAAGAGCAATATTCTGTTCTTCGCCGTCGCCTCGCTCATAAGCACCAGCCAGAGCAAGAAGCGCAGGAGCATAACCCAGCTCGGCGGCCCGATGAAAATATTTTGCAGCCTGCCTGAGGTCTCTTCTGACACCATTGCCGTCATGATACATCCAGCCCAGCATCAAAATTGCCCGGTTCGAACCCATGGCTGCAGCACGTTTTGTAAGTTCGAAGATCTCTTTAAGACGCTGAGGCGAAGCCGTGCCGCATTCATCAAGTTGCACAGCCATCTGCACAAGAGCATACTTATCATTTCGAGCTGCCGCCTCACGAAGAGCAGCTTCCGCCCTCTCATAAAGCGATCCGGCTGCATAAATACGACGCAAACTGGCTTTATCTCTTTTTGAAATTCCATTCGAACCGGTGAAAAACATGAGGTCGCTTGAGTTGGATGAATGCCCGATCAAACCTAGACTGTGACCGATCTCATGCATAAAGACCACATGCCGGTGAGCAGCACGCGGATCGCTTGCACTCTCAATTGCAGGATTCATCCGCAAGGGCTCGATGCTGGCTTTGCTGCAAGGAAATACAGACCAGCGCTCCGGTCCGGAAGCAATCGGAATAGTATGCGCAAGAACAGAATGTGAGTAACTCAAATCGGCAAGCGTATTTTTCTGTCTGAATACTATGTCGGCGTTTTCGGGACGACTCAGCATCTTGAAACTCAGTGAATCAGGCACAACGGCGCACCACTCTGAAAAGCACTTGCGAATTTCTTCGCGATCAAAATCATTGAAACCATCTTTTTGACTTGAATCAGGCACATATATTTTCAAGGGCATCTGTTCCTTTTTCCAGAAACAAACACGCGAGTGCGTAACGAGCTCAGAGAAATAGTCATCTTTAGCCATGAAATCCCTGCTGTCAGCCAGTTCTTCCAGAGTAGATTTAAGCCGTCCGGGCAGTTTCTCAAAACCAGGCACAATCAAAGTGGCTTTGAAGTCTTCGCTTGCCAGCTCTGTTTCACCTGAAATATCATGCGCCTGCGCATAAGTGAAAAGCTCGACCGGACTGAGATTGCGCCGGATATGCCAGTACTTGAGAGACTTGCCGTCAGCCGATTTGACCGGAACATGCAAATGAAGCTTAGCGCCATATAAAGCAAAAACGATACTGCCCATACCGGTCAGAAGAAGAAGCAAAACCAAGAGCGTGGCAATTAGTCCACGGCGCTTTAAACTGGGGTTCTTTTGCTCGCTTTTTTCTTTGAGCATCAGCCGACTGCGATTGATCCTTGATTTGTCATTCCCGGGTCCGGGCTACAATTAACAACAAAAGACTGCATCTTTGACTGAGTCTGCGGTTTACACCATATTGACTCTTATTAAATCAATACAGCCCATTTACTGGCGAAAAACCTATGATACCTTTGTATGACAAGATGCTCGTCAATACAGCTCAATTAAACCGAGATAGCGATGCCTCAAATGACCGCAACAAGCAAAGGGCGAAATAACAAGTCTTTTGTGGAAGTCTATGGACCTCCGGTGCTTGCTTGTATTGACATGGGCACTAACTCTTTTCACATGATTGTTTGCCAGGCAAGTGAAGACCGAGACCATTTCGAAGTGATCACCCGGGTCCGGGAAGCAGTGCCGTTTTTCCGCAGAGCGCTCACCGCTCACACTATAGATGCCACAGCTATGACTGCGGCCCTGCGCATTTTGAAAGACATGAAAACGAAAGCCGCGCAAAAGGGTGCACGCAGGCTCGTCGCGGTAGCGACTTCAGCCGTTCGTGAATCGGACAACGGCGAATATGTATTGAGCCAGATTCGCAACGAGCTCGGGCTTGATGCACGCATGATTTCCGGTCGCGAAGAAGCCAGACTCATTTATCTGGGCGTACTCTGGAGCATGCCTAAACTTAAAGGTCGCTTTGCCATAGCCGACATCGGCGGCGGCAGCACTGAAATCATTCTGGCTGACAGGCATCGTACATATTTCACCGAGTCTTACAAGCTGGGAGCAGCTCGTCTGACCCAGCGTTTTTTCAAAAAAGAGATCCCCACGCCTCAAGAAATCCGCGAGTTACACGATGAAGTACGGGGCATGCTCAGACCGGCAGCAGCCAGGCTTATCGAGAGCGGCGGCTCAAATATGCTGATCGGCACTTCAGGCACAGTGCAGGCTATAGCCAAGCTGGACCGGGCACGCAGCAAAAAATCAGCCCATCAAGAACTGGACGGCTATGTTTTAACTCTGGAGCGTGTCGAAGAAATAGTTTCCTATCTGGAAGAAGCCTCGCTGGAAGGCGAGCGCATAAAGGATGTGAGCAGCGATCGAAATCGCACGATTCTGGCCGGGTCCATTGTGCTTCTGGAAACCATGCGCTCTCTCAATATGTCTCAGCTTGTCGTTTGCGGCTCGGCGCTCAGAGAAGGCGTTGTTGTGGATATGCTCTTGCAGGAAGGCTGGCTGGAAGCAGGACTAAACGAGCATCTGAATCCGCGTGCTCGCAGCGTTTATTCCCTGCTTGAAAAATATCAGGCAAGCGTTGAACACGCCGAGCAAGTCGCTGATCTGGCTTTTCAAATATTCGACCGCAGCAAAGCGCTTAAAATGCACAATTACGGAGAAACCGCCCTGCATCTGCTCTGGTCGGCTGCTATGCTCCACGATGTCGGCATGTTCATCGGCAGAAACGGGCACCACAAGCATTCTTATTATTTGATCAAAAACGGCGGGCTGCTTGGACACTCGGAAGAAGAAGTCTCATTGATAGCCAACATTGCCCGCTATCACCGCGGCAGCGAGCCGAAACTTTCTCATGATACTTTTACCCGCCTTGATCCTAACGATCAGCAGATGGTCAGCGACATGGCAGCTATTTTGCGCCTGGCCGAAGCACTTGATCGAAGCCACAGACAGGTGGTGCAAAGAGTCGAGCTTGATTTGCAAAGCTCGGGCAAAGGGCAGGACAAAAGCTACGCTTCCTTGCTTATATTCGTCCGCCCGGGCGAAAGCTGGGAACCTGAAACCTGGGCACTCAAAGAGAAGAAGTCCTTTTTCGAGAAACAGTTTCAGCTCAAACTGAACTTTGAGGTCAGGACTGAAAGCCGGCCCCAAACCGGGCGCAGCGGCAGATTCAGCAATCCGAATCCGACTTGACAAGATTTCTGCAATCTGGCTTAATTGCCTTTAACACTACTTTTCGCAAAGCCGGAAAGCGGGAATAAAAGAAACAGATCTCTAAGCCGGATGAGCGTCAATGCCGCTCAGGAGGAAGAAATGAAGGGCAGCCTGGCACTATTTGCTACTTTTGCCATTGTTTTGCAGTTCAGCTGCAACGCCGCCCACGCTGTCACCTGGTTCGACAGCAATGTGCGTCCCGATGGCGTCGGAGATTCAAACGGCAATGTTTATATGGCTCCTGCCGAAGACGGAGCCTCTGTGGTATACGGCGGGACCCAGGACGGCGAAGTCATCGAGGTCTATGATTCCGGCGATTGAGCCGGAGCATTTAAGAGATCGGAGCCAAGATGGGCAATCCATCTATTTCAGTTCTAATAGTAGAAGATCAAAAGCTCACCCGCAGAGGAATGCAACTATATGTGGATGGGCTTTCAGGCTTGAATGTTATCGGAGCCTTCGGCAGCGCCGAAGAAGCGCTGCCGGAAATCAAGCAACTGCTTCCCAGAGTCGTGCTCATGGATATCGGGCTGCCGGGAATGGACGGAATAAGTGCCGCCAAACTGATCAAAAGCGAACACCCCGAGATTGGTGTATTGATGCTGACCAGCAATGAAAGTCCGGAAGCGATTTTTGAAGCTTTCAATGCAGGCGCCGATGGCTATATCTTAAAAACAGCTTTCTCAAAGAGTCTCGAAAATGCGATCCGCTCGGTTACTTGTGAATCAGTCTGGCTTGATCCGCAGCTGGCGGCAGCCATACTCGATTGCAGAGCCAAAGAAGTTGGATTGATCTCACAGCAACTCAAAAGAGTACTGGAGAATCTGTCCATAACCAGCTGCAGTGACGGCATCTGCCGAATCGAGTCCAATTTCGTCGAGCAACTCAAGCGCATCCGTCCGGCACGCGCCTGAGCGCTGCCGCTTATTTGATCTGTGCTTCAGGCTTGCTGTGAGCAATAGCTTTATCTGCATGCGCTTCCGCAAAGCGGCGAACACTGCTTACCCGGCGCTCCAATTTTTTGCCGGCAATGTTTTCAACAAAGCCTCTGGGAGCGGGAACACCGATATCAATATAAGATCCAAGTTCAAGAACAGTGCCACCATCCTCGGTGGGTTGCAAAATCCAACTTCCTTCAACAGCCTTGAATCTGTCGGACTTCAGCAAGTAATAGTCGATTCGCTTGTTTTGAATCTCGTTGCTTTTAATTACACAAACGGATGTTCCGATTACAGGCAGAAGCTGAAACTTTTGCTCAATAGTTTTCTCGTTGTTCTTTTCTTCAAGAACTTTGCTGTAGGCAAGGTCGGGGTCGCTTTTCCTTTCTTCGTGTACAGCATCCCAAACAACTTGCGGCTGCGCATTGATTTTGATTTTGGCAGTCACCCAGCGTCGTCCGTTCGGACGATCTTTTGTTCCGATAACAACCTGTCCCTTACCCAATTTGTTTTTTTCTGCCGGGCTGATAGTCACAAGCGGTTCATTCTTAGTTTCTTCAAGACTGAGAGTTTTCGGCATCTCAGCTCCGTCGGCCAGAGCAGGCAATTGAGCCATGGCGGCTAGTGCAGTCAATAAGGTTGTTTTTTTCAGGAGTTGAATGGATTTTTTCACAAGACTTACCTCAGTTGAGCACTATATAACAACGCCAAAAGGATCTAAACAATGAGGTAATCCTCATTATTTCAAAGAAGTTCTTAATCAGACATCGGCCCGCTTACGTATATTTCCCATCGACGAAGTCCCTAAAATTTGGTTCCAGACTAAACACCAATTGGAAAGAATTTGGGAACCAGCCGACGCCATTTCATCTCTTCGGCATATTCCTTATATTCAGGTCCAAGACTTTCCAGCAAAAGCGCCTCTTCGTACTTGGCTCGATTCAGCCAGAGCGGTGCCACCAGAAAAAGTGTCAGCAAAATTGCCAGAGGCGAAACAGCTGCCATTGCCGCACCTAGAACACTCTGAATGATGCCGCTGTAAGCAGGGTGCATTACAAAAGCAAGAAGACCGTTTTTACGAACTTTGTGTCCATCAAGCACTTCGGCATCGGTCGTAAAACATTCGCCCAGCGAGTACCAGCCGCCAATCATGAAAACAAGCCCGACACAAAATTCAAGAACCCCGAGCCAGGCAATCAGAGACCAGACAGGCTCAGGAGCCAGATGCAGCGGCGCCAGAATCATCAAGCCAAGCTCGCCGAAAAGTCCGGAGCCGGCAAGAAAGGAAGCCACCACAACAATGACGGTGAGCAGAGTCGAATACTGCGGTGCGCGTTGAATCAAATAATTTTGTTCGTAAAAAACGCCGGTGCCGCGTCTTTTGAAGCCTCGATACAAAACGGGAGCAGACAAAATTGCGCCAAGTCCTGCCAGAGCGGCAGTGCATACGGTCTGCGGGTAGATCTCCATAACGCTTCCTTCTTCTCCTCAATTAAAGATCAAACAATGAATCTGCAAGCTCTACGTTGGTTTTTACGTCTTTCCAGTTTGTATGAGCAAAAAGCTTGCCGTCTTTGTAGTCGAACCATTCAACCGGCAATAAAGTTTGCGGGTCTATATAAGCTCGCTTCATCAATTCGGTTTTCGCTGAATTACTGTAAAGTTCGAGCACATAAACCGGCTTTGGCTGTCCTGTGACACTCACTGGAGATTCAGTCACAAGACTTTTCTTTCCGGCCTTCACGAAATTAATCATAACCTGACTCATTCCGTAAAAATCGGAATCGACAAGGGGATAGCCATTTGCGGAAGTTACCCAATCGGAATTGGCATCAACAGTGCCGACAAACTTCGACATCAATCCGCCCAGATGACCTTTGACTTTGCCGTTTTTCAAAAGTACTGCAACCGAACCTTTTTTGAACGGTCCCATTTCTTCAGCACGCAACTGTCGCGGCTTCCTGAAATAGAATTTGCTGTTTTCTTCAATTGATTTATTGTCTTTGAATACAGTCATGTGCGACTGAAAAGTATAAGACTTGAGAGAGTCGGCGGCATTGGCCATTTCATTCAAGAAATCGGCAGCATCGCGAGTCATTTCCTGACTGTGCGCACCGGTGATTGAAGATAACTGCGGCAACTGAGTGCTCTCTGCCAGTCCGGGATTCATAAGACCTAAACAGATGCCGATTAACACGGCCTGCAATCTATTCAGACGAAAGTTTCCGGTTTTCATTTGAACGCTACTTTCCTTTGAAGGGACCATTTATCAACTATCGAAGGCCGCGAATTTAGGACAGGAGATTGTCATTACCAGAAGGCTTCGGACAATCATCAAATGCTTTCAGAGATTATGGCATGAGTCCAAAAGCGCGTTCCTTAGAGCTAGTCCATGTTGCCAAGAATGACTTGCCAGCCTATTTTTTGCCCGCGATAAATCTTAACTAATAGGATACAGGCGACCTTTGCGGGCAATCCCAGAGAGACAACATACAATCAAGAATCTCCATTGCAGCAGGAGGAATCTCAGTGCTGTTACTCTCCTCAATATCATTTAGCATTCTTTTCATCCAGATCGCATGCCTGGTGTGAGTCTTTGCATGAAGACGAACCCATTCAAGCCCATCGTTAATTAACCCGGGCTCATACTCGTCGGAGTGCCGCTCGAAATAAGCCTCCCAGAGGGGCAAGGCTGCCCGGCAATACATAGTCGCTGCCAGTTCGGCCACCACAATCGCATGAATGCCCTGAACATAAGAACCCTCTCTGCAGCAGCGCGACATTTGCTGGCACAAACGCAAAGTGCGCGGGTCGGTTTCAACCGCCTCAATTTCTTCAACAGTTAAACGAGGCAGATCAAACTGCTGCTTGAAGAGCTTTTGATAATGGCTTTCGTCGTCGGCAAGCCGGTTCAAAAGCTGCGTGGCTGCGGTCATTGAACTTGGAATTTTTTCGCGCACGGCTCTTATGTTAAGAGGCAACTCACGAATGAAAGGCCACATGTCAATGACTATTTGACGCCCGCGAGCCAGAGCCTTCTGCTCATCGGCCAGATCCCCGAACCAGGGACTGGAAGTGCAGCCCCAGTTAAGACGCTCCAGCAATATCGGCAGCCAACCAGGTATAGAACCCATTTTTTTCAGCTCAGTCCAGCAACAACAGAGTATCTACTTTACCTCAGACAGGATAAATCAGGCAGGAGCCTTAATAAATCTAAAGCGCCTTAAACAGAGCGCCTTTTAAGCTTACGGGCTGCTTGCTAAAATTAGACCCAGCTATGAATTTTCCACAGGATCACGAAATCGGAGAAGCCGGAGCGGCCAAGCTGAGCATGACCGGCATCGACGGCAGCAAGCAGTATTTGCGCTACTGGCAAGCTGAGCAACCCTCAGCCATGATTTTGTATTTGCATGGAATTGAAGGGCATAGTCTCTGGTTTGCCGACACCGCAAGATTCATGAAAGCTAAGAACGTCGCAGTGCTGGCTCTTGACCGCCGCGGCTCGGGTCTGAGTGAAGATTTAAGAGGCGATGCGCCGAGCTGGCAAATTCTCATGGCGGACGTGCGCTCGGCAATTGAACTGGCAGGAACGCTCAATCCCGGTGTGCCGCTTTTTCTCATGGCTAACTGCTGGGGCGCAAAACTCGGCGCCTTGATTGCAGGCAAAGACGAGCCGACGGTCTCAAAACTGGCAGGTTTGATTTTGAGCTCTCCGGCAATTGAAGTAAAAGTCGATCTGGACTTAAAAACAAAACTGAATTTGATCTGGCATCTAATAAGCTTCAATAAAAGTCCCTTCGTCATTCCGCTCAGCGTTGAAGACTTCACGGACAATCCGAAATATCTTGAATTTATCAAAAACGATGAACTGCGTTTGACTGAGGCAACGGCACAGTTTTTTTTCCAGTCTTTTTTGCTCGGTCTTTTCTGCAAACTCTACGCAGAAAAAATTGAAATCCCAACTTTACTTTTGCAATCAGGTAATGACAGTATTGTGGATGAGAGCGGCGTTGACGCCTGGTTTAGGCGCATATCAAGCAAAGACAAATTACTTAAAGTCTTTTCCGGCTGCAAGCACAGCCTTGAT
Source organism: Candidatus Obscuribacterales bacterium (assembly GCA_019748395.1). GTDB lineage: Bacteria > Cyanobacteriota > Vampirovibrionia > Obscuribacterales > Obscuribacteraceae > JAIEPM01. The sequence continues at coordinate 13,955 of JAIEPM010000163.1, forward strand.
TTCGATCAAAATCCGCAGGAATATCGCAAACTGCTTTTGTCCTGGATCTTAAAACACGCACATGCTGAAGGAGCGCTTTAGATCGTGAAGATTCGCTCTCTTGAAACCAGCAAAATTACTCTGCCCTTCCGTTTTTCATTCGGACACTCGCTTGCCAGCCGCGCCGAATCACAAAACATAATTGTGAAAATCACATTGAACAACGGCGTCAGCGGCTACGGAGAAGCCGTGCCTAGAGACTATGTTACAGGCGAAACGGTGGACAGCGCCGAAACCAACATTCTTCTACAGTATGCTCCGGAAATAATCGGCATGGAAATGGATGATCCATCGATTGTCCGCTCGAAACTAAAAAAAACATTCGAAGGGCTTGGTTTGCGCGAGAAAGCGCAGGGTGCATCCTGGTGCGCTCTCGAGCTGGCCTGTCTTGATGCCGTCAGCCGCCTGCATGGGGTCCCCGTCTGGCAGATGCTCGGCAAAAAGAAGCAAGATCGCATTCGCTACGGCGGAGTAATTCCATTTGGAAAGAAGAAAGCACTACAGGCGGTGCTCAGTTTTTACAAAGTCTTCGGCTACGGCACGGTCAAACTGAAAGTCGGCGCAGCAAATCTTGAAGACGATCTGGCCAAGCTCCGGCTGGCCCGCAAAATCATGGGCGAGAAATGCACGATTCGGGTCGACGCAAATGCAGCCTGGAATCTGGAGCAGGCATTGAAAGCCGCCGTCGCTTTTCGACCGTATAAAGTCGCATCTTACGAACAGCCCCTTGCCGCCGACGACTGGGATGCCTTAAAGAAACTGAGCAGCGAAATTGAAGAAGACGTGGTCTTGGACGAATCTTTATGCACGCTAAAACAAGCCGAGCTTCTGGCTCGCGAAAAAATATGCGACGCTTTCAACGTTCGGGTTTCCAAAGCCGGTGGTCTGCTGCCTTCACAAGAAATGATTGATATTGCGCTCAAAAACGGACTTCGGCTTCATCTAGGAGCGCAAGTAGGCGAAAGCGGAATTTTGAGCGCCGCCGCCAGGCATCTGGCCGTAGTTAATGAGCCCATGGAAAATTATGAAGGCGCCGCAAATTTTTTGCTCCTCAAATCAGACATCTGCAAAGAGAACCTGACAGCCGGATTCGGCGGTTACGGCAGCCTCCCCAACGCCGGCAAAGCAGCCGGTTTCGGCATTACAATCATCGACTCAAGACTGACTGCGCTCAGTGAAAGCGGCGCAGATAACACGACTGAATCGCCTGAATCATTACGCCAAGCAATCAGTCCGGAGGCGAGCTAAGACCATGAAACACTTCAACCCATACATGGCATTAGGACAGGTTTACCGAGAGCTGACGCATATAAAGCGCTTCAAGAAAGCACTGAAGAACCCGCGCTTAGCTCAAGAAGAAAAGCTGCTTGAATTTATAAAGCGCAATGAAGACACCGAATTCGGTCGCAAGCACAGGTTTTCCGAAATCAAAAACATCAAAGACTTCCAGCGCAATGTCCCCCCGAGCACTTATGAAGACCTTGAACCGTATATAGAGAGGTCCATGGCCGGCGGCGAAAAGCAACTCAGCAAAGAAAAGCCCTTAATGTACGCCACCACCAGCGGCACTACCGGCAAGCCTAAATTCATCCCGATTACGGAATCACATTTAAAAGACTACACCCATGCTTTCCATGTCCACAACTGGGGTTTAATTAAAGACAACCCGGCTGCCGCTCATGCCCCGGGCGGAAAATATCTAATTTTCAACTCAAACGACCAGGAAGGTTTCACAAAAGACGGTACGCCTTACGGCGCTGTTTCGGGCTTACTGCGCCGCAGACAATCAGCGCTGATTCAGCGATATTTTGCGCTGCCTCAATTTGTAAGCAGAATCAAAAACATCGAATCCAAGTACTACAGCATTTTAAGATTCGCAATGAGTCAAAAGGTGGTGGCAGTAACAAGCTGCAATCCATCAACACTGCTGCTCTTGGCAGACCAGCTCAAAGAACATGCAGACAGCCTGATTAAAGACCTTTTTGACGGCGGCATGCCCGCGGCTTTCAAGCCGACAGAAGTAAGTGATGAAGAGCTTTTACCTTTTCTGGGCAAAGACAAAGAAAGAGCCCGAAAGCTGGCAAAAATTCTGGAAGCTAAGGGTCACTTGACGATACCTGAACTCTGGCCGGAATTGAGCATCGTAAGCGTCTGGAAGGGCGGACCGATGCCGTTTTACCTGAGCAAATTGCCGGAAAAATTCGGAGATTTAAAAATTCGAGACTTCGGATATATGGCAAGCGAAGGCAGGGGCACCATTCCACTGAGCGATGAAGGCGCAGGCGGTCCGGCAGCTCTCAGCTCCCACTTTTTTGAATTCGTCCCGGAAGAAGACGAAGGCAAGGCAATAAAGCGCTATCTAACTCTCGATGAGCTTGAAGCCGGAAAACGGTATTTCATCCATTTCACAACAGCTGCCGGTTTATACCGATACAATATAAACGATCTCATGGAAGTCACCGGTTTTGAAAACGCCACACCCATTTTGCAATTCGTGCAAAAAGGCATGGGCGTGAGTTCCATCACCGGGGAAAAACTCACGGAAGAACAGGTTTCAACTGCGATTCAATATGCCATTCGACAGCACGGATTAAATAACGTCGACCACTTCATTCTGGCAGTTCAACTGGCAGAAACGCCATTTTACAGCGGCTTCGTCGAATGCAGCCTCGACCTGCCCGAGTCGGTCTTGAACGCCGTCGCCCGGACCATAGATCAGTCTTTGCAGCTTCAGAACCTTGAATATAAAGACAAGCGCTTATCTTTAAGGCTTGAAAGATTGACCCTGCAAAATTTGCCGCTTGGAACATTCAAAAAACTCAGACAGAAGAGGGTCATCGACGGAGCACCGGAAGCGCAGGTAAAGATACCTTTTCTCACAAACAACATAAACTTCTGCAGCGACATTGCAAAGCTGGTAAATTCGGAGCTGGCGCTGCAAAGCTAATCGGGGGATTTTAGTTTCAATGGACTCTTTGAAGATTCTAGTCACGGGCGCAAGCGGCATGGTCGGTCATCATGCGGTCAAAGGACTCTTGCAGGATGGACATGAAGTTACGGCTTTAATTCGCCACAGCAGCGACGACTCGCAGTTAAAGCTTCTGCCCGGCAAGCTTACGATTAAAAGAGCCAATTTCAATGATGATAGCCTGATGAGAACCGCTCTTTCCGGCATGGATGTGCTAATTCACGCTGCAGGCATGGTCGACCCGCACGCAAGACGTGAAGAGATCTTCGAAGTCAATGTCGAGGGCACCAAAACTCTGCTGACTGCTGCAGACTCGGCAAACCTTCGTCATTTCATTCATATAAGCAGCCTCTCTGTAATCACAGGTCAGGGCGACTTGCACGCCGCAAACGAAGAACTCCCTTTGATTTACTGCGGCGAAGCTTACGCCGATTCAAAAGTAGACGCTGAAAAAGCAGTGAGCATGTTTTTCGGCCGCAGCAAAATGATGCTGACTATTTTGCGCCCGGGCTTCATTTACGGACCCATGGAAAGAGCCTGGATGCCGCGCTTAATCGAGAATTTGAGAACACGTCGAGCCATGCTTATAGACGGCGGCATCAAACAAACCAACGTCATTTATGTGGAGAACTTAGTAACGGCAATTCAGCTGAGCATACTCAATCCAAAAGCAGACAAAGAAGTTTTCAACCTCACCGACGGCGAGACCGTCACCAAAAAAGAACTATTCGATGCGATATGCGACGGTATGGGTTATCCCCGCATCACGAGGGAAGTGCCGGGCTGCCTGGCGAAAGCAGCTTGCGAAACAGTTTCCGCCATAGCACCCTTACTGCCGCCTGAATCCAGAAAAAATCTCTCTCGATTTTCCCGAGCGGCATTTCGCCTTGCCGGAGTAAATCAGGGCTTCGACATAAGCAAAGCAGAATCAAAATTGAATTACACACAACGCATTCCTTTCGGCGAAGGCATGCGCGTCACTCTTGAATATTTCAAAAATAAAAATAGCAGCGCTGCAAAAGGAAGCGTTTCAGTCAAATAGAAACGCAGATCAAATGAAAGCCATCATAGACTTCCTCATCGATTACATCGCCCGACACAAGCATCCGCTCAACGCCGTTTTGCACATTTTCGGCGTGCCCATGGCCTTTTACGGCTTTTACAAAGTTTTTTTTGAACCGGCAATTGGAACGGCTCTCATTTTCTTCGGATATCTTTTTCAATACCTCGGACACCGCGCACAGGGCAATGAAGTCGGTGAAGTTACTCTGATTAAGAAGATCTGGAAAAAACTTAAAACAAAGGAAATCAGCGAAAAATCATGACAGCTCCGGAAAGGAAGTTAATAGCAGCTGTAGATGGAGCCACCGGCTATGTCGGCAATCATCTAGTTTGGGCACTGGCAAAAAACGGCTATCAAGTAAGAGCCATAGTTCATCCAAAAGCAAAAGAATCGGATTGTCGATTTCTCCAAACTTGCGGAGCTGAAATCTTCAGAACCGATTTGAAGAGCGACTCGGAAATTTTGAAAAAGGCGCTGAATTCGGCTGATTGTGCTTTTCATTTAATCGGCAGTATCGCTCCGCCCAAGGGGCAGAAGCTCGAAGATCTTCATGCCGGACAAACAAAGGAACTTCTGGCAGCCTGCCGCGAAAGCAAGACCAAAGTCATGCTTTTGACTGCTCTGGGCAGTCGAGGCGACGCGCAAAGCGACTACCATAAAACCAAATGGCAATCGGAAGAGCTGCTCAGAAACAGCGGTCTGGAATACTTGATTTTGCAACCATCGTTAATTGTCGGAAAACAGGTCGGAAATCGCAACAGCAAGCTGATGACTCGCTATGTCCACCTGATCAGAACAAGACCTCGCGTGCCGTTGATTGCAGGCGGCTCCGTTTCACTGCAACCTGTTTTTATCGGTGATTTAACTGAAGCAATTATTAAAGCCTCTTTCGACCCGAAGTATTCCGGAAAAACTCTGGAGCTGGGCGGTCCGGAGATCATAAACATGAAAGAGCTTGTAAGTAAACTGATGCAGCTGCTGCGCATAAACAAGCCCCTGATCGCGGTACCAACCGCAGTGGCATCACTGGCAGCATCTTTTCTGGAGATTTTTCAAACCGTGCCGCTCTTAAGCAGAGATCAGGTAAAGCTCTCCGCCTCAGATAACTACTGCAAAAGCAATGCTCTGTCTGAATTACTGGGGCATAGTCCCACAAGTCTCGACGCGGCTCTTTCAACTTATGGGGACTTCAAAGAAATCTGAGCTAAGTTTGAAAGCAAAAGAAGCGAGTTTTAAGCAGCAGCAGGCTGGAATTGGGGTGAAAAGTGGCGACGGTATTAGTTACGGGTGCAAGCGGATTTCTCGGCAGCAGGCTGGCTGAAAGACTGCAAGAAGTAGGCTTTGAAGTCAGGACTTTTGGTCGCTCGCCGTCGGCACCGGCAAAACTGGAAAAGCTGGGCATTAAACATTTGCAGGGAGACATCTCAGAGCCTGAATCCATCAGCAGAGCCCTTGCCGGTGTCGGCGCAGTCTTTCACCTTGCCGGACTGGTTTCATACAGAAGATGCGACTATGACTTGCTCTACAGAACTAATGTTCTGGGTACGCGCAACGTCATGAAAGCCTGCCTGGATGCAGGCATTGAAAGAGTGATCAATATGGGCTCTATTGCCGGAATGGGCGTTCCGGCGCCGGGAACAATCGGCGATGAAAGCATTGAATACAATCTCAAAGGTCACGGACTTCACTACTGCGACACAAAATACGAAGCAGAGCAAGAAGCAATGCGCTTTGCAAAGAGCGGATTGAACGTGCTTTCGCTCAATCCTGGAATTACCTTTGGCGAAGGCGACACACACCCTCATCACCATACTATATTTCGGATCATGATGAGCGGTTTTTTCCTGGGTTATCCGGCAGGCGGTGTCATGTTCTCCGATATAGAAGATGTCGTAGATGCCTGCCTCTCAAGCCTGGTTCGAGGCGAAGCCGGACAACGTTATGTACTGGGCAGCGCCAATTTGAGTTTTCAGGACGCAGCTGCTGCCCTGGCAAAAGTCCTGGGAGGCAAAACGCCGACGTTTAAGATTCCGGGTTTCTTAACCGAAGCTTGCGGCATCGCTTGTGAAAGCATTTTCCC
>JAIEPM010000675.1 GCA_019748395.1 Candidatus Obscuribacterales bacterium
CTATGCCTCATACTGGTGCCGTTTTTCCCTTTCAAAGATATTTTGCTCGCATCACCCTTCCCCTTTCGTCCATATCTGATGGCAAGCGGATTATTTCAGGGCAAAGGCGTTTTCGTGCCTCATCCCCATGTCTATAACGTCAGGCTCAGCGCTCAACTGAAATATCCGGACGGAACAACAGCCGTCTGGCGTAATATTGAAATGCAAGATCTATCTCTTGCCGAGCGTTATCGAAAAGATAAATACAGACTCTGGGAAAGAAAAACCACAGACACGGACAGACCGATGATGTGGTGGCCGGACGCAGCTAAATGGATTGCCGGACAAGCAAAACTGAAGGGACAACTGCCGATTGAAATAATTTTGCTCAGGCATCGCAAGGACTCGCCTGCGCCAGGTGAAACAGATTCAAATAAAGAAATCGTCGATGTACTTTGCCGCTACCAACTATCAAGCGAGGCAAAGAAATGAAATTTGGGTCTGCGCTTTCAACAGCCTGGCAAAGCTTCTTTTTTAAGCCCTACTCAAGCTTACCCATATCTGTTTTCCGCATTCTTTTCGGGCTGCTCGCGCTTGAGTATGCAAATTTACTCTCTGAAGACATTTTGACCTGGTTCGGTCCAAACGGCACAATCAGCTTTGACTGCATGCAAAGAATGCTTGGTTCAAGCTGCCTTGATCTTTTATGCTTCCTTCCCAGAACAGACGAGACTGTGCTGGTTTTCTTCGGCATATTTGTTTTGAGCGCAATTTTTGTGACGCTGGGACTTTTTACCAGGCTTAGCACAGTTGTATTGTACTTGACTCTGAGCAGTCTACATTATCGCAACCCGATCATTCTCAACTCAGGAGATGATCTTCTGCGCGTATATTCATTCTTTATGCTGTTTGCACCGGCAGGTGATTATTTATCGATTGACGCCCTCTGGAAAAAGCGCCAAAAGCCGGGCTGGCAACCGGAAGCCAGAAGCCCCTGGGCACAAAGACTTATTCAGATTGAAATCTGCCTGCTCTACTTGCAATACACAGTAACCAAGCTGCTCGATCCCTACTGGCTCAACGGCAGCGCAGTCTATTACGTACTGATTTCGCCGGAACTGGAACGCTTCCCCTTATTTTTCGACCGCCACAGCTTGCTGGTTTCCCAGATTCTAACCTGGGGAACCTTGGTGCAGGAAGCACTACTTTGCACGCTTATCTGGTCACGCAAATACAAATACTATGTGCTAGCTGCAGGACTTTTCTTTCACTTTTGCCTGGATTATTGCCTGAACATTCCAATTTTTCAGCATGTAATTGTCTGCTCTTACATTCTTTTTGTCGAACCGCAAGATCTGCAAAAGTTTTTCGACAATTGCAAATCTCGCTTCTTGCTCCCCAAAAAGAAAACGCGGGCAGATTAGAGTTCGGCTCAGGAGGCGTCGCTCCGATTTATTTCTTTGAAACGCTGTTTTGAGATTGCTTATTGCTTGCCGGAGCCTGATTCAAGATTCCTGCACCGGAAGATACATTGGTCTTAAGACCGTTGTAATCGAAACGAAAGCGAAAATCTACAACCGAAGGACTACCCGGAGGCAAGCTCTCAAACGGAGCAGCATCTTGCACAGCTTTCAGAGCAGCGCTATCGGCCAACTTCGAACCGGAGCTTCTTTCCAATTTCAAATCCGACAAGCTTCCGTCCTGATGGATTTTGTATAAAACGCAAGCTTCTTTTGCCTCTAGCTTACGAGGAGGAGACCAGGCCTGCTTAACTCGTTTCTGCATTCGCGCCATAAAAGGTCCAAAATCAACATCAGCAACGGCTCTAACAGCAGTCTTAGCAGCATCGACAGATTGAGGAAAAAGACAGGACGAAGATAAAAATGAAAATGACAGGAGCATGCCGACTCTAATGAAATTGCGTTTCATAAATTTCTCCAAAGAACAAGACTATTCTGAGCAGCCCGATAATCAACTTCAGCCATTCAAACATAATCAGGCAGATCCTGTCCAATGAAGCGACGAATACCTTCACTGAAATCTGACTACAAGCAGGCCCTGTTCAAATCTGATTAGCATCAACAATTCCATTTTGAATCTTAGAGTTAGCGGTGTAAAATTATCAACGTGAGAGGCAGGGGCGGAAATAGATGCTTGTGGCTGTGCCCGCTGGACAAAAATTATCGAGAGTCTTAATCAGCACATTCTTCCTCTGGAATGTATTTTCAATGACGGTCTGGATAGCGCCTCCAAGCGAATTCAGAAGTCTCTGCCTCAGTGTCTGCAATTGGTATTTATCGCTTAGCTGTTTGAATGCATACTTCACAGTTTTTCCGGATATCGATACTTTCAACGAAGAGCTGACCGCAATTGTAAGACTGGAAAACGGCAACAGCGTGCTCTGGACCTATCCAAAGCAAGCTGAAATGAGCATGTCTGAAAGGATTATTTATCATCGATATTTTCTCTACTATTTCCGACTGCTCAAGCCGAAATACGCGCACATTTTGCCGGAAGCAGCAGCGCATATTGCCAAACTTGTTTACGAGGAAAGCCATGTGCGCCCGCTATCTTTGACCCTGCGTATCAACTGGCAAGAGGTTGAAAACCCAATCACGAAGGAAAAGGTCAAAGTCGGCCATACCGACATTCTTCAATACGTCGTGAAAGAGCAAGATTTAAAATGAGAATCAGCTTGAGCAAAATCACCGACAGCTTCGACCGGCTTGTTCTTCAGCCGCAGTCGGCTTTGCCGATTGCAATTTTTAGAATTTTGCTTGCAATTTGTACATTGCTTGGAACAAGCTCGCCGGACTTCATGACCTGGTTCAGTGTTGAAGGCTGGCCGCAACACTTCATCAGCAAGGATATTTTTGTAATTGATCTCTTTCGAGTGCTTCCGCAAACAGCAGAAAGCAGCCGACTTCTGTATAGCATCTTAATGGGGTCCGCACTTTGCCTTGGGCTTGGACTTTTCACACGTTTGAGCAGTTTTCTGGTCTGGCTTTCACTGGTCAGCCTGACAAATCATTATCCATATGGATGCGGAGGGCAGGATGCTCTCAGAGAAATATGCGCCTTCTTTTTAATTTTCTCGCCGGCCGGCAAAAGACTTTCCCTGGACAACTGGCTTTGCAAGAAATTCAAGAAAGGCGGAGAAAATCTAGAAGCGGAGTTTTCTCCGTATGCGCAAAGGCTGATTCAATTGCAGATTGCATCAATATACTGGCAGGCATTCTGGATAAAATTGCCCGGTCATACATGGATAGACGGCAGCGCCATTTACTACCTTTTTCACATTAAAGAACTTTGTTACCAGTCTCCGCCATTTTTACGCGAAGAGCTCTGGTTTTCGCAATTATTGAGCTGGGGAGCGCTTGCCGTCGAGCTGGCACTCTGGGCACTTGTCTGGTTCAAGAAGCTTCGTTATCCCATTTTGCTCAGCGGAGTGCTACTGCATCTTGGAATTGAATTTACATCGAATATTCCGTTTTTCGGTTTAACAATGATCTCTTCTTATGTTCTATTTATAGATTCAAAAGATCTGGAAGCGATTTTGCTAAAGCTCAAAAGCCTTTTCGCAAAAAAGACGGACGCTAGCTCCGTTTCGGTCCCTTAAGCAAAACTCGCCCCGAATCCAATCTTCTTGTAACTTTCGAGTCATCGAAATATTGCAGAAGGGCCATCGCATATTTGCGAGTCACGCCGAGTTTTTCTTTAAAATCAGTTGGTGCAATCACTCGTTTTGCGTTCCAGAGATCTGAAAGTATTTGATGAGCCTCGTCGATTTTGCTCTGCCGGGCAATGAAATCATAGCTTGCGATCACAACTTCACCGGATTTCGAAAGGGCATTCAGCGCGGACTTTGCCGTTTTCAAATCAACGCCGGCCAGATTTGCCAGGTCATCCACTTCCAGGCACCAGTGTTCAGACAAAACCTCAAGTATTTTAGCTTCAGCTCCACTTTGCTGAGCCGAAACAGGCGCTAGCGCTTTTGCGCCCGGCAGACTTATCTTATCGCCATGACGTAAAAGCCCTCCTCTGCCAACTTCATCTTCAAGCAATAGCTGGAAAGCGACGCGCTCAAGGCGCGGGTGCATGGAACTTCGAACAAGCTCCAGCCCTGCGCCATCGGAAGACTCTTCTGCAGAACTTAGAATCTCGGCGGTTTTAGCACGGAGTTTTTCTCCAAGCTCCTGCCTGGACTTCATACTTAAAAGATAATCACCCAGTCGACAGAGTTCGCCGGAAGCAACGCCGTCAGAAACTAGCCTTTCCAGATGAGCCTCAGGAAGAATCGCAGTCAATTGCTCTTCTTTCAGCATGAGATGAGGAGAATCATCGAGATAAAGATGCAGGGATTCCTTGTAATTGCCTGCATCCAATAAAGCAGCAAGCTTCAAAATCTCGCTTTTACTCAACCATCGAGGGCGTTCCCTCAAAAGTATTTCGCCACCGTATATAGTGTCGTCAGTCAAACGAATTACGAAACGATCGAGCGCCGAGATTACGGCATCATCCTGCAATGCGACCAGGGCAAAACCTTTTTGATCACCGGCAGTTGCGGACTCCTCTAAGGCCCGGTCTTCCACCCAGCGTAAATAACCTTGATACTCGGCAGTCCCGTGATACAGGCGGATCGGTTGATCGGATAAGCGCTCGCTCAAATCTTGCTTGAGCAAGCGCGGCTTATCCAGAAGACTGACAATCATTGAACGAGTAGGGCTGATACTTTTTCCTGAAAGTACATGCCCGCGCCTGAGCTTTACGCCGTCTTTCACCACGATATTGCAGGCAACTCTCTGCCCGGGACCAGCTTCGTTTAAAGACTGCCCGTGACTTTCCAGACGCCTTACTCTGGCACTCAAATTTCCCGGTTCAACAAATATTTGATCACCGACAGCCAGCTTTCCTTTCACCAGCGTTCCAGTAATCACAGTGCCGAATCCCGCTTTACTGAAAACCCGGTCTACGGGCAACAAAAGGCTCCCTTTTTTGGCGGGCTCTTTGGCTCTCTCAAGAATATCTTTCAGCTTTTGCTCTAGGCGGTCAATACCTTCTCCAGTCGTTGAAGACAGAGGACAGAAAGCCAGAGCCTTTATGCCATGCGCCAGAAGCAAATTTTCGACTTCCTCTTTTACAAGCTCAACCTGCTCAGGCTCCTCTACGAGATCTATTTTTGTAAGAGCCACCACCGCTTCTTTGACGCCAAGCAGGCTCAAAATACGAACATGCTGCCTGGTCTGCGGCATCGGTCCTTCGTCGGCTGCCACCACCAGAAGTGCGATGTCGATACCGCCAACTCCGGCAAGCATGTTTTTCAAGAATTTGCCGTGCCCCGGCACATCAACAAAACCAAGAACCAGATCGCCCGAGAGCGGCAGATAAGCAAATCCGAGGTCGGTGGTCATCTGCCTTTCTTTTTCTTCTTTGAGACGATCGGGGTCAATACCGGTCAGTTTTTTCAAAAGACTGGTTTTGCCGTGGTCGACATGCCCGGCAGTGGCAATCGTAAAAAATCGAGTTCCCGTTTTGAACTGAAGAGGCGCACTTGTATTCATAAGTATTCCGGTTCGTTACCGTATTAGTGAATGCTCAGCTAAAAGTATTTTTCCTATCATGCTTAGTTTTAGCAGCCCGAGAAACACTTGAGATCTCCATATCTGAACTGGGTTTCCAGTAAGAATACAAATTAACAGTTAGAATGCTCGAACTATTTTCCGACGAAGAGGTCTCTACGTGTTACACCAGTTCATCGATCCTATTCTTCAGATGATCAGAGATGCAGTGGCAAGCTGGGGCTATCCAGGCATCATTATTATGATGGCAATTGAATCCGCTAACATTCCTCTTCCCAGTGAAGCGATCATGCCGACCGCCGGGATTCTGGTGCAGCAAGGCAAAATGAATATCCACCTGGCAGCTCTGGCCGGTGCGATCGGCTGCGTGCTGGGCTCGATTCCTTCTTATTTTCTGGGTCTCTACGGCGGACGCAGCTTCGTCGAATCGCACGGTAAATGGTTCTTGCTCAAAGAAAAGGACCTTGAGCATGCAGATAAATGGGTAGAACGCTGGGGCGACTGGACATTTTTCGTTTGCCGCATGCTGCCGGTGGTCAGAACTTTCATTTCTTTCCCGGCCGGTGTACTGAAAGCTCACTTCTGGATGTTTACCGTTTTTACTTTCATCGGCTCTTTGATCTGGTGTTACTTCCTGACCTGGGTCGGAATCAGATTCGGCGAGCACATGCACGAATTCACGGACATCTGGCACAAATTCGACATCGCCATCGTGCTTGTCGGACTGGGTGGATTCGGCTATTACCTCTACCATCACTTGAAGCGCGACTAGCTCCAGTAATTGAACTCTTAATTCAATTACTTTCGATACTGACGCCGTCTGGTATTTTCCCTGATTTCAAGCAGCTGCCTGAGCAGCTGCGCTTTTTCAGGTCCGTCCCAACGTTTCAACCATTCGGTAATAGCTTGTTGAATAATGCCGCTCTTGTCAGGCGAATGAGTGCCATACATTCGCTTCAATTCAAGCCAGATGAGCTGCAAAGCTGCAAGCTGCTCGGACGGCAATTTGATTGTGTAAGCAACATATTTGCGACTGGCGGCAAGCGCCTCCTCGGCGGAAATAGGCGGTTGCGGGAAATCGAGACCGAACTCAGACTCTAAAGTCTCCAATTCCTCTGCCTCTTCCACTTTTTCATCGTCCGACATCAAACTGCTCACCAGAAAAATGTGCCGATGGCGGCACCTTGCCAGTGGGGTCTAAACTCCCCAGCCAGCTAATTCTACAATCAGTAACCCCTTAAAAGCGCGATTCGGAACTAAACCGATAAGTAATAGCTTTTAAGCAGACTGAAATTCTGCTGCAGCAAGCGGGATGGGAACTTCACCCTTGATTTTTGCTGTTTTTTTCACAAGAATGGATAATGAAAGAGGCAGCCTTTGCTGATTTTGGGAAAGCAAGCATGTTTTACGAGCTAATCCGCTCTTTAGTCCAGAAGATTTTTCAGGACAAGATCCTCGCAGGTCTTGTCATTGTTGGCATTTTGGCTATATTTGTCGGCGGCTTCGGCGGCAATGCCACAGACCGGATCGCCACTGGTCCAAGAGATGCCAGAGTTCATCAAGAATCGGCATCCGCCCCCGCACAGGCTCAGCAAACAGGCTCCAAAGCGGATAAACAGGCTAACGCGCCGGTCAGCGCGATCAACCCGGCACTTGCAAAAATAGACCCACCCCTGGCGACACAATTCGTCACCTGGTGGATCAGCAGTGCGATGGATTTTAACCCTCAGACAGCCGTGAAACATAGACAGGAAGCAGTTGCCTGGGTCAGCCCCGAAGCTGCACCGGCATATCAAGCAGCCTTCTGGCCGCCCGAAATCGCCGACGGCATAACAAGCGGCAGAATTACAGGTAGCTTCACCCCGACAGCTGTCGAAGCCGTTGCCTCAAACCCTGACGGCAGTATCGTCGTAAATGTCAAAGGCAATCTGATCTTGCAACAAGGCAACCGACCGGCAGTTCAGCAGTTGAGCACCGACTATCTGGTCAAGCGGGACACAGGCGGATTGAGAATAGCAGGGCTTTATAACCGGGCCGTGCTGGTTCCCAGCAACAGCGTCTATTAAGAGCGGACGATACTCTGTTGCCAAACGATTTAATGTTTTTTCTCAGTAGAGCGGGCATACATCTTAATGTCATGCGATAGTAGTTTTGCCGTTGCAAGCAGGCAAGATTACTGAAAGCTGACTTTGCCTTGAATTTGTCAGCTGGTTATAATTGTTGTCTGTGACAATGCTTGTCTACAAACAGAGTTTTATTTGAACAACTTTTACCTACGCTTATTACTAGTGCTTTTTATCGGCTTCTTCGTTGCAGCCGCTATTGCAAACGGTCTTTTCCCCTCGATGACCTCAAGCCATAGGGATGCCATGGCTGTGAAGCTCGCCGCTGAGCTGGCACAAAAGATGCAAGCAGCGCCGCCGGTGACGCCGGCGCCCGATAATACAGCAGCCGTCAAAGGCAAGAAAGCCCGCAAGTCTCCGCCGGCTGCACCCAAAAAGCTGGTTCTGCCAAAAGCCTCTTTGCCCATATTAGAGAGCATCATTGACAATCACCTGTCCTGGTATTATCTGACGGACGGAAGCGGAAGGCTGATTCCGCAAACCAAGACCTTTGCTCCCGACTTACAGCAATACGATGAAGATTCCAGATTCATCGACTGGAGCGGCGAGCGCTACTACGAAGCCGTAGCCCTGGTAGTACCAGGCTACGCCCTGCACGTCGGTTACTACAGTGGACCTCCGATCGGACTTTCAAGAGAAATTATCGACGAACAGATTCCTTCAATTGTGGTCTTCGGCATGTTCGCTTTTATGGCGCTTCTGGTTATCGGACTATATATTGCTTCCGTTTCGATGCCGATGGCCGCAATCAAGAAATATTGCAAGAAGAGAGATGACGCCTCCGGCATGACCACCGGTTCGATGAGTGCACCGGGGGCGGTATCAGAAATCTTGACGGCTATGTCCCTAATTGAAAGCAAGTATAGAGCGCTCGATGAACGCGACGAAACAATTAGAAACAAGGACAATACGATAAAGCAGCTCAATAACAAATTCGAGCAAGAAATGAACGCTGCTAAAAAAGAGAAAAGCGTTCTTTATCTCAAGGAAGCTGAACACCAGTTCGTCGATAATTTAGGTGAAACTTTCGACACGCACACGAACATCGACACAATCGGCGAGAGCTTACTGACGCAGCTCAATAACGAGTTCCCAAGCGCCTTTGAATATGCGCTCTTTTTCACAATCAATAAAAAACAGGAAGCGAATCTCGTTTCTCATATTGGTTTTCAAAACAACCCAATGGAAGTCTATAAAGGACTCGGGGTTATGAAAAATCTAAAAGATATAGACGCCGAGAGTTGCGTAGTTGTCGAGCCAAATGAACTCACAGAGTCCCAATTCAAAGAAATCTCCCAACTAACAGGCGCTCGTTGCGTCATCAAAGCTCCGCTGCGCTTTCAAAACCGATGCCTGGGCTTGATGGTTGTTTTCTTTCGCGGTCAGGACCAGAGTCTCGAACATATAGTTCGTGTTCTCAATCGCGCCGCTCATGTCACGGCAAAAGCGCTCTACCATATCATTACTTATGAAGAACAGGTAGAGGCTTCAAGAACCGACGAACTGACCGGTTATCCGAACAAAGCATACATACCTCATTTGCTCCCGCAGTTGATGTCTGTCGAAGGGGTTCCAAACGGCGAGAAAAGACCATTCTCAATTTTCCTGGTCGAAGGACACGACGTTCTTTCAATCAATGAAAAATTCGGGCGCCCTGCCGGAGACGCAGTAATTCAGGAGCTTGGCAAACGTATAGACAAGCTTCTGCAACAGCGCCGCACCGAAACTATGGGCAGCTGGGGCGACCATCTAATCCGCTATCAAGGCGCCCAGTTCCTTGTGGTTTTGAGACAGGTAGATTCTAAGAAAGCCAGCATATTCGCACAGAGACTGCGACAGGTGGTCGAAGGTGAAGATTATCCTTTTGGAGTAGGTCGCTGGAACATCTCAATTGGTATCACCAGCTATCCGGAAGACAGCAGCAATCCAGATGAGTTGATCATGAATGTGGAAACAGCGCTTTCTTACGCGCGCGGTCAATCGGAAAGAAACAAGATTGCGCACATCAACACAGTGCCGAAAGCATTTCGTTCTGCCAAAATCGCCAGCAACCTGGGCGGTTCACTTGATGTTTTCGACCCGGCAGCACTGATGCAATCGCTCTCAATCAGCCGCAAGAGCGGCATCCTGACTGTAACTCACCCGGAAGGGAAGATGTACTGGTGCTTCCTTGAAAACGGCAAACCTACTAAAGCTCGTATGGGCAAATTTACAGGACCGGCAGCAATTATTGAATTCCTGGTTCTGTTTGAATCGGGTGAGTTTGCATTCAGCGATTTGACCTCGATTGAGAAACAAACACTTGACGATATCAGTAAACTGCCTAAGGCTTTCGATGTTCCGGGCTCTCTTGAAAGAGCACTCATGGATGGTGCCCTGGCCAGAGATCACTATACTTCGGCCAAAGACGTAATAAAAGACCTGAATCTATTTGCCTGGCCGCAACCCAGCGCTAAGAACGGCGAGGGCATGGCCAAATTGAAAGAACTGAAAGACCCGCCTTCACCTGAAGAAGAAAAGGCAATGAAAGAAATTTTGAAAGTTGCCAATGGCAAGGTTCAACTGAAGCTCATATTTGAACGACTGGATTCACTGCCGACACACACGGTCTGGCGCGCAGCCGCCTTGATGGTGCAGCATGACATGCTTCAACTGAAAAAGCTGGCAACCAGCATGGCGCTTTAGTTTACGGACTGAAGTTCCAGAATTTCAGACAAAGGTTTTCATGCCTTAATAATCAGTGCAAGAGTCAAAGCAGAGGCGACTTTTCTGTGGTATATTGAAACCTTGCACTTGCGTGAGCAGGTCGCTACAAATTGAATGAAATTAGCCTTTTGCCGAGGTAGCTCAGTCGGTAGAGCAGAGGACTGAAAATCCTTGTGTCGGCGGTTCAAATCCGCCTCTCGGCATTTTTTTATTGCTTATTTTTTGGATTTGATTGGCGCGGAGCCCGGCGCTAATCAAGATCAACTGCTTTAATAGTTTTATGAAATGCGTAGCAGTAAGCGACATTCATTTGCGTGATATTAAAACCCCCGAGGCCGATCTCCTGATTGTCGCGGGTGACATCAGCATGAAAGGACGTGCCTCAGAACTGGAGTGGTTTGAGTCATGGCTGAATGCGCAACCGCAAAAGCATAAGGTCTGGATTGCAGGCAATCACGAAATGGGCATCGAGGAAGACCCGTCGCTTGCCGAGAAACTGGCTCTTAGAAGCAAAAGCATTTATTTGCAAGATTCCGGCATAGAACTGGAAGGGCTCAGTATCTGGGGCTCACCGATTACACCTTATTTTTTCGATTGGGCTTTCAACCGCCACCGCGGGCAGGATATTCGAAAACACTGGCTTCAAATTCCGGAAGGCACCGATATTTTGATCACGCACGGACCACCGCTGGGATATCTCGATTTAACCGGCAAAGGTGAACACGTAGGTTGCGCCGACTTGCTTGATGTAATAGAGAATCATTTGAGCTATCCACCGCAAGTTATGGTCTTTGGCCACATTCATTCCGGTTACGGGCAATGCGAATATAAGCGTGCCGACGGCAAAATCATAAAATTGATTAACGCCTCAAGTTGCGATGAGAAATACACACCCACCAACAAACCGATTGTTTTTGAAATCTGAATCTTGCTCAAGCTTCATAGCGAGGGCTTAGATCAGGGTTGTCGTCTCCAAAAAGATCGGAAGGTATTTGAATTTTTCGGCTCGATTTATCTGCGACGTATTCACCACAGGCGGTGCAAAACGTTGCCTTCTCAGGCAGCAAGCATTTGCAGCTTAAGCAGAGTTTGCTGGCTGGTGCAGGTTTTGATTTTAGCTTTTCACCGCAGCTCATACAAAAACGGTCTGCGTGCCTGACCCTCCGGCTGCAACAGGGGCAGCGATCGCGTGAATCTTCCTCGGCAGCATGCGGGTTGCTGCGCCGTTCGCCGCATTGCCGACAGAAATTGGCGTTCCCTCTATTTTCTGCTGAACAAGTCGGGCAAATGTACATTAAGTTCTCCCTGCTTAAAATGAAACTTTCAAGATAACCGTATCGATGGGCGCGGAGTTTCACTTGCGCGCAGCAAGTTTTTCCGGCAGCAGCAAGAGTCTCTCGCGGGCTTTGGCCAGGGTTTCAGGCTTCTTGGCGAAACAGAAGCGAATATATTTATTGCCACGATCGCCCGGGCGGAAAAAGCTTGAGCCCGGCACAACTGCAACACCTACGTCTTTGACAAGAAACTCCGTGAACTTCACATCGTTTTCAAAACCGAATTTACTGATATCACAATAAGCATAATATGCACCATGCGGCTTGAAGTACGGAATACCAACTTCATCGAGAATCGATAGCATAATGTCTCGACGCTTTTGATAATCATTTGCCAGCTTTTGGTAGTATTCTGCAGGCATACTCATGGCAAATGCACCGGCCCGCTGCAGTGGAGCGGCGGCTCCTACCGTCAAGAAATCATGCACTTTCCTTATTGCAGTGCTGACTTTCTCGCCTGCGCAAACAGTACCTAATCGCCAGCCTGTAACACTGTAAGTTTTCGACAGACTGTTTACAGTAACCGTCAGGTCTTTCATATCCGGCAGAGAAGCCATGGCAACATGTTTTGCACCATCAAAAAGAATATGTTCGTAAGGCTCATCTGTAAAAACATAAACTCCCCATTTCCGGCACAAGCGAGCAATCACTTCCAACTCTTCGGCAGTGAAAACTTTGCCTGTGGGATTATGCGGCGTGTTTAGAACCAGTGCTCGCGTTTTGTTGTTGAATGCCTTTTCCAGTTCTTCTTCGTCGAATTTCCAGTCGGGCGGATGCAAAGAAACATAGCGCGGCTTGGCGCCGGCAAGAATGGCATCAGGTCCATAATTTTCATAATAAGGCTCAAAAGCAATTACTTCGTCATCGGGATCAACCAATGCCAGCATCGTAGCAATCATGCCCTCAGTGGCGCCGCAAGTAACTGTAATCTCGCTTTCAGGCTCGTACTTTACGCCGATATATTTTTCGTTTTTGGCGCTGATTGCATCTCTAAAAGGTTTATCGCCCCAGGTAATTGCGTATTGATTGAGGTCTTCGTTAATAGCTCGACAGGCGGCTTCTTTCAATTCTTCAGGGCAAGGGAAATCCGGCATTCCCTGGGCAAGATTCACTGATTGATATTTTGCCGCCATGCGCGACATTTCACGAATTACTGATTCAGTGAAAGTGCCGGCTTTCTGCGAAACAATTTTTTTAAGCTCGGGCGAGATGCTCATGATAACCCCCTGGGCAGGCAGCAATTATATCCGAGCAATAATACACCGCAAGAAAGACTTCAGTCCTTGGGACGCCGAATTTCTTCTAAGTGCTGGGGCACAAAAATCAAAATGAACCAGAGCAAAAGCCCGGTGGCTAAAAAAACCACTGCTATCTCAAAAATGTAATCAAGTGAATCCACGAAACAGACCGCTGACAACAATGGGCTCTTGAGCAACTTCTACATTATAGGTGCAGATGAGCTCGTGAAACAGCAAACTCAAGGCTTCGTCAGAACAGCGCCGGGGAAATAGAACTCAAGGATTCTTTTATGCTCGGCTCCCTGCCGTGCCAGCCCTGCCGCTCCCCACTGGCAGAGGCCGACGCCGTGCCCACCGCCCCGCGAGCTCAACTCAACTGATGAATCTTGAAGCTTTCGAATTTCAAATCGGCTTCCGGGCAACCTGTCCCAGCCCAGCTTCTGCCCCAGTTGCAACCAGAAAGAATAAGCTAATTGCTGCTTGCCGCTGGGAAATTTGAGCATAAAAGGGCGCCCGGACTCGTCCCACTTCACAATTTCAGGCACACCATCGGGAAAGGCTTTTGCAAAAATAGCAGCAGCTATCCTCTGCCTGCTTGCTTTCCAGAATTGAGCATCACGACAATATTCGCATTTGACGGCGCGATCACATTTGAGCGTGGGAATTTTATCGCTGAAATATCTGCTGCTGCTTGTGCCCCCGGCACAACTGGCATGAAAGTAAATCGGCACGGGTCTACCCTGGCAAAGCAGACGCTCCCCCCAGCTTTCCCGCACAGCTTCTTTTACGGCACTGGAAACATAATCGGCACCGAGATATGCTTGTTTTTCCGTACTATCATTCAATTGATCACCTTTTTTGTAATGAAGCATGGAAGTTTGAACAAGCACAGATTGAGCTTTCAGAGCTTCTTTTGGAAATTCGACTTGGGTTTCACTGCCTACAACTGATGAAACGTAATCTCTGAGTGAAACTAAATTCAAACAGCTAAGACTTGCATCAGGCAGTGCCCGAATTTTGAGACTGCCTTTATAGCGACGCAAAGATGAAAGGGATGGGCCAAGACAAAGAGCTCTTCCATTGCTCGCCAGCTCAAGACTTTGAGAATGAATCTTGAGCGGCCGAGAAAGCGGATATTTGCATGAACGCAACTCAAAATATCCGGCAGAAGGAACTGAAAGCTCGCAATCCGAAAAAATTTTGCCGTCTAATGGTCTGACAATTTTGAAGCTACCCTTGAAGATAAGCCGCTTAATAGGCCAGACAGCTCTAAAAAGAGAGACTTCCACTTCGTTTTCAAAAGCAGAAGCGGCCGGGCTGAACAAAAATATTGAGACTGCAAAAAATAGAAAATTGACCGCATTTGAAATCAGCAAAAAACGTTTTTGAATGACTTCTTTAGTTTGAATCAGCATTCTCATTTTTATAAGTCTTTACCCGGCTCAGATAGAACTGAAATTTTCCCATATTGGCCTGTGTTATAGTGATGCGTTCTTATGAGTATAGTCAAGACTATCGCCGCAAAGCTCACCAAGCTGCCCCAAAACTCCAGACGAGCGTCTGCCCTCAGAGCCACAGTCATCGGAGTCGTCGCCGGTCTGGCTGCGCTGGCGCTTGAATTCGGCGCTTATTTCTTGAGCATGCTGCGGGTAAATGCTTCGTCGGTCTATCCCGCCTGGCTGGTGCTTCCTGGATTCGGCTTATTGGGCGGATTGACAGCCGGATTTCTCGTCCAGAAATTTTCTCCCACCGCATACGGCAGCGGCATACCGCAAGTCCGAGCTTACTTGCTGGGAGCTAAGCTGCCTTTGAATATGCGGCTTGCAATGGTAAAACTGATTGGCGGCAGTATCGCACTTGGCTCCGGACTCTTTATGGGGCGCGAAGGTCCGACTGTTCACGTGGGCGCCGCTATTGCAGCCAGCCTGAACAAATGGTTTCCCACTAATAAAGAACGAGAGAAACAGCTGATCGCAGCAGGAGCCGGTGCCGGTTTGGCAGCTGCTTTTAACGCACCGATTGCCGGTGTGCTTTTTGTCGCGGAAGAACTCTTGAAAGATGTTTCCACAGATACAATAGGTACAGCGATTCTGGCTTGCTTTGTAGCTTCAACCATGACACATATTTTGAACGCACCACATATGGAGTCATCACATCAAATACAGGCGATGGGCTTGAAGTTCACCTGGCACGACATGCTTTTCTGGGTAATATTGGGAGCGCTCTCGGGAATTCTCGGCACACTCTTCAACCGCGGAGTGATTTTGTTTCTGCGCTTCAACCGAGATTATTTTAAAATGCCGGTCTTCCTAAAAGTAGGCTTAGCCGGGCTTTTATCAGGGGCGATTATAGCCATGATTCCGGCAGATGCCCATTTTCGCGATTATGCGGCTCTGCGCGATCTTACTGTGGCCGGCAGCGAACACTGGTATATGGTGCCCTGTGCCTTCATCGCCTTTTTCTTTCTGACTCTGCTTGCTTACGGTTCAGGCGCGCCGGGCGGATTGTTCGCACCGGCAATCGTACTCGGTTCGGCGCTGGGCGCCATGGTGGCTTATTTGGAATATTACCTCTTTCAAGTCGGTTCAACTGAAACTATGGCAATGGTCGGCATGGGCGCTTTCTTTGCGGCTGTCGCACGCGTTCCAATTACGGCTGTAGTAATAGTTACTGAAATGACCAGGCATTACGATCTCGTGCCACCATTGATGGTGGCATGCGCCACAGCCTGTTTTGTCGGCGCAAAAATCGAAGCCGGTTCGGTTTACGACATGCTGCGAGAATACAGCGGTCTTGATCAGGAAATCAAACGCATCAAGGAGGAAGAAAGCGGTATTCGGGCAAAAGATCTCTTAAAACCGGCAAGCGTGAGCTTGAAATCAAACAGCTCAAGCCCGGAGATAATTCAAATGTTGAAGGAACTCAGCAACGAAGGGATTCCAGTCTTTGAGAATGGGAACTTTCTTGGTCTGCTTGAACTAAGTTCTTTGCTAAAAAGAATTGATTTAAGCTTGCCTGAGAAGATCGAAATCAGTGAGTTCTTAAGCCCATCGTCGACTGTTCTGAAGCCCGAAAGCACCCTGCCTGAAATCCGCGAAGCCTTTGAAAAGACGAATCTAGCGACTCTTGCCGTAGTCGAGAATGAGGAATTTCTTGGACTGATTCATCGCTCGGACATCGATTTAAATAGTCGACTAATGACAGCGTAACTTTGCTCTCTCCCGGGCATAATTTTCATATAGTGGAGACTAATTTGTGAGCGACAGCAACGATCTCACACGCAAAAAAGCAGCGGCGCGCGCGATGGATGCAACTGTGCCGGATATCTTTGCATTGAGCAGCAGGCTGACTGAAATTCCAGGCGAGCATACTTTAATAAGAATCGCCGACTCTGCAAGCTTGAATTTCCCGGGCAAGTGGGTGGAAGCAGCCCAGCGCGGCGAAAATGGCTGCAAAATCTACAGACAAACGGAAAGTCTGGCTGGAACTTTGAGCGTGGGTTACTTTAACGCCGCTGAAAAATTCAGACAGTTGATCTTGGCATTGTGCCAGCAGGAAGCACATGCAATGCTTGAGGCTGAGCTAAATGAAGTTCGCAACGAACTCTCCGGCACCAGACACTCAAGCTCTTATTTTCTTTCCGCAGGCAGCACCGAAGCATTAAACGGAAAACTACTTATTGTCTTGCAGGGCTTCTTTCCGGATATGCAGATCAAAGAAGCGCTGATTTGTGGTCCGGCAAACGAGCGTGATTTTTTCTTTCTTTCACTTCAAGCACTGAAGCCGGAATTTCCAATCTACTTCAATCATTTAAGGCTCGCTCTTAAAACTTTAGAGTGGAATTAACTCAGGGCTCTAAGAGTTCCGAGCTTATATCAGCAAGAGAGGCGCAGCCTGAAAGAGCCATCGCCAGCTCCAGTTCATCACGCAATAATTTGAGAACCTCTTCGACTCCGGACTGTCCGGCACAAGCGAGTCCCCAGAGTACAGGTCTGCCGATCAGAACGGCACGTGCCCCCAGAGCCAGCGCTTTCAAAACATCGGTGCCTCGACGAATGCCGCCGTCTACAAAAACTTCAGCGCGCTTGTCTACAACCTGAACGATTCTTTCAAGAACATTGATGGTGGCGGGGGCGGTATCAAGCTGCCGTCCGCCGTGATTGGAAACAATTACTCCGGCGGCTCCGCAGTCTATGGCACGCTGGGCATCATCAGCCCGCAAAATCCCTTTAACCAGCACAGGAATCGAACTGACGCCGACAAACCATTCCAGATCTTTCCAGGTCAAGGACTGATCATAAAGGGATGCTATGTATGAGGCCAGTCCGGACGCTCCGCTGCTTTCAGGAAGCGCATCAACACCAGCCGGAATTAAATTTGCGACTTTCAAATCAGGCGGCAAATGCAGACCGTTGCGCACATCTCTTTCTCGCCTGCCCAAAAGCGGCGAGTCGACTGTTAAAACAAGCGCCTTGTATCCGGCAGCTTCAGCTCGCTTGACCAGTGAAAGACTCAAATTACGATCACGATAAACATAAAGCTGAAACCAGAGATTGCCGCAAGCTTCCTTTGCGACATCTTCAATCGATGAAGTTGCAAGCGTGCTCAAGGTCATAATCGTTCCGGCAGAACTAGCGGCGCGGGCGCTTGCCAGTTCACCGTCGGCATGTGCCATTTTTTGAAATGCCGTTGGCGCGAGCATAATCGGCATTTGAATTTCCTGACCGAGCACAGTCGTTTTAAGTGAACGAGTACTTACATCGCAAAGCATGCGCGGGTATAAGAAGATGCGCTCATAGGCTTTTCGGTTCTCCCTGAGCGTGATTTCGTCATTGGCTCCAGAGGCGTAATAGTCCCAGGCCATCTTATCGACGACTGAGCAAGCCTGCTCCTCAAACTCGAAAAGATTGACCGGCTTGAATTCACCTTTTTTTTCAGCTGAAATTGTCACTCTAAACCCCTGATGCAAAGAGAGTCAGGCTTCTAATGCCTCGGCCAGACAATCCATTGTATCGCCATTGGAAAGCTCAGCGCCTCAAAAAAAAACGCCGCTCGAGCGACGTTTTCGACCGGACGATTTAGATTTGATTTGTCTAGTTGCTCGATGCCGAAAGCCCCGGATAAATCCAGGGAGCATCATAATTGGAAGGATGCTGATTTGCAGGATTTAACCACTGCGGCGCCGTACCGATGAGCATAGCCAACATCACCAGAATTCCAGCTTTTCTAAGATCTTGCCTGCTCATCGCCCCTCACTTGACAAAGTTTTTCTCTCTTGTTTTACTCCTTCCCTATTTGCGGCTAATCCAAACTTCCGCCAGTCCGGTCTACAATGCAAGGGTTATGCATCAAAGCAGCTGCCCGGCGACTTGCCAAGCAGCCCCCTGCCCAGTCGAGGCTTGAGTGGACATTATCGAAATCAAAGAAGAGCAGGGCAATTCATCAGATGCTGCTTCCCTGAAACGTCCGGCGCAAAGCAACTATCGCTGGACTGTGGTGGCACTGAGCTTCATTATCATCATCATCAATTACATGGACCGCTCGGCGATATCTTATGCAATCACGCCTCTCAAAGCCGAGTTTGGGCTAAACAACACTTCATTCGGCATAATAGCCTCCGCCTTTGCAATCGGCTACACAATCATGACTCTCGGCGGCGGCATCATCGTGGATGTCTGGGGCGCGCGCAAATCATGGGCCTGGGCGGCGATCACCTGGTCTGCCTGTACAGGCTTGCTGGCGGCATGCACAGGATTCGGTCATCTTTTTGTTTTGCGCGTCCTTTTAGGGATCACGGAAGGTCCTTGCTTTCCGGCAATGACGCGCGCAATTACAGATTGGCTTCCGGTTTCAGAAAGAGCCAGAGCCTCTGCCATTTGTCTTGCGGCCGTACCTCTGGCTTCGGTAATCGGCGCACCGGTCATCTCGCAGTTAATAACACATCTGGGCTGGCGGATGATGTTTGTGGTGCTCGCCTCACTGGGAATTATCTGGTCTATATTCTGGTGGCAGATGTTTCGAGATTATCCCCAAAACAGCAAGCACGTATCAAAAGAAGAACTGCTGCACATACATGACGGCAACGAGCAAGTACACGGCAGTGATGATGAAATTCGCAAACATAGCCTGAAAGCAGGGACCACAACCTGGAAATTTATATTGTTCAATCCATCGTTGATGGCAAACAACTACTCATTCTTTTCATTCGGCTACCTGCTCTTTTTTGCAGTTACCTGGCTGCCCGGATATCTTGAACAGACTTATCATATGAAAGTGAAAGAAGCCGGAATTTATTTAATAGCCCCCTGGCTGACTGCAGCTATTTTCGTAACCATAGCCGGGGTTCTATCAGACTGGCTCTATGCCAAAACCAAAAGCATCCGCAAATCGCGGACGCATCTTATCTGGGTTTGCCAGTTGCTTTCAGCTATCTGCTTTATCCCGGTTACCATGTCGGATTCACTGCCTCTGGTGATCACGCTGATGTCTTTAGGTGTTGCTTTCGGCTTAATGCCCAACGCCGCTTATTATGCACTCAATTCAGATCTGGCAAGAGACAGAGCCGGAACCAGCCTTGGTTTAATGGACTGCTTCCTGGCCGCAGCCGGAATTCTGGCACCAATTATTACGGGCTGGCTTTCTGAAAAAACAGGAAACTTTAATTCCGCAATAATACTCATGGCCGCGCTTACATTCTCGTCGGCAATCTGTGTAATTCTCTTTCAGCATCCGGATCGCGACCGTTTGAAAAGCGCAAGTTAAGAGCGCATTTGACACTAAATACAGTGAGAGCAGCAGGTAGAGCATGAAGAAACTAAGAACAATTGCAATCGCATTATCAGGACTAATTGTCCTTTCCTCCGCCGCTGGGCAAACGGCGCTTGCCTCCTCCAAGAAAGGTGATAAATCAAGCTCTCAAGAAAAGAAAACTGAAATTGATACGTCCCCGGTTCAGATGAAAGATCTGGTAAATATCGACGCACTGACCCGCTGGATGACTTACTATTATTTGCATCCGCAGCCGGAATTGCTTGTGCAGGCGCTTTTGCTTGCAGACAAGCAAGGCTTGCTGCAGGGAGACAGCGCCGCTCCGCTGCAGGCTTTCACAAGCAGAGTGATGGCCCAGAACCCGGCTAAGTTGAAAGACTGGTTTGCTCAGATGGCACCGATGAGCGAGCCCGGCAAAAGCGTTATGCTGACGGCTATCTGGTGGTCAAATACTAGCGAAGGCAAAGAACTGCTGAATACAATCGGCAACGGCTTGCCTGAAAAATCTAAAGCTGAATTTCACAAACAAATCGACGGCGCCGCACCCGAAATCGAAACCATGG
>JAIEPM010000205.1 GCA_019748395.1 Candidatus Obscuribacterales bacterium
AAAGTCCGGAAAGCGATGTTTTCATATGTCTGCTTATACCGGCGGTGCTGGCATGAGCACGGTGAGCCGTACCGAAAGCATCGTTCACATAAATGTCGGCCAGCAATGCAAGTTTCTTGCTGAATTCGTCGTCGTTCTTTTCTTCTTCCGGGTGAAAACGCACGTTTTCCAGAATCACGACCTGACCATCTCTCATAGAATTGACTGCATCTTCCACTTCTTTGCCGATGCAGGAAGGCAGCAGTTTAACTTCTTCTTTCAACAAGCTTGAAAGGTGCAAAGCCACCGGCTTCAAACTGTATTTTTCGGAAGCTCCGCCTTTGGGGCGACCAAGATGTGTGCAAAGGACCACTTTCGCTCCGGCTTCTTTCAAATGATTGATCGTCGGAAGTGCCGCACGTATGCGCGAATCATCAGTAATCTTCAAGTTTTCATCTTGCGGAACGTTAAAGTCGACTCGAACCAGAACGCGCTTTCCTTTGTAATTTTCAGACGGCAAATGACTAATGGTCTTTTTCAGCATAAACACTCCTAAAAATGAGGGGTGTACCCGGCAAGCAGGCACACCCCTTTTCACAACTCTAAATAACGGAAAGCGACTAAACTTTTACCATCATTTTGTTGGCAACAAGGGTGCCCAGCTCGATCAAACGATTGCTGTAGCCCCACTCGTTGTCGTACCAGGCCAGAACTTTGACCATCTTGTCGCCCATGCACA
The DNA here is from genome assembly GCA_019748395.1 of Candidatus Obscuribacterales bacterium. Taxonomy (GTDB): domain Bacteria; phylum Cyanobacteriota; class Vampirovibrionia; order Obscuribacterales; family Obscuribacteraceae; genus JAIEPM01. The sequence continues at coordinate 719 of JAIEPM010000205.1, forward strand.
TTGTCAAATCTGCATCAACAACCGATGAAAGCTTGTTGCCGCAGAAATCGATAGAAACAAGCGGCAATTCCGAATAGCCGAGAATGTTGTTCAAGCCCTTAGCAGAAGCTTCTTTCAAAGCCTGATTGATGCTTTCTTTTGTTACTTCTTTTTTGGTGCGTACAACCAAATCGACTACAGATACGTTCGGGGTCGGCACGCGCATTGCAAAGCCGTTCAGTTTACCTTTCAAGTGCGGCAGAACCAAACCGATAGCCTTAGCTGCACCGGTGCTGGAAGGAATCATCGACTGTCCGGCAGCTCTGGCTCTGCGAAGATCCGAGTGACCGGTGTCGAGCAAGCGCTGATCAAGAGTGTAGCTGTGAATAGTGGTCATCAAGCCGTCTTCAATACCGAAAGCATCGTCGATAACTTTAGCTACAGGAGCCAGACAGTTGGTGGTGCAGCTGGCGTTGGAAATGATGTGGTGCTTGTCCGGATCGTAGTTCTTTTCGTTTACACCAAGAACGATTGTGATGTCTTCATCTTTAGCAGGAGCCGAGATCAGAACTTTCTTGGCGCCGGCAGTGATATGTCCCTTGGCTTTCGCTGCATCGGTGAAAACGCCGCTGCACTCAAGCGCGATATCAATACCCAGCTTGGCCCAGGGGCAGCTTGCCGGGTCTTTTTCTTTGGAGAATGCAAATTTCTTGCCGTCAATAACGAGTGAATCTTCGGTGTAGCTGACTTCAAAAGGAAGCTCGCCGAGAACCGAGTCGTACTTGAGCAAATGAGCCGATGTTTTCAAATCCTGAAGAGGATCGTTGATTGCGACAATTTCAAAACCTTTTGGTTGAGAAAGAAGATAAGCTCTGAGCGCATTGCGGCCGATTCTGCCGAAACCATTTATTGCTACTTTTGCCATGTGGCCTCCCGTAAGTGAGATTTGTGCCGCCATTGCGGACTGCATGCCTGAGTGTGACCTGCTTGACTCAGCCTCTAGTGGCGATTGGCCGTTACCCGAGCTGAAGAGCACTCTCTGCAAGCACCTCAGCATAAGCCACTCTCGCTCAGCAAGCCGATCTTTTTATCACTCTTTAAGAACCGTGTATCGTTATTTTAAGCAGCCGCAGCTCCGCTCACTGAAATTGAGAAGGACGAGCCCTTAAAAGACCCGTCCTTGCGGTCCGGAGAAAGAGGGGTTTCAAAGCGATCTCAGCCGGGCTGTATCTCAGCAAGCGCATCTGCAGCTTTAAGCTCGATATTATTCGACCCGTTTCTGCTGAAAACCTCCAGCAAATCTTCCCGGCTCAGCGATTCTTTGAGAAGCAGTTCGTTGGCGGATTTTTCCAGTTCGGCTCTGTGTTCTTTCAGTATTTCAAGAGCGTGTTCAAGAGCGGCTTTTATTAAATCGCGCACGGCACAGTCAATTTCCCGAGCAGTTTCTTCGCTGAATTGTCTTGGCTCGGAATATGGATTATTTAAGAAGGGCTGAGCATCAGCTTCGTAGCTAACCGGTCCGAGCTCTGTTTCCATACCGTAGCGAGCGACCATGCTGCGAGCAAGGTCGGTTGCTTTGCTCAAATCATCGGCTGCTCCTGTAGAAATATCATCAAAAACCAGCATTTCAGCAGCTCTTCCACCAAGCAATACAGCCAGCTTGTTTTTCAACTCTTCTTTGGACATCAAAAAGCGGTCTTCTGTAGGTCTTTGTATGGTATAGCCAAGAGCGGCTATGCCGCGAGGAATTATCGAAACTTTCTGAATCGGATCCATACCCGGAATGGAAAGTCCGACCAGGGCATGACCCATTTCGTGAAAAGCAACAACCCGCCTTTCTTTGGGATTAAGCAAGCGATTTTTCTTTTCCAGTCCGGCAACAACCCTTTCCAGAGCAGCATTAAAGTCGTTGCAGTTCACGGACGCCGCACCACTTCTGGTGGCAAGTAATACTGCTTCATTAACAAGATTTGCCAGATCGGCGCCGGTAAATCCGGCAGTAGCAGCGGCAATTTGTTCAAGATCAAGGTCCTGCGCATATTGAACATTGCGCAGATGCACTTTCAAAATTTCAACACGACCGATTTTGTCGGGGCGATCGACCAGGATATGCCGGTCGAATCTTCCGGCTCTCAAAAGCGCAGCATCGAGTATTTCCGGTCGGTTGGTCGCAGCCAGCAGGACAACACCCTGTTTCGGGTCAAATCCATCCATTTCAACCAGCAATTGATTTAAAGTTTGTTCCTTTTCATCATGACCACCGGCCATGGGATTGAGACCGCGCGAACGTCCCAGCGCATCGAGTTCATCAATAAAAATAATGCAGGGGGCAGACTTGCTTGCCTGAGCGAAAAGATCTCGCACTCGGGCAGCTCCGACTCCGACAAACATTTCAACAAATTCAGAACCACTGATCGAGAAAAAGGGCACTGCTGCTTCACCGGCAACAGCTCTTGCCAGAAGGGTTTTGCCTGTACCGGGTGGTCCGACCAGCAAAATCCCTTTAGGCAAATGCGCCCCCAGACGGTTGTATTTGGCAGGCTCTTTTAAGAAGCCGATGATTTCCTGCAACTCGGCCTTGGCTTCATCAACTCCGGCAAGATCCTCAAAAGTGGTCTTGATGTTGCTTTCCATATAAACCCGGGCGCGGCTTTTTTCAATGCCCATCAAACCCGGACCAAGGCCCCCGTCTTTACCTGCAACACGCGAAAGAATGAAAGACCAGATTAAAAACATGACAAGAAACGGCAAAACCCAGCTCAGTATACCTTTCCAGAAATTATCCTCAGGCATGCCTTGAAATTTGATCTGATGCTCAGCCATGCGGCTTGCCAGCTGCGGATCTTCAATGCGAACCGTGCGAAAGCGTTTAATCTTGGCTTTTGGATCCTTAATCTGCCCTGCTATTTCATCTTTAGTGATCAGAAGATCATCAATCTTGGATTCCTGTACATATGCCAGAAACTTACTGTATGGAATTGTTTCTTGCTGGCTGGAAGCCAATAGATTCGACAAACCCAGACTCAGCCAGAAAGAAAGGATTAGAATCCAGATCCAGGACTCCAGCTTGGGTGCTTCCGGTGTTTTGTCTTCGCTCATGGGGCTTGCCCCTCACTTACCATCATAACCAGTTTGGCAAGAAGCGCCGCTCTTCTACCTCGACCTAAGTGAGGACAGAGGCCAGCCCTTGGGTTGATTTAAGTAACAAAAGAGGGGCGCTGAAGCTTTCCTTTTTTCCAGAGCTTACAAGATGTTCCGAATTGGACTTATAATGGACTGAGTCAATGGCTAGAGGAAGAAGTGATGCGTGAGCAAGTTGAAGAAATTCTGGACAGATTGCGCCCCATGCTCATGGCAGATGGCGGCAACATAGAACTTATCGACGTCAAGGATGGAGAGGTTTTCGTTCATTTACTCGGCGCCTGCGGCATGTGTCCAAGTTCGACGATGACACTGAAACTTGGCGTGGAAAGAGCTTTGAAAGAAGCAATTCCTGAAGTAAAAAGAGTTGTTCAGGTTTAGATAAAAAATCAGCCCGAAGCCCGGGCAAATATTCAAATGAAAACGATCTGAGTTCTTCCGGAATGCTCAGGTCGTTTTTCTAATTTAAAACTGCTTCCAAGCGCTAGCCTGGCTCATTCCGGAGACCGATGCCGGGGAGGAAAAAGAGAATCATAATATTAACAGCAAGACCAGGAGTTAATTAAATGAACAGCGATGAGCTAAAGAAGGCAGCTTCCAAGCCCCTTGCTGCCTCAGAAGCGGAAACTAATGAGTCTTCGAAAACTAGCTCTGCAGATGAGAAATTCCAAGCCTGGGAAAAGCGGCACACTGTCATGGGCATTGTACCTTTTGCCAGACCGAGCGGCATCAAAAGTCTGCACCGCAGACAATGGCAGCAGCACTGGTCGAAACTTGACTCCATGGCCTTTTTATCGATTTTAAGAGCTGAAAATAAGAAGCAGGAAATTGAAGAAAAGAAGAAAAAGGAAAACAAGCCTCATTCCTTGGATGGATAAGAAATCGCTCCTGCAGGCAATACAATGACTCTCTCAAGAAGAAGATAATGGGCGAGTCTGGATTAAATAAAGCCGACAAGGAAAACGGCGCAGCCTTAATTATTTTGGAGAATACAAATGAAAACTCATGATCGAGCAAAAGCAGCGCCCGAGATTGGACACGCAAGTGAGCGTCTTATTGAAGACCGCCGAGTTAAAGACAAAACAAAAACCCAGGCCGGTACTGCTGTGTGCGAACGTTGCCAGGCTGTGGGTATGCATAAGCACTGGTTTGTAGACAATGCTCTTTATGAAAGCATGGCAGGAAATCCGCTTGTAAGGATGGTGGTTTGCCCTGGCTGCAAACGAATTGAAAAGAAAGTATATGAGGGTGAAGTGCTGCTGGATAGTCCGCTTTTGGCGGAAAATCGCGAAATGGTATACGGTACGCTCTACCACGCAGCAGCCAAAGCATTCTTACGCAATCCGCTTTCTCGAGTAGCCCTTATTGAAGAAGAAGGCGAGCAAATCAGGATAGTTACAACTACCTGCACACTTGCTGAAAGACTGGGAAAGGCTATTCAAAAAGCATTCAAAGGAAAGCTCAAAATCAAGCCGTCCAAAGATGAAAAATTTGTTTTCGTTAAATGGCAACGCCGCGAAAACTGAGCTTTAATTTGTAATCCGGAAAAGACTGCGCCCTAAATTATTTCGGCTCAGTCTTTTTGCAGGAGCTTTCTAATCCTCTCTCTAAAATCCGGAGAAAGATAGCTGGCAAGCACGACTTTCTCATTACTAGCCATCGAACTTTGAGCGATAAAGCGCTGGAAAGAGGTTTTGCTTTCACTCACAGACAGAGCTGAATTTGAGAGTATTTCAGACGCAAGAGCCGAAAGTTTCTCGGCAAAATCATGATCGTCAAAAAGATCATTCAAAAGCCCCCAGCTCAGCGCTTCCGAAGCATCTAAAATCCGGGCTCGATAAATAAGTTCTTTTGCCCGGGCAACACCAACTAGATTGGCCAGCCTAAAAAGATTGGCATCATCCAGCACAATTCCAAGACGAGCAATTGGAATTGAAAAGCGAGACCGGCGACTTGCATAACGCAGATCGCAAGCAAGAGCCAGTAAGCATCCGCCGCCCATACAGGGACCATCAATAGACGCGATCGTCGGCAGAGGAAATCTGTGAACAAAATCGAGCGCATTTGAAATCGCCGACCAGTTTTCTTTAGCATCCTCAAAATTATCCAGCTCTTTCAGCTCCATCATGTCTGCGCCGGCCGCAAAAACACCGGAAACGCCCTTGATTACAAGAAGGCGAGCACCCTGCTTTTGAAGCTCATTGAGCCGTTCTGGAATTTGAAGCCACATTTGCTTTGAGATCGCATTGCGCGATTCAGGACGATTTAAAATCAACTGAGCGATGCCATCGTTCAATTCGACTAGAATCTCTGCATCTCCGGCCGGCACTAGCTTAACCTCTGCACAGTCCACTATTTAGCCGGCTCGCCGAGTTCAGCCTTTTCAGAAGATTTCTTTTTTGAAGAACTGGATTTTTCCACTCCGGGAAACGAAAAGCTGATTGAATCTCCCTCTTTAACAGCATGTCTCTGGCAATATCCGGCGTTTAATTCCAGAACCTCGGAAGCTTCAATTTGTCCTTCTTCGGGATAAAGAGGACATTCTTCGCGATTATGCGATTTACAGGGAGGCACGTCATGAGAAATTTTGACGATTTTGCCGTCTTTAATGAAAAGCATATCGAGCGACATCAAACAATTGAACATCCAGAAACGAACTTTGCGAGGCGGATGGAAAAGAAATACCATACCCTGATCTTCAGGCATGCTTGAACGAAACATCAGTCCTCGTTCTATCTGTGCTTGTGTTTGAGCAACTTCAAGCTTGACTTTATTTTCGCCTATCTGAGCAAGCGGCGTTTTTGCCAGCGCTTCCGGCAACGGACAGAGAGCCAGGCAAAGCACGAAGGGAACTGCAAAGCTATAAATTGAACTGCGCATTAATGCCACCAAATCCTGTAACTGGGACGCCATAGCCACCACATTCTTGTAAAGTGCGTTCGTGCACTGAGAAATTGTACCCTGTCTATGAGATTGCCGCTTTGACCGCTGAGCGAACGGCTGGTCACAACACCTAGTGGATTCACAACAGCTGAAGTGCCGGTGTTCGATGCCAGCACCAGATAACGGCCGTTCTCCACGGCTCTGCAAATGGCCGCAGCCAGAAGTTGCTTGGCAAGCACGTTATTATGGAACCAGGAAAGGTCGGAAACATTGACCAGCAAAGCCGCTCCGTTATCAACTTCCGATGCGATGAGTTCGGGGTACAAAAGCTCAAATGAGATACTGGCTCCGACATTGCCCCAAATGGACTTTAGCAAATAAGGACTTGGTGCTACCAGAAAATTGTTCTTTGATGAAGGCAAAAGTCCAAAAAGATTTTCGGGAATGACTTTCGCCAGCGTCGAGAATGGAGCCGATTCTACAAAGGGCAGCAAGCGAGTTTTAGCATAAAGGCTGTCACTACTGCCGGTGGCATTAATAAAGCGCAGAGCATCAACCAAATTCCGATCAAGAAACTCAAAGGAGCCGACTGCTGCTTCCTTTTTCTGAAAGGCGCAGATGCCTGCAAGCCTTGAGAAAAGCGTCTTACCTTCGCTTTCCTGAAGTCGCAAAACAGCCTCGGGCAGAATGAACATGGCAACACCAAGGTCCTGCGCCAGTTTGCTGTATTTATCCAGTTTCTCGCCCTTGCCGAACTCTTCCATATGAGCAGGACGCACCGGAATATTGCCCTGCAGAACTGCCACGGGCACGGGCGGCGCAAAAACTTTTTGGTCTGGATTCACAAGATAAGGCGGAAATTCGGTCAGTTTGCGCAAGCGCCATTCACCCCATCCGGCAGCTGAAAGCACAATTAAGAGCGTGATCAAAAAATCAATTGCCGCGCCACTCTTTTCAGACAGGGGGTCTACTCGATCAGGCAGGGGCTGAACCAGCATCGGCAAAAATTCAAAAACAGCAACGGCAAGGGCTGCGTTTACAAGAAGAAGAAGATATTCCAGAAGCTGGCAACCGCCAAGCGAAAGAACCTGCATGATCGGCAGAATAGCAGTCTGCGTGTAAGCAAGCTGATTCACCGGCACTCCCAGAAAAGGCTCGGAGGGAGCAATTGTCCATTGCAAAAAAACATAAATCAGCGGCACCGAAAATATAAACGAAAAAAAAGGTCGTTTGTAATGTGGCAATAATCCGGCGCGCATCGGCAGGGCATAAGTCAACACTGCAAAAACAGCCAGGAGCAGCGCTTGATGCATCGATTCAATAAACCAGAGCGAATAAACAACAAGCATTCCGAGCAGATCATGAATCTGAACTACAGTAAGTGGATATAGTTCAAGTATCCAGCGATGACAAACCAGGTGATAGGCAAAGCCGAAAGCAAGTCCGCTAAGGCCTGCATCCCATAAGCCTCCGCTGGCGCGCAGCAATACAAAAAGAGGCACGAAACCGACCCAGGCAAGCCACCAGATGTCGAAGCCCGGACTAGACAGTCCGAGCAAGGCACCAAATATAAGGGCAAGCGGCAAGCGCTCGAACAAGCCTATGCCAGCCAGAAACGCGGGACGGCTCAAGCTGTCCCTCCTCTTTCCAAGACCCTCGCCAAGGGCTTGCATCATTCGATCCTCTGCAAACGCGATGGAATGTCAGAAGAAAGTGTAACAGTAAATCAGCGATTCCAATTGCGATGTTGGATTTCAAATTGCAAGATAGTGATGGAGCCTTAGTGAAAATTTACTTCGCAACAAGTCTCCCGTTTGGCAAATTCATGACAATTGGCTCATTTTCGAGCTGTTCGTTAAGGAGAACAGTCGATGAATTTCGGAAAAATTTCTATTGCAGCGCTTTCAGTTGCAATCAGTTTAACTCAGCCTCTTTCAGCAGCATCATCAACGCTGCTTCAAAAAGGTTGCCGAGAAATTGAGAGCGGCAATTATGCAAATGCCGTCAGAACTCTCTCAGCCGCAGTTAGAGTCAACCCCCAGGATCTGGAGGCTCGTCGACATCTTTCCAACGCGATGATCGAAGCCGGAATGGAAAAGGAAGCACTTCAACAATTGAATTTGATCATAAGAATAGAACCAGCGAATCCCGCTGATTACTGCCTTATGGCAAACGCTTATTACAGAATCGGCGACAGCCAAAATGCTGCGGGCAAATACAAGCAAGCCCTGGCTATCAATCAGTTCCATACAGCAGCTCGCATCGGTCTGACCAGAACTCTGCTTTCAATGGGAAAACTGAAAAGTGCTCGAGAACTCTGCCTGGAATCGATGAAACTTGATCCGGCATATCGCTCAATGTACCAGGAGCTCCTGAACGCGATTCGGACGCGCAGCAGCTCCGGCGAAACAGGCGAGCTGAAAAGCTAGCCCTTCGAAAATCCAATCGGTGGAATTATCCTGCTCTTGAAGCGGAAACTTAATCATGAAAAAACACTGCAGGGCAAAAAGATCTGCACGGGGATCTTTCATTGCCGAAACACCACTAGCACTCTGGATGCTGCTCATCCTTTTCACATTTCCTTTTCTGGACATGGCGACGATACTCTTGCGTTATACATTTTTTGTGGCAGCGGTGCGTGACGGAGTCCATACGGCAGCTCACTCAAAAACCTTCCTCACAAACGCATCGGCATCCGAGCTCTCAGCCGTGAACGCTGCACCACTAGCGGTAGCACAAACAGCCTCGGCATTCACGGAAATCAAAGTCAGCAATGTGCAAACAAGCATAATCGCCACCAATATCAGCAGCCTGAAAAGCACAGCCTATAATCAACCTCTGCAACAAGCAGCCGACACAGGCGTTTACCTCTATGAAATCCAGACCGTCGTTCAGGGCACGATCAGCCCGCTTGTAAACATGAACATCGGAGTGCTTCCCGGCATCCCGGGACTGACGAAAGCTGTTCCGGTCACCGTTGCAGCCAGAGAATATTGCGAATATCCGCAAGGACTGGATAACTAATCGACATTTAAGGAATCTAATTTGAGGGTCACGACCATGAGCTCTAATCATTATCGCGCCAGTCACGGTCAGGCAATGGTCGTATTGAGTGCAATCATATCCCTGCTTGTTATTTTTGTGGTGGGCTTATTCTCCTATGAGGTGAATCGTGTAGAAGTCTGCCGCTCTCAGTTGCGATCGGCCACGGAAGCGGCCGCACTAGCTGCGGCCGCAACTCTGGCCAGTCAGGATAATGCCGACCCGAGTGCCGCGCATAACGAAGCGCTGCAAACGGCTCTGACTACTTTCGCTCAGAACAGTGTAGCCGGAGTGGCTCTGAGCAATGCAATTTTTGCATTCAGCGCCAATGATAATCCGGCTCCCGAAACTTCTTCCCTGTTTATAGAATTTCTAGATCCCAACAACAACAATAATCCTGTAAAAATCGGCGACCCGGCCGGCAAAATCGTGAGAGTAAATGCATCCTTCGGACTTAAACCCTCCTTCGGCAACTTTCTAGGATTGCCGACAGTACCTCTGAGAGCCAGTTCATCGGGCGGCGTGCCGGATCTCGATGTTGTTCTGCTCTTTGATGTTTCCGGCTCCATTGACGATCAAACTCCAGTCTCATTCGTCAGACGTCAATGGACCGGAAGCGCCGCCAGCGGCAAGATCCAGTATATAGTTCCTCCCGCAAGAGCAGGCTCGGCTGCTGGAGCTCTGGCCCAGGGCAGACTTTATGACATACTCGGACCGCAGCCGACCGGCACTGCCGTACAGGCGATGGCTCCACAAAATCTCGGGCAGGTTTCGCAAAGCGGCTTACGCTGGCCGCTCAACTTTAGCGAGAGCGGCACAGCCACCGGTCTGCGCAGCCGCAGCGGCAGCGACCCCGGAGCGCCTCCCGGCAACATGCCTCCGGGCACGGCCGGCACCGGCAATACATACACTTGCACGGACATCGTCGTGAACATCGACGGCAAAAGCGTTTTTCAAGGAATCACCACCGGTGATGGCTATTCATTTCCGGATCTGGCAACGGTGGTTGAAGCAGCTAGAGGCAACCTGGAAAATCAGACCGTATTCAGCAACAGCAAAGCCAACACCGGCGTACCGGCTTCCATAACGCCGCGTTCCGGTTATCAGGCCAAATATCAAGAACTGGCACGAGCCAACCTTCATCCAATCTCAGATGCTCAACAAGCCGCAGCTTCCTTCTTCACTATTATGAACACAAATACGGTAGGACATTTCAGCTTGATCTGTTTCACCGATAACGCAGGATCTGCGGCCAATACAACAGTAAGCAACTATCTCGTCGACAGCAGCTACCGTGGACCTGGCAGCGGCAATTTTCCAAACCCTTTGATAGCCCTCAGTCCTCAAAGCGGAACAACGAATTATCAAAGCATTCAAAATATTCTGCCGAAAACAACAGCAATCGGCGGCACAAATATCGGAGATGCAATTAATAAAGCCGTAACGCAGCTAAGCTCAAATTCACGCACCGGTTCCAAGAAAGCAATCGTGCTCTTCACAGACGGAATGCCTACCGTCGGCAATCCTCTTTCTTCAGATCCCTCATCAAATGCTCGCTTAGCCGCTGTACGCGCCCAGCAAGCCGGAATACCGATTTATTCAATCGGTCTTGCTCAAAATGCCGAAATCATTCCTTTTGAGACTCAAATTCTCACAGACAAAAATTCCAGTTCAAGTTCAGGAGGAGTAAGCGGTATTGCCGGTCATGGCGGCAAGTTCTTCCTGGTAACGAAAGTCTCGGATCTCAGACTCACATTTGAGAACATCGCAAGACAACTCGTACAGCTCGTCCATTAAGGATCTCGATTATGAAGAGAGCAATGGCAAAAAAAAGAAATCAGAAAGCGCACACGCTTATCGAATTAAGTATGCTGTCCGTAATCTTTGTTGTGATCGCCGTACTCTGCCTTGACGTCGGCTATCTGATCATGGGTTCGGAAATGAATGACAGAGCCTGTCGAGACGCAGCCAGAGCCGCTGCACAGGCTGATAATTATGCTACGGCGTTGCAGTTAGCCAGAGCCGCTCTGATACCGCATACAGCCGACGGCTATTATCTGAGCTCTCCGACTGTGAACAGCTCAGCCTTCACTTATCAAGACTTCGGTGGTGACCCACCGCCAAACACAAGCCCCTATGTCAGTGTCACTACAAACTGCAATGTCAGAGTTCCCGCACCGATATTTTTTCTCGGTTCCGGTTTTTTGAAAAACGGCAACATGCAGTTCAGCAAGACTTATGTGTTCCCAATTGTAAAAACACAACTCTATCTCAACTGAGCAATCTTTTCGGCCGGCTCCACCGCCTTGCCGGAGCCGACGAAATCAAGGGCTGAGCCGAATTCTAAAAGCGGCTCAGCCTCTGTTTTATAGCTCATGCATATACGGATTTCTCGAGCAAAACGCTAAAGCCTTTTGCGAATTCTCTACTTATAAGACTGAGCAAGATTCTCCGAATCATCATGGCATCTGTCATGCTTCAACCCAAAAGCCAATCAAATCGGTCATTTCAGGAAGGAGCTCCTGGGCTCCGGTTGTAACTAGTGATACACTTGTCTGGTATCAGCAAATAGAAGCAGGTTTCTTAATCGGTGACAAAAGACTTCCGAATCTTAGGTATAGACCCGGGGACTGCCACCACCGGTTATGGCATTATCGATTTGCCGTCTCAAAACACTTATCGATATGTGGGTTCAGGCATCATCCAAACCAGCAAGCTCCTTTCGAGTGCCGCTCGTTTGAAAATAATTCGGGAGGACATTGTTTCTCTAATTGAATTGTACTCTCCCGACGCCATGGCCATCGAGTCGATTTTCTTTTTCAAAAATGCCAAAACCCTGGTTCCGGTTGCACAGGCTCGAGGCGTCGTACTCGAAGCAGCAGAATCAGCCGGCATCGGTATTGCCGAGTACACTCCCATGCAAGTAAAAATGAGTGTCAGTGGATATGGAAAAGCCGAAAAAAAAGAAATTCAATTTGTTGTGGCAAGACTCCTGAATCATGCTCAAATTATCAAGCCGGACGACGCCTGCGATGCGGTCGCCATTGCAATTTGTCATGCTCGCAACATGCTAGGATTTGAAGCCGCTCGCCCAAAACAAGCTCAAGCCTAAAAGCAAGAGGGCAGAACTCAACAGTTCTGCCCTCTTTAATCCTGAGCCAGCCATGACTCATCAGAACTCATTTGAAGTAACTATCTGATCAAATATCCCAGCCCCGGAATCTTGACCATTTTTGCGATTGCTCGCCCCCCAGCTAGTTACTTGTAATGTGCTCCAGTGATTTGATATTAGACCGGATGACGCAGATTTTTCATGTGCGCTGAAACCGAAGAGATCTGTTGATTAACACAGTTGCCGCCGGTATCAATTAGCAGAGAATTTTTTCCAGGCTTTGCCCTCATGCCCGAAATGAAAGGCTTGAGGATGCAGAATTTCAGATAGGATTTGCAGCGACTCCAGAATTCGAGGTCCGGGTCGATTGAAGTATTGATTACCGTCTGCGATATAAACCTGCCCGGCTTTGACGGCGCGAAGCTCATGCCAGCCCATTTTCTCAGTGAGCAGCGGCATGTCTGCAAGAGTGGATTGCATATTAAAACCGCAGGGAGAAACAATAATGAAATCAGGATCCGCATCAAGAAGATCCTTCCAGAGCATTACAGATGAGTGTTTAGCCGCTTGGCCCAAAAGACTTTCGGCACCGGCCAGTTCAAGTAATTCCGGCATCCAGTTGCCGGCGGCCATCAACGGATCAATCCATTCTATTAAAGCAACACGAGGTCGACTTTTTAGAGACTGACTCTTTTTGCTGATCAACTCGAATTCGGATTTGATTCTGCCGCTAAGCTTTTGAGCTTCCGGCATAAGATCTAGGGCTCCGCCAATTCGCTCTATATCGGCGTAAATGTCGGCAAGTGAGTTTGGCTCAAGAGAAATGATTTGCGGCTTGCTATCCATCAACTCACAAGCAGCAGCCTCCACATCCTTCAAACTAACTGCGCAGACTTCGCATTGAGATTGCGTGATTATATGAGTTGGATGCAAGCTATTGAGCAAAGTCGAATCTACTCGATAAACAGAAAGTGATTCCTGCAAAATTGCCCGAACTCTTTCGTCGATCATATAACTGCGACCATCCACATTAAACTTGGGGGAGGTGCAAACCGGCAAAGAAAGAACAGCTTCCGGATAGTCGCACTCGTGAGAACGGCCAACCATTGAAGAGCCCAAACCGAGCGCCCAGACAATTTCTGTAGAGCTGGCTATTAAAGAGACGATTCTCATGCTTTCATCAATCCAAATCCGGAAAAACTGGGCTAAGCTAATCAATACGATACGGTAAATCGGGCACTAAATCATTAGCAAGCAGGATCGAAATTTTAGAGGCAGAGCCGCCGGCAGCTCACTTTTCAGCCCAAAAGCAGGGCTCAATTACATTGCCTTTTTCAAGCCCTACGGCGTCCTTACTCAATTCAGCCCGGAAGCAGGCAGCAATAAACGCACCCTTGCTGAATTCGGCTTTCCAAAACGGGTTTATCCGCTTGGTCGCCTCGATTTTGACAGTGAAGGACTGCTACTTTTAAGTGACGACCGGCGTCTGAACAATCTCCTTCTTGATCCGGAGCACGGGCACAATCGTTGTTATCTGGCCCAGGTAGAACGCATTCCAGAGGACGAAGCCTTAGAGAAACTGGCTTCCGGAGTAATGATTGAAGGTCGCAAAAGCAGACCGGCGCAAGTGCGACTGCTCAAAGAAGAGCCCTTTCTGCCCGAAAGGGAAGTGCCGATTCGCTTTCGCAAAAACGTTCCAACAGCCTGGCTGGAGCTGACCCTTTGCGAAGGCAAAAACCGGCAGGTCCGAAAAATGACAGCCGCAATCGGACATCCGACCCTGCGCCTTTTGAGAATCGCAATCGGCCGGCTACAGCTCTTTGATCTTAATCTGCATCCCGGTGAGTGGCAAAAGCTCAGTCCCGAAGAATTAGACCTTTGCTTTCAAGAAAGCTAGTTAATCCCATTTGTATATAAATATAACGCCAAGATAAGAGCTCTTTGCTACTTTGAACTTTTTTTTGGGTCATTCCGTTAATAGAAATAGTCGGGTAGTACTGAGGAATGGTAGCCATGAAAAGCACGGGCGAAATCTTAATAAGCAAATTGCGCTTTGAAGCTGAGGGCAAAAAAGTTGATTCGCTGAATAATCTGCGGAAAAGCGAGAAAGATGCCGTTAAAGACGCACTGAAAGAACTTGGCCGAATGCTTGCTGAAATATCCTATAAAAAGCTTGATTGAGACGAATGAGCCAAATGAAAGAGGGCGGATCTGAAAAGATCCGCCCTCTCAATTAATCAAAGCTCAGAGCTTAGATTTAGAAGTCACCCATGCCGGCGCCTGCGGGCATTGAAGGCTTCTTTTCTTCCGGGATGTCTACCACGAGAGCTTCGGTGGTGAGGAACATGCCGGCGATTGAAGAAGCGTTCTGAACTGCACAACGCTCGACTTTAGCCGGGTCGATGATGCCGATCTTAGCCATGTCTACGTATTCGAAAGTGATGGCGTTGAAGCCCCAGCCTTCTTTGTTTTCTTTGACTTTTTCGACAACAACTTCACCGGAAAGACCGGCATTGTCGGCTATTTGACGAACAGGAGCTTCGAAAGCCTTGATCACGATTTCGTAACCGGTGCGCTCGTCGCCTGTGAGTTCGCCTTTTTTCTTATCGAGATGCTTGGAGATGTGCAGAAGAGCAGTACCGCCGCCAGGGACGTAGCCTTCTTCAACTGCAGCGCGGGTTGCATTCAAAGCATCTTCAAAGCGCAGTTTGCGATCTTTCAATTCGGTTTCGGTAGCGCCGCCGACTTTGATTACGGCTACGCCGCCGGCCAACTTGGCCAGACGCTCTTGCAGCTTCTCTTTGTCGAATTCCGAATCGGATTCTTCAATTTGACGCTTGATGACGCTGATGCGCTTCTGAACTTGTTCTTTGCTTTCGTTACCGGCAACAACGGTTGTTTTGTCCTTGTTGACACGAACTTGACGAGCACGACCGAGCATGTCGATGGTGACGTTTTCGAGCTTGGTGCCGCGCTCTTCGGAGATGACCTGACCACCGGTGAGGATGGCGATATCTTCGAGCATAGCTTTTCTGCGATCGCCAAAGCCGGGAGCTTTGACTGCGCAGCAAGGCAGAACTTTGCGGAGGTGGTTGACTACCAATGTAGCCAGAGCTTCGCCTTCGATGTCTTCAGCAATGGCCAGAAGCGGACGGCCGGAGCGAGCTACTTTCTCGAGTACCGGTACGAGGTCGGCAAGAAGATTTACTTTCTTGTCTACGCAAAGTACGAATGGCTCGTCCAGAACTGCTTCCATACGCTCGGGGTCGGTAACGAAGTAAGCCGATACATAACCCTTGTCGAATTGCATACCTTCAACAACTTCAAGTTCGGTGTTGAGTGACTTGGATTCTTCAACGGTGATTACGCCGTCTTTGCCGACTTTTTCCATTGCATCAGCAATGATTTTGCCGAAAGACTCTTCGTTGCCGGCTGAAATCGTGGCAACTTGAGTGATAGCGGTTTTGCTTTCGACAGGCTTAGCCAGCTTTTTGATTTCTTCAACAGCTGCTTCACAAGCCTTGGTGATGCCACGACGGAGTACCATCGGGTTAGCACCGGCAGCTACGTTGCGCAGACCTTCTTTGATCATGGCTTGAGCCAGAACTGCGGCTGTGGTTGTACCGTCGCCGGCCAGGTCGTTTGTTTTTACGCATACTTCGCGAACGAGCTGAGCTCCGGCATTTTCGTGCGGATCCGGCAGTTCGATTTCTTTAGCGATGGTGACACCATCGTTAACAATCTGAGGAGCGCCGAATTTCTTTTCGAGAACGACGTTGCGTCCAGCAGGACCGAGAGTCAACTTAACTGTGTTAGCGACAGCGTCGACACCGCGCTCGAGGGCGCGACGTGCGGGCTCATCATAAATAATTTGCTTTGCCATAAGTCCGAATTCCTCTCCTTATAAGGGGATTGCGTAGACTTCTACGCTTTGTTTTCTCTAAAAACTTGAAACTTTAGCTGCCGAATACAGCGAGGATGTCACGCTCAGCGAGGATGTGATATTCAACACCGTCGATTTTGACTTCGGTGCCTGAATACTTCGCAAAAAGAACCTTATCGCCGACTTTGAGTTCCATCGGTTGGCGGTTGCCCTTTTCGTCATACTTGCCGGCACCGACTGCCAGAACTTCGCCCTGTTGCGGCTTTTCTTTTGCAGTGTCGGGGATGACAATACCACCTGCGGTCTTCTCTTCAGCTTCAAGCTTCTTGACGATGACCCGGTCTGCTAGCGGTTTGAGATTCAATTTAGCTGGTGATGCAGTAGCCAATGCTCTAATCTCCCTAAGTGTTTACCTTCGAACCAAACGAGCTTGCCGGACTCATTGACTGCCTAAAGGCCTGTTTCAGAGATCTCAGCTATGCTCTTACAGTGAAGAGTCTATCCAGCAAACACGCGCCCCTGCGGTGTCTCTCTCTTTTTCTTAATCATTTAGCGTGTCAAAAGCGGCAGAAAGCGAGCTTAAGCGCCTGTAATCAAGTGGAAATCAGCCCAATACAAAGCAGCAGGAAGGGTTTTGCCGATTTCGATTCCGCAAAGTCCCGAAACAAAGCCCCTAGCCCTTACTACACAAACCTCTTCAGGCGTCTTTCTTTTTAGTACCCCAGTTCGGAACAGCTCGCATCCAGGGCGCATACTCGGCCGGCACCTGCAGTCGACTCTGTAATTTAGATTGTCTTTCGCTGAGAACCGCAAGCTTAGCCTGCCTGGCCAGTTCATCCCAGGAAATGTGGCCTTCAGCCTGCATTCCGGACTCGGCCAGCTTTACCCTATCCCGTCCTTCAAATTTCGCTATATCCAGAGCCTGCTCGGCGGCTTTCACAAGCGACTCAGGCGAATCGCCGTTTTCAGGATAGCTTGCCATCCCCACCGAAACAGTCACCATGCCGACACCGGGAGCGCTTTCACTGCGAATTTTGGCACGTAATCTTTCAGCCACTTCAAATGCAGCCTGTCTTGAAGTTTCCGGCAGAATCACCGCGAATTCCTGCGAACCAAATCGACAGGGAATATCGATATCACGCAAACAGTTCTTAACGAGCTTAGCCACATGCTTAATTGCTTCGTCACCCTTTCCGGGTCCCAGCAAATCGTTTACACGAGTCAGGTGGTCTATATCGATACGTAAAACGGCAAAGTCATGTTTGTGACGGAGCGAACGCTCCATTTCTTTGTTGATACTGTCGACAAAGTGCCAGGGATTATAAAGGCCCGTATGAGCGTCCTGTACGGTCTGTGAGGTGGCGCTTTCATGGGTGAGTGCAATATTGAGGGCATTGGCCACCTGCTGCGCCAGAGACTCAAGGAGGTCTATTTGCTCACGATGAAAGCCTCGCATCTCCTGAGAGAAAAGCATGAGAACTGCAAGAGCCTGATGCTCAGCCACAATCGGCACCGCAATTGCAGAACCGAAAAGAGCTCCTCCCGTAGAACGAGGAAGAGAAAGCTGAATGCTGGTCGCATCGTTTACGTATTCGGTTTTGCCGCTCATTAAAGAACGTCCGGCCAGAGTGTCTTCCAGGGAAAGATCAAAATCGCTCATGCTGCCGCCGTCGAGCCCTTTAAATGCAGCCAGACTAAACTGACCCTTGTTGCGATCGATAAGCAGAACCGCACAATGAGGCGTGTTAGCAAGAATCAGCGAAGTGTCGGCCGCAATTTGCAAAACATCGGCGGTTTTGAGCGAACTGCCGCTCAGCGAAACGCTGGTTTTGTAAAGCGTTCCAAGTCGCTCTCGCTCATATTCGCTGCGCCCGAATAAAATAGCATTTGCTACTGAAATAGCCACAAGATCGCTAAGCTGTTTCAGTAAATCAAGCATGCCCAGAAGGCTGCCGTCCGGCAAATCAATCAGCATCGCACCGACAAGCAGGTTGGATGCAATCAGAGGCAAGCCGATTTGAGCACGACTGCCTTCACGCTTCATTATTGAAGCGCTGATGTCCGGCGCCTGTTTGGGGTCGGAAATGGAAGCCAGCTGACGCTTTTGGACCACCGGCTTAAGAAGGCTTTCCGAAGAAAAAGAAAGAGAGCGCAATTGTTCCTGACTGGCATCCGAGTACCCTCTGGCAGTCATTAACTTCAGAGAAAGACTGTCATTATCAGAGAGAAAAATCGCGACCTTGGCCTCCCCCGCAAGTCCGACGAACTGCGCAACAGCAGTCTCGAGCACATCTTTCAGCCTGAGTGAACTGTTGAGCGCTTTCATCATTTGCAGCAGGTGCTGCACCAGATTGCCTTCAGCCATATGCTTTCCTTGCTTTTGCCTATCATCATTGGAGAATCCACAAAGCTGCCGAAATTAAACCCTTAAAGGTCGGATAATCGCGAACTGATTTTGGCGGTCTATAATTAGGCAGTCAAAAACCAGGAAGCTTAAGGAGTCTAAGACATGCCGGGAAGCGCAGACGACTGCATATTTTGCAAAATCGCCAGTGGAAAAATTCCAGCCCAAATAATAAAGGAAGGCGAATCGTATGTAGCTTTTAAAGATTTGAACCCTCAAGCGCCCACGCATCTGCTCTTGATTCCGAAAGACCACTATTCCATGCTTTCTGAAGTTAAAGATTGCAATCTTCTGGGTACCCTTTTTCAGCAAGCAGCAGAGCTCGCTGCGGAAATGAAGCTGGCAGACGGCTTCCGCCTCGTGGTCAACACTGGTGACGATGGTGGTCAAACAGTTTTTCACTTGCACATCCATATATTGGGTGGCAGAAGAATGCAGTGGCCGCCGGGTTAATCGCTTTTGTAAAGTAGCAACCGAAATTAACTGTTTCGCACCCCTTGGAAACGGGTAAGTAAGATGCAGGAAAGGAAGGCGCAATTTGCGCATCAGGAGATTCGGGCGATGGCTACTGCTACTAGGCAAAAGAAAGATCAGGTGCTGTGGATGGCGGATTGCTACAGCCTTGCAAAACGATTTCCAAACCCGCACACATGGCTGGCTCTACTTGAGTCGGAACAACAAGATAAAGAAGATATCAATCCATTCCACTACTGGTTATGGATGGAAATCTGGAAAGCGGCTCAAACCTGTGCTCCTGAGGAGGAGGGCTGCTAGGCTGGCTTTTATTCGGTCTGCTGCAAAAGCCCGGGCTTAATCGCCCGGGCTTCGCTTTTAGTTCTAGACTTTCAATAGAGACTGGGGCGGCCATTTCACAGCAGTAACTTGTTGATGTGCCGTTCCACTTTGAACTACACATCCGGAGCCGACAATACAGTGGCTCAACGAAGCATTTTCTTCAAGAACACTGTTTGACCAGACAATCGTGTCTTCAAGAATGGCATTTCTTTCA
The DNA here is from genome assembly GCA_019748395.1 of Candidatus Obscuribacterales bacterium. Lineage (GTDB taxonomy): Bacteria > Cyanobacteriota > Vampirovibrionia > Obscuribacterales > Obscuribacteraceae > JAIEPM01. Next base: position 20,172 of record JAIEPM010000205.1, read on the forward strand.
ATTCGGCAATTGTCACCGATAATAACCCGGCCTTTGATTTTGACACCGCTTTCAATTCGGCTCTTTTTGCCGAGCAAAAGCGTTCCATCTACTTGCACGCCGCTTTCGATTTTGGCGTCGGCAGCCAGATAAGCATGACGTTCATCCATTTCAGGCATCTCGACATTCAACAAGCCGTCCAGCGCGTCGAAGTTTGATTGTTTGTACTGATTGATTGTGCCTACATCGGTCCAGTATGACTTCAAATCAACAGCCAGCACCGGCAAACCGGCCTGCACCAGAGAAGGAAAGAGTTGTCTTCCAAAACCGTAGGTACCGCTCTTCGGCATGTAGTTAAAAACTTCCGGTTCAAGAATATAAATGCCGGTGGA
>JAIEPM010000122.1 GCA_019748395.1 Candidatus Obscuribacterales bacterium
GCTTGAGACGTTCCGGGCTGCGGTTGACCATGCAAATCGAATGATTCTTGCTTTTGTCGCAGAGTAGTAACTTTGCACTTATACGTGCCATTTTTCCGGCGCCGATGAAAAGAATCGATTTTTTCTTTTGCCCTTCAAATATTTGTTCTGCAAGCTCAACGGCAGCCGAACTTACTGATACTGCTCTTCTGGCCATATTTGTTTCAGTGCGCACCCGTTTGCCGCAACGCAGCGCCAGCTTGAATAGCTGATCTAATAATTGTCCGGCAGTTCCGGCTTCAAGTGAAGAACGATGTGCCGCTTTTACCTGCGACATTATTTGTCCTTCTCCCAGAATCATACTGTCAAGACCGGCTGCCACTCTGAATAGATGAACTGCGACGTCTTCATTAAGGAGCTTGAAATTTGGTTTTAGAATCTCATGTCCTTGAATAGCCTGAGTCTGTCTAAAAAAGTCTTCCAGTTCATTGATTCCGGAGGCGATCTCACTGACAACTGCGTAAACTTCAGTACGATTGCAGGTGGATAAGAGTGCTGATTCAAGAATATGCGGATATTGCTTTAGTGCAGCCAATGCGTGACAGCGGCAGCTTTCTGGTATGGCCACTCGTTCTCTGATCTTGATCGGAGAGCCGTGATAATTGAAGCCAATCAAAATTAAATGCTTCCGACTGGCGGAGCTGCCGGGGTACTCGAGAGAGTAGTCTCCGCTTAAACGATGGCGCGTCATTCTTTTTTTCTCAGTAGCTGAGCTCAATTGAAAAAAGGGCGTAATACCCTTGTGACCATTGTTGCAAATCGATTTCTCATTTGAAATCATCCTTAATCATGATGCTCAGCGGGGGAAGAGAATTACTCCTCAAGGACTATTGCGCAGTTCCTCAGCAATTGTTATTGAATGAATCTCTGCTCAGAGCCTTAATCAGGGCTCATCAGGCAGCGAAAAATAAAAGCAGGCACCTTGGCCCGGGTGAGATTCGGCCCAGACTTCACCGCCATGCTTGTGTATTACTCGTTGAACTGTCGCCAGTCCTACTCCTGTGCCTGGAAAATCTTCAGGAGCATGCAGTCGCGAAAATAATTTGAAAAGGTATTTTGATTGGCTCATTTCAAATCCGGCGCCATTATCTTTGATGAAAAAGATACGCAGATTTTTGCGAGAAGTTTCATGCTCGCCGAATTCTATTTTGGCTGTTTCAACTTTGCTTGAATATTTCAAAGCATTGCTCAAAAGATTTTCAAGGGCGATGCTCAATAATGAAGGGTCTGAATATAAATACAGATTCTCTTGAATTTTGATTTCCGCCGACTTGTCGCTGTTTGCCGTCAAACGCTTGCTTATATCGGAAACAAGATTGCTCAAATCGGTTTTTTGTTTTCTTAGTTCACTTTGTGTGAGTTTGGAAAGTTTGAGCATGTCTGAAACCATTTCAGACAATCGCTTGCTTTCACTCATTACAATTTCGAGATTTTGCTTGAAATCTTCTGTCAGCTTAACTTCTTGATTCTCGATCATCAAAGCCAGAAGTTTGGAGATGCTTATAAGAGGCGAGCGTAAATCATGAGAGACCGCATGTGTAAATGATTCGAGTTCTTTGTTCAGCGTAAGTAGCTGTTTTGTTCGATCGGCGACACGTTGTTCAAGCTCGTTGTAGAGCATCACGTTTTCCATTGCCAGTGAAGTACTGTCGGCAAGCATCTGCAGTAGTTCTTTCTCGCTTGCTTCCGCCTCTCGGTTGCCGGACCAGTAAGTGCCTATGGCGGCAATTGGTGCATCCCTGCGAACCGGAGTCATGACTAGGCTCTTAACAAAGGTTGGACGGTATGCTTCCACCGGAACTCTACTGTCTTGATAAATATCAGGGATCACCACCTGTTCTTTGTGTATCATCGACCAGCCGCTGATGCAAGCTTCCATGGGAAATCTTTTGCCTTTCCAGAGCGTCGCGATAGCATCTTCATCAACATAGAAGCACTGTTTGTTTTCTTGCAGTACAAAAGTAGCTCCATCGGCATTCACCAAACGTCTGGCTGCCAGCCTGACGATATTGGCAATCTCTTCAATGCTGCGTGCCATTGAAAGCTTCTGAATAACTTCGATAAGGTATTTAAGGCTGTTTCGATTTGCAGGTGTCGATTCTAAACTCTCGACTTCAATTGGCTCTAAAGCTTGCTTCGTTTCCGGCAACAGTCGCTTGAAGCAAAAATCGAGGCGCCATAGTTCTGCTTTATCTAAGTAGTCAAATGCTCCAGCTTCCAGAAGCGGAGCAATCAGTTCATCGCGCAAATGACCGCTCAATACGATAACAGGAGTTTCAGCTTGTTTTTCTTTTACCAGTTTTATAGCGCTTTGTGCGTCCATTCCAAAAACGGAGTTATCGCAAAAAACAGCAGTGTACTTTTCAGTTTCCAGATGATGTTTGAAATCATCTGCGTTATTTACTATTTGCAGAGCCGTAATTCCTAAATGCTTTGCCAGATGATGCTGGACCAGCATTGCATCTAGCTGGCTGTCTTCCAAGTAAAGAATCTTTTTCATGGGGCGCCTACAATCAAGACTTACCGGACTCTTACTAATAGATTAGCAGCTGTCCGGACATTTTTGAATCCGACCCTCTGAGAGCTCAAGTTCCCGCATTCAAAGCGGCGGCTCGGCAGTTCTGCCATCTTCTGCCGCGGGCGATTCGAGATTCGAGTTTTTGAATTGCTATTTGTTTGAGGATGACAGTCCGTTTGCTTTCTGAAGGCTTAAAGGCCAGCAGCAGTGCCGCCAGTTTGGCTGCTTTGCCTTTTCCCTTTACAGCACTGAAAAAGCGGCGAGCCTTGTCGTTGCTTGTGGCCGACTCGGTGCTCAAACAAGCTTCGTATAGCATTTCCATAATTGGAATCGGAGCTTTGAATGCAATCTCTAGAGAAAAGGACGCTATGCAAGTTTCCAGAGCTGTTTTAAGGAACTGAGAGTGAAGAATGGAAATTCTGTTTATCTCTTTGAAAGCTGAAAGCCAGCGAGAAAGCGTGATTGAATCGCTTTCGTAGACCTTTGCCATTTTGGCTCCGAAGGAAGCAGCGTCCAGTCTTTCTTCTTCGATGGCGCATATCGCCGAATCAAGAGCCAGTCTGGCGGCTTCACTTTGTTTTGCTGAAAGTCCAAATATCAGCAAATAGCTGCCCATTCCGCTTAAATCCGTGTCGGGATCAAAAACGCAATCCCAGGAACTTTTCCAGTAAGAACCCTGACTGTCCAGATAAACAGCCATTCGTCTTGCCAGGTAAGCAAAGTAGGATTCGCGGTCTTGCAGCCAGTAAGACTCCAGGTAATCGTTCCCTTCCCAGAATATATTGCGATCATGCAGCAATTCGCATGGAAAAAATCGAATTTGATTTCGAAATTTCAGTGCCGGGACGCTAACAAAAGGCAGTTGGTCTCCCTTGTTCTGAAACATGTTTCCATAAATAGAACTGCTTCGCTTCTTAAATTCATCGAAATTGTCTAAATAAGAAGCCCTGACTGCAGAATCGGGACCAAGCTCAGGAAAGCGTTCTTGCAAGATCTTGCTTTGACCATTCGGCTCTCTACAACGAAAGGCTGCTACCCAGAGCTCCGCCGTATTCAGCGGTGCTTGCATTTGTCCGCCGAGCGCAAAGCTTAGAACGCGCCAGTATTCGTTTTGACTCTTTGGCAATTGCTCCAGGGCATCGATGCGATTCTCGGGCGCCAGCCGCAAAAGCGCCTGGATTAGATCAACTGTTTCCGGTTTTGTCTGTGACTTTTCCAGAGCCTTAAGTCTCTCCGCTAAGACTAGTGGATCGATCCAGCCTCCGGCATGGGTTGGTGCCGACAGTAAGACTTGTGAGATACCTTTTGAGACCTGTCTGGATAAAGCTTTGAGTCTTTCCGAAAAGAACAAGATCGGCGGTGCGGAATTTTGGATGCGATTGAAAGCTGATTCTAGAAAAGTCGGAACCACGGAGTTCGCGTTTATTGTCAATTTGTCGATCAGGCTCCTTAGAATACCACCAGCTTCCGCTTTCTTGATTTTGGCGTTAAGCCAGGCCAGCAAAAGAGCATGTATATCCATCCTTGCTGAACTACCGTTGAAAGGACTGAATGAAAGCGGATGATTCTGAATTAGATCGACAGTAGGCTGTAATTTTTTTCGCAGAGAAGAGACTCGACTCTCGAAATCATCCGGTCTTTGATCGCAGAGCCGAGAAATGCCGTCAAGTGCTCGTTCAACGTCATCTGCTGTCGCTGAGTCTTCGAGTACGTGCAGGAGGAGATAGATCAGGTCATCGAGCTTGCTTATAGCTTCAATTCGTTTGGACGGGGAAAGTCTCGGTATTAAGTTGGAAGACAGATCTATGGAAGAGGAGAGAATTGAGTCATCTAAACTCAGGTCCGGCTTATCTCTAAAACTGCTCAGATTCAGGATCGTCCAGAAATCATCGTGGAGCGACTCTGCTTCACGAACTAAAGATTCGAGCTTCTCTTGTTCTTTACCGTCGCTCAAAGTTTCATTCTTGCTCTGCTCTGATTTTGCGAAAGCGCTTTTCCGGCTACTTTGGGCTGGAGCTGCTTTTTCAAGAAGGTCTGAAATTTCCTTTTTAATCAGAACCGAGACTCGTTCGGACTTATTTTCCAGAGCTGACAAAACTTCAGCATTAGCCAGCAACTTGTATTTTTTCAAAAAAGAAAGTGCTCGTTTATGAATGTCAGGGCTTGGATGCTCGAAAGACTCAAGGCAGACCTCAGCCAGATTTTCCGGTGATGAAATGGATTCTTCCATGCAAAGCTCCAGTAGTTTGATAGCAGCTTGGGCCGCTTCCTTTCGCTTTTGATAAAAAACGCGAGGGAGATTTGCCAGCAAGTCGCTATAAGCAAGACTCGCCAGTTCGCATTCCTGCAGTCTTTGCAGGGTCCAGGCTAAAGTCGAGCTGTCTTTAACCGTCAAAAGTCCTATAAATCTATCGGCTAGAGCTGTTTTCTCATCCCTATCTAAATTCAATGAATCAAGAAGAGACTGAAAATAGTTTGCAGGCGAAAGTTCACCGCTCAATCCCGAGCCCGACCTTGATTCCGTATCTGCTGCCAGCCGTAGAAGCCAGCTCAAGCTTATGTCTATTAAACGCTTCTTTGCGTTTTCATTCTTGTTTGCAAGGTCCAAAATAACAATTTGCCAGATATAAGAAGCTCGCCGCGCTGCTTCCAGTCTTGGAGCCCAATCTTGCCAGTCGGCGGTGTTGCGGCTTCTAAAATTGAGCTGTTCGTTTATGCCGGCTGGATTGCAAAACAGCCTCACGGCAGCTTCGTTCTCCAGCATTTGCCAGAGAAGCTTGTCGGCAATTTCAGGATCTTCCTCCAGTTTTTTGAGTAATTCGTCTGCCGGAGCCTGCCCCAGTGTAAGCAACATTGATACCCAGTAATTGTCTCCGCGCTCGGCTTGCGCTAAATTGGAAAGTTCCACTGCTCTGACTTGATGCCAGACTGCGCGGGAATCCCTTTGACAGGCATAATCCAACCATTTGTCGAGCCATTTAGGCTTGCGATCAATCATCGCTCTAAATGCATATTCTGCTGCCGGAAGGGGAAGCTTTCTCAAATCAGTGAGTGAGGCGCAGGCGCAGGCGGCCAATCTAGAGCATGGAAGAGAACGGGGATCCGATGCTTGTTTTGGTATCGAAATCTTCCCTTGTTTGAAATTGACTACAAGAGCCAATTGTTCTTTTTGCTTTTTATTCAGGGCATCCGGAAAAGCTCGCATTGACTTCATGAAAGCTGAGCCGTCAAATTCGAAGGCTTCAGCCAATTCATACCACTCTAAAACTCGTTGGGCGTAGGTTTTTCGCTCCTTCTCCGGCATCCCGGCGAAGAACTCAAGGCATAATTCCGCATCCATTTTTGAAAGCATTTCATCTAGCAGCGTCAAGCTCATTTGATACTCCATTTCGAAAACGCGAGCCTGCAATTTAACGTTTATTCTTCTGATGCTATGAGATCGACCGCCAGAATATGGCTGCAAGGTCCGCGCTCGGCTGGATGTTTGGAATACCATGGACAACTGCATTTGGCCTCATTGTCCGTGATCATGACTCGATGCTCTGCGCCGTCGCCTTTAACATATCCTTCCAGCAGATCTTCTTTTCGAGAGGCTATGCGCACCGCATTTTCTTCTATGAGTTTGCGCGCTTTTAATAGGCGTGGTTGAAGTTCATCCAGTAAAGAAAGATCAAACGGCAATTCTCGATGGAAGTATTTTCCTTCGTTAAGGTCATATCCGACCAGACCTCGGGTTCCCAGAATTGCCAGGGACTTGAGCACGGAGTCTTGATCAAGACCGAGATTGTGGCTGAGCAAAAGCGGATCGATTTTTGCTTGCCATTGCAGCTGCGCTCTCAGCTTTGTGATATTCTCATCGCTTTCGGCTGCTCTTAACTGAGATAGAGCCTGACCTTCACCGGAAAATCCTCGCCAGGCTTCAGGGCTTAAAACGAAATGGAAGGAAGCTTCCGGACTAAGCAGTTCAAAAGCTGAAACGCCGTCTGTGCCTGAATAAATTCGAACGGATTCTGCATGGCGCAGCAGGTCTTCCAGAATCTTCAGTCGCCCCGGAGCGCCGATAGCAACGGACTGTGCTTGTTCACGCTGGCTGAGGCGCAGACCCTTGCCGGCTGGTACTATATATGATACCGCGCCTTTTTGCCAGGTCTGATGCTGCGGAACAGAGGCAAGCATTCTGCGCATTTCGCTTGCAGGCACTTCAAAAGCTGCTTTGAGGCGTGCCTGATAAACTTGCACTTCTACAAAGCCCTTCAGCCATCTAAGCGGCAGTTTGACTTTCTTTTCGATTACTTTGCCCTTGGATCTTTCTATCTCCAAGCCTTCGGCTCCGACATTGAGCCCGACTCTTTCCGAGTTAAGAACTGATGCCAGAGCGGCCCGCATCGGAGGGTTGAAATCGACATTGGTAGTTCCGCGACCGAGCCACTGCCCATCGATAGCTTTTGGGTTGAGATCGAGTCGACAATAAGCGCCGCAGCATACTGAGAAAGCTTCAAAGCGAAGCCTGTCTCCGCCGCTGGTGACCACCGGATCGGCAGCTGCCAGAAGTCTCTCTTTTAATTCGCCCGGATGATAAAAACGGGTTCTGCTTACAAGCGAGCAGGCAAGCAGCATATCTGCTGTCCGTCTTGGATAAAGCATATTACCCTGGAAAAAATAGGGGTTTTTAGCCAGCCCGCCGCTGGTTGCCAGTCTTAACAATGGTCTGGCATCCTTAGTCTCGAGGCTGGAGGCAAAGGGGTAAAGATATTCAAGCTGCAAATTTGCGGAAGCCGCCATGGCTTGTCCTCTGAAAGGCATCACTCATACTTTGTGCCCCTTGCCGGCGAAGCCGCTTGCTATAAAATGCCGCAAAAGATTAAACGTGAAAGAGTCGCCGTCTTATTGGGCCGCTTTAAACTGCGTATCAAGTTCAAAAAAGCGTGAATCGCTTTTCGACATATCGAGTGTGGGTTGTCCTGAAAGTTCGATTTTCATATTGCGGAATTCGATTTTGCCGTTTGCTTTGAATATGCCGTAATCCAGAACTTCCCACCAGGGGCGTCTTAAATACATGACTTTCAGGGCGCTTAGTTTTGAAGGACTTGAAAGAACTTTTCCGTCTGAAGCGAAAGCTCTCAGAGGATTGACTATTTCTTCAAAAGAGAATTCACGCCAGTCTTTGCTTGCCTTTATGCGCTCTGGAGAAAGCGCGGCATATTCTTGAAAGGAAGAGCCGGGATGCGAGAAGGTTTCAAGAAGGCAGACTGAGGCTTCTGCTTTCTGGTCGGGATTGCGTAATTGGCCGGATACTTTAATGCGAATAGATTGTCCTGGACCAAGCTCGGCCAGTCCCGGTACCGGTGAGATTTCCTGGCTGCTTATAAGTTTATCTTTGCTGCCGATTTTTTGATCTGAAAGGTTGATACTGCGCATCCAGGTTTCGCCGTTGATGCTGTTTTTTACACCAAGCAAATAAGCACGAGGCTTCAAACGCGAGGTTTGACCGCAGAGCCTGAAAAGGTCGAAGTTGCGTTCACTGTTGTTCGGCCATTGATCTAATCTCATTTCACCGGGACAGTCTGCGAAAAATCCTTTGGACCAGGAAAATTCGCGAAGAGATACTGTGTGAATGCGTTTGCCAAGTGGATCCGTGAAGTCGGCGAATATTTTGGGCTGTTGTTTTTCGCTTTCGTCCATGGAGAAAATGATTTTGTTTTCGCCACTTGAATTTATGTTTTCCGGCGGCAAGGCTGTGCATAACCACTGACGAAAATCACTGACGCGCCGCCCGGAAGAATATGCGAAAACCGCCATGGACATGAATGATTCGCGCGCACTTTCATCCATAGCTGTGAGCGGCAACCAGTCTGCTTTGATATCGCGCCCATTGACCTGAACGTTCATGCCGGTAAGAATGCCGTTTTCCTTTTCTGCTTCGCCATGGCTGCTGCTTGCGTCATTTGCATCAATAATTAAATACCAGGACTGACAGCTTTCGCCCGGTGGGATTGTGGTGCTGGCAATCATTTTTTCTTTGTCGATACTTCCCAAACGCAAAACGGCTTCGCTGCACATAAAGTGGTAGCAAACTGAAATCAAAGAGCAAAATCCGAAAATTAGCGAAAGTCCGCCCAGAATCATTTTTGATCTGGCACCTCTAAAAAAGCTGAAAGCTGGCCAGAGCAAACCTGCGCAAAGGCAAGCCGTCATTAGAAATGCTGCCAGCATGGAAAGCTGAGCCAGTCCCAGATCCGAACTCAAATCCGAGATTCTGCCGTAGCCAGGAACCAGCATGTAGTAGAGCAGCATGGAGACCAGTGGCGTGAGCAGGCAGGCTAATGCTGCTTGCCAGGCGCGTTTGCCTTCTTTCAGCAAAAAAGAAAAGAAGTATGAGGCTGCCACTATTGCTACTGGCATCGCCGTCACAAAATAGCGACTCATTGAAATGAAAAGGCACATCACAAGATGGAACGCCAGGAAACTCCCGATTAAGAGCCCGCCAAGAAGCATCAGGTAATTTGGACGTTTGCGTCCGTGCTCAAGCAATAGAACAACACCAAGTACGGAAGCCAGCAAAATGAGCTGATGTTCGAATCTTTGCAGTAAAAACGGTAGCCCGAAAGTTTTTACTTGAAAGTCGTTCCATGGCGAATCTAATAAGCGAACCGGTTTGCGCATCAATAAGTGAATTACGGCAGCCGGTCTTTCTTTGAACTGTTTTAAAAGCTCGGACAAAACTTCCGAACTGCTTTTCTTGAATCGATCGGGGTGCGCCACTAGTGGTGATGGCAGGGCGTCCCAGCCGTCGGTTCGCAGATCCTGTCCGACCGCCAGATTTAGCGGTCCGTAACGTTCAATGACAACGGAGGGCGTGCCGGTAATGATTTTTTTTACGAGGATCCATGGCGAAAGACTTAGAGCTATACCAAGAGTAAATAGAATCAATATTGCCGGGCGGAAAATATTCTTATTGCGGCTTACATGCGAATAGATGAACAAGCAAAACGCCATCAAAAGAGGCAATGGTAACATCGTCGGTCTGCCCAGCATAAGAAGACCGCAAACAATTCCGGCTGCAAGCGAGCTGAAGAGTGCCTGCTTCTTGAGCTTGCGCCGCTTCTGCCGGTCACCCTCTTCTATTATCGTAGATGCATCATGGCTCAGTATTTTTGCCAGGCTGTAAATTGCATAAAGAGAGTAAATCGCCAGCGTCGCAGACGGCAGTTCCAGCAGAATGCGACCGGAATTGACGATAAAGCCGCTGTAGGTCAGGGCCAGCAAAACTGCAATTCTGGAAGCGGCTACACCGGCCAGGCTGCGCGACCAGAGCCAGATGCCTCCAATTCCAAGTGAACTTATGAAAATCATGGCAATCGCACCGACATTCCAGTGTTCCATTGATAGCTCTTTGCCGCTTATGCCGTATGAAATCAGCAGAATAAGCGGTAAAAGAGGTCCGCTTTTATTTAACTCAAGAATGCCGGGCAGATGTGAAACGATCGCGGTTCTCAAAATCTCATCCCGGCAGCCGCCTGAAAGATAAGTCCAGATTTCGCCGAGGCTCTCCGGCGCTAAGGCTCTCTGGCATGCCTGGCTGACCCAGAGATAAGCCTGTGAATCAAAGAGCAGCGCTAATTTTGGTGCCGTGACAAAGGTTTGCGTTGTGAAAATAAAGGCTGCCAGGGTCAGCACGAAAATAAATTCAAGTATTTTCGAAAATTTGCTCTCTTGAGGAAGGCCCCTGTCTTTCCCTGGAGCAGCTGCAGAGGCGCTTGAATCAGAAGCTTGCATTCTCACTGCCAGGTGCCGTTCTTCCCAAGAGCCAGGCTTGAGCCATCCGTCAGTTTTTTAGATAAGGCTGTGAAGAATTGGACGCCGCCTGCGCCGTTCATGTGAGCCGTATCGCAGTAAAGGCTTTTGTCGAAGCGCTTGCTGTCCTGCAGATCGATAAAACGACTTTTGTATTTGCTTGCCAGTTTGCCGACTTCGCTTTTGTAGAGCTCGTATGACCCGGCTTGCATCAATTGAAGATTATCCTGAGTGAGCGGCATATTTACGAGGATAAGTTCGATACCTTCTTGATTGCAATAAGCCATAAGCTTATCCAGGTAGCTCAGTTGCATTCTGAAGTCTTTTTCTTTGAATGGCTGATAACGTCGGCGATATTCGTCGCTGTTGTCCGTATAAGTGGCTTTCAAATTCGGCAGTGCAATGCGCTCATTGGAGCCGATATCCTCGGGCATATCCAGTAAGGCCAGACGGCGCAAAGCAAATGGTGTATGTACTTCATCGTTGATTTTATAACCGAAGGCGTGCAACAAAGATTTTGTGTAGCGCTGCTGCAAGTAAACAAAATAGTTGCGATGCGCGTACAAGCCGCTAATAGACTCAAGGGCGTATTCGACTTTTTCCCAGAGACCGCTGCGTGCTTGCCAGGCTACATCGCGGGCTCCGCCCAGATGATTCATGAAGCGGAAAATTTCCGTGCTTGCCGGGCTGCCTAAGGTATTGTCGATTAAATCGCGCGGTGCAATTGCGTAAATTAGGACCTTTGGTTTGTGTTCACCTTTTAGCACGGTGCTGCTAAGAGCATAAGCGTCCGACGCCATTTGACCGGCAAGAGCAAATGCAAATGAATTGACTTTGACGCCGCTTTCTTTGCTAAGTAAGTCCTCAAGCATCGCGGCTTTGTGATGGTAAACTTCATTTTGCGGCAGCTTGAAATATTCCGCATCGCCGCCGTGCAAAACATGCATGAGCAGGGAAGAGCCTATCAGAACAAGCTCCGGAGTCTTTTCTTGCTTTCGGAAATCATCCACTGCCCACCAGACCATGCTGCGGTTGGCAGAGGCATAGTGATCCAGTTTCAGATCATTCCAGAATATTCGGCAAAATGCGTCGACTGAAAGAAGCGCAATCAAAGCCCAGACTACATAGCTTTTCGAAAGAGTCGAGACAAGACTTTGCTTCTTTGCTGTTTCAGCACTTGCGAGCTTGGGCTTTTCTGATTTCTTTTCGATAGTTTGATTCATCCGCCTTGTTTCCTAGAATTGAAAGTAAATGAATCGCGGTGATTTATCGGGAGAGAAGGTCAAAATCACAAAGATCAACGCAAAGCAATAAATTGCTTTGAGCGGTTTTGGAATGGAGGGAAGAAGGTCTTTCTCTTTGACGAAATTCATGGCGAAGTGCGCCAGCGCCAGCAGCGGCAGAATAATATAAATGGCAGGATAAACGAGCGGATAATTTATAGCAGGCAAATTCATTGCAACAAGCGAGCTCGTTTTGTAGATCGGGTCAAGAAAAAACATTTTGCTCAAAATTGAAAAACAGGCTTCTGTTGTTTCTGCCCGGAACAATACCCAACCAATACAAACTGCATGAAAAGTGATGAAAACGGAAACTGCCTTGCCCGCTGCTGTTTCGAAAAAAGATTGCAGCGGCGCGACTTTTGATTTGAAAGCCTGAAACTCTTTGTGCAAGACCAGCGCCAGTCCGTGGAAGGCGCCCCAGAAGAGGTAGTGCATGCCGGCACCATGCCAGAGACCTCCAAGAGTCATGGTCAGGAAGAGGTTGCGATAATTGAGCCATTTTGAGCAGCGTGAGCCGCCCAGCGGAATGAAAAGATAATCGCGCAGCCAGGTCGAAAGTGAAATGTGCCAGCGATGCCAGAACTCGGCAATGTTAGTGGCGATATAAGGGAGATTGAAGTTGATTGGTACTTTGTAGCCGAATAGTTTCGCTGAACCGCGAGCTATGTCCGTGTAACCTGAAAAATCGAAGTAAATTTGAAAAGCAAAGGCGTAAGTGAAGATCCAGAGATCAAGTCCCGTGAAAAGATTCGGGTTGGAAAAGCCGCCCTGAACAAAAAAGGAAAGATTGTCTGCAATCATCACCTTTTTGAAAAGACCGGTGACAATGAGGCTTATGCCTTCATCCAGGCAGTCGACTGAAAACTTCGGCTCAGCTAGAAATTGCGGCACGAAGTCTTGAAAGCGTTTGATTGGGCCGGCGATCTGGGTCGGGAAAAAACTGGCGAAAAGCGAAAAACCGAGAAAGGAGCGAACCGGCTCGCTGCCCCGGTAAACGTCCACAACATAATGGATAAACTCGAAAACAAAAAAGGAAATGCCCAGAGGCAGGACTATTTCAAATGGAATTGCCGGAACATTAATACCGGCAGGCTTAAGCAATGCGCCTAAGCTTTCGTCGAAAAAGTATGCGTATTTGAAGAAAACCAGTAAAAGCAGATTGCCGCTTACGGCAGTGATCATCCAGAACTTTTTGCGCTCTTGCTGCGAGGCAATCAGTAAACCTGCTATGTAGTTAAAAATGGTCAGACCCAGAATCAAGAAAATATAGATGGGTCGCCAGCTCATATAGAAAAGATAGCTGGCCGCCAGCAATAGCGGCACACGAAACCGTTGTGGACAGGCCCAGAACAGGATCGCTACCAGAGGCAGGAAAAGCGCGTACTTAATTGAATTAAATAGCATTTCGCTCTTGGTCCTGAAACGTCAAATCCACGAATAGATGTTGGTTTCAGGTTTTCAGGATGACCATCAAATCATAGCGACGTTGAGGCTCAAATGTCCAGTTAGTGAGCTTTTGAGCATTTTAATCATTAACTCTCGACAAGTCCCGCTTGCCTTCTGCCTCTTTGCACAAGCAGTTCTGGGCTTTCAAAGATTTAAGTTTGCACTGTTTTTCTTGACTAATGCTAAGCAGCGTTAATCTTTCTTAGGAGCAGGACTTTCCTCTTCCCGGACTTCTTCGGTTTTTTCATTCTGGCTGCTGCGTCGCTTGCGATGAAGAACAACTCTGTCCCCATCTTCATCCCAGAGTCCCATTTGTTCCATCTGGGCGAGCAATAATTGCCTTTTGCCGAATTCCCTGCGTGGAAGGCCGACATAGTCAACCACATTCACTACAGTGTCGGCGAAGTTCAGCTCGCCTTTCCATACGACTTCAATGCCGTCCGGTCCGCCGATATATACACGGGTAGCTGCAATAAGCAGGAACATGACCAAGATCAAAATAATTGTTGGAGCCCATGCTTTCATATTAATTAGAATCAGCTAGTCGGTTTCCTGTTTAACTTCAGGCGTGGGTTTTTCGCTTGTTTCAGCAAGCTGGCTTTCATTATCCATCAAATCGATCAGCATCCAATCGAAAATCGTCCGGCTGCCCAACTCCGGCGCCAGCTCATCTCTCATTTCTTCGGGCAATCCGCGCGGTCTGTATCCGTCCACAAAAGTGATGTGGTCTATCTGTCTGAAAACGCGAGCTTTTTGTACATCTATGTTTCTTCTGATACTGGAAATTGTGGATTCTCTGTCGATTGGGTTCTCGGCCAGGGTTTTGGAAGGCAGAAAGAGAGCACTCACCAGCGGCGTAATACCGTCATTCAGACCATAGCGATCACTGCCCCGAATTGCTTTCTTGTCGTCTTCGGCTGAAGCAACAACCATTCGTCCCATTTCATAATTGAGCGCGCGCAGCACCGGATGTTCGAAGCCCATGTGATAAGGCACCGTGCAAGTCAGGAACCAGTATGGCCAGCGCACTGCTTTCCAGAAACGAGTGGATTGATGTGGTGTCACATACGGTGTCAGTAGGTAACCGCCGTAGCAGATGAATTTCTTCTTGTCTATTTTTATCTCTTCGTTCAAGCGCAAAATGCGCGCGTTGCTCATGCGCTGCCTGTCGACGTCGCCTGTCACATGGAAGGGGAACCAGGTCGAAAACTTTCCGAGTTGTGGAATTCCGCCATCGGAATTATCCCAGCGCAAATCTTCAAGCAGGTTGGGGTGAAGTCGAAAATAGAGTTTGTATGAAAGGCAGAGGTCGGCGCGAACCCAGGGCACGTCGTGATTGCGGATAATGCTGTAACGTAACCAATCAAAGCAAAAAAGCGGTGCGCCATGGAAGGGTGTTCCCAATGTCAAAACTTTATCGACTGCGGCCTCGACTGCCGGGTCTGCCATGGCAGCCTGAACAAGACTGCCGCCCAGCGAGAGTGCCATTATCGTGACAGGTTTGTTGCCCGTAGAACGGGATAAATCAAGCAAGGCTTGCTTGAAGTGCGGCTTGACGGTGTCAACGAGTACATAAGTATTGAAGCGAGCGAAATACACTTTGTATTTCTGTCTGAACTTCGCATCGTTCATCAAATGCGAAACTACCATTTCCCAGCGGAAGCCTTCGCGAAATTCGCCGCGCAGACCGTGAACCATGAGCAGAGGTTGCCGGTTGCCAATAGGCGCTTCGTCGTACTGATAAATCTCGACTGTGGTTGGTGGATGCTTCAGCTCGTTTTTCGAAGGAGGCAGAGTGTAGCTGCTCGGAACCGTGACTGCAACCTCGCTTGTGAGCGGAGCCGCATTGCTGCTGCCGCCGTTCAGAGGTGATGATAAGACGATTTCTTTCGCCTCTGACGCGATGCTTGCAAAGGGGACGAGACTGCTTGTCACAATTGCCAACAAGGAAAGAACGAGCTTTTTACAATGCAGGTGGTACATTATTCTTGGGTTACCGGGCGCTCTGCTTTATCGAAATTATTTGCCAAGTTAGTAAGAGTAGCAGACTCTGGGTAAAACGAAGCTAGATTATTTC
Organism: Candidatus Obscuribacterales bacterium; assembly: GCA_019748395.1. Classification (GTDB taxonomy): domain Bacteria; phylum Cyanobacteriota; class Vampirovibrionia; order Obscuribacterales; family Obscuribacteraceae; genus JAIEPM01. The sequence continues at coordinate 15,158 of JAIEPM010000122.1, forward strand.
TTGCAGAGAACATTACTATGGCTGAAAACATTCTACTTTACTTCTCGGATACTGGGCGAGGCCATCGCAGTGCAACCGAGGCAGTTGAAGACGCTCTTCAGAGGGTTGTTCAAAATGACTATCCCGGGCGGGTTCTTAACCTCATTAAAGAGCCTGTCGCTGAGAAATCTCACCCGGTCAACCGGGCTTTTGTAGAGCTTTACAACTATCTGCTTCGTAATCATCAGCATTTGATGAAGTATTACTACTCTTTTCTGCATGCAATCAAACCAAATGAGTCTGAAATCGGCTACAGCCTGGTTCGAGACTATCTGAAAAGCCAGATGATCGAAACGTCACCATCTGTGGTGGTGTCTATGCATCCGATGACCAATCATTACATTCTCAGAGCCATGAAAGAAGTTGGTTTGCATGGCGATATTAAATTGATTGTTGTAATTACCGACCCCAACAAAAATCTCTGGAAAGGATGGGCCTGTCCGGAAGCGGATCTCACAATTGCGCCCAATGAGCTTGTCAAAGAAAAATTGATGGAGTGGGGCGTGCCTGCTTCCAGAATCATGCTGGCCGGTATGCCGGTGAGTCCGGATTTTCTCAGTCCGCCCAGTGTCAGCCGGGCCGAGTTTTTGAGCCCGCTTGGGCTTTCGACCGAGCTTCCGACACTCTGTATCAACGCCGGTTGGGCCGGCGGCGGCAATATGCTTTCTGCCTATCGTTCGCTGAAAGGACTGGATGCTCGCTTTCAGGTTCTATTCTTATGCGGACACAACCAGGATTTATATAACCGGGCAAAAGAAGAGTCGGCAAATTCAAGTATTCCGACAGCGGTTCTGCCCTTTCATGATCGCATGCCGGATTTGATGAATGCCGTCGACACGATGGTCACCAAAGCTGGTGGCTTGACCACATTTGAATGCGTGGCGCGCAAGTTGCCGATGATTGTCGATGTGATCACCCCGCCCATGCCTCAAGAGGCCGGAACAGTGGAGATTCTGGAAGAAGCCGGGCTGGCTAAGCGCCTGACTCAACCTAGAGATCTTCCAGGCTTGCTGCATGACTTACATCATGATCCTGATCGCTTAAAACGTACTCTTCCGCAGAAATATTGCTTGAATCGTACCGATGCCGTATTCGATATGGCCAAGGTTATTTTAGAAAACGCGGCCGGTTACAATCCGCTTCAGATGCAGCAGTACCAGGAACAGATTCGTTCCTTAGAACATTAGACACAGATCCTCGCCCATGAAACTTGCATGCAAAATATTTGGCCAAGGCAGTAGCAGGGGTGATGTCATTCTGATACATGGCACCGGCGCTCGTGCAGAGATGTGGATGCCTCAAATCAAGCTGCTTGAAGATGAAGGCTGGCGAGCCATCGTTCCTGATTTGCGCGGTCACGGCGAATCTGAAGAGCCGGGACTGGACACCAATATTGATTCTCATCTGGAAGACCTTTTTGAGACCTTCGGTGACTTGCAGATTGACTGGCCGGCTATTTTTGTCGGTCATTCTCTGGGCTCCATAATATCTATCGAGTTGGCTGCCAGACGGCCCGAGCTGGTGTCCATGATTCTTGCAGCCTCGCTTCCGGGAAGAGTACCTAAAATCACGGTTGAGGCTTTTAGGCTGTTTCTAGGAATGCCTTACCGGGCCCTGAAAAACTCACCGATTCATCGCAGTCTTGGTTGGCGGGAAAAAGTTTTGATGGACACCAATCACCACAGTCTCAAACAAGTCGTGGAGAACTTTCACGAGCTGGACTATGTCAGTGAACTTCCTGAGCTTCAATGCCCTGTTCATTTTGTAGTAGGGCGGCTTGATCCGATTGCACCGGCTCTGCATGTCGAGACGATGCATAAAAACTTACCGGGCAGCACTTTGAAAATCATCGATTGGGCTGGTCATAACTGCATGGACAGCCAGCCCGAAGAGTTCAATCGCTGGTTTCTGGAAAAAATGAATTCGAAATAACAGCTTTATTGCATCTTCAAACTTTTCTTCATCCAGCCGAAGAAACCTTTGCTGGATTGATTCATCTGGCTCATCAACTGATCAAGTGTCGGGCTGCTGACCGGCAGCACATTCTGATTGTTGCCTTGATAGTTATTTTGCTGATTTTGCGGCGGTAACAGTTTGCCGAGAAGATTCAAGCTGTATTGAAGGTCTTTCGGTCCGATTATGTCCGGCCGGCGTTCGCGCATGACTTTCTCAGCCGATTGCGGAGCCTGCAGGATGCGGCGTTCTGAGCTGCCGTCCGGCATAAACAAAATTCCCTCGCCGGTTTCTTCCGAGAACATAAAAGCTTCGCCACGCCTTAGATTTCCGGTGCCGTGTTCCATCAGATAACGCATGCGCTTGGTGATCGGATCTTCTTGTACTGCCGGCTTCGGCGTCTGGGGTTTTCCGGGCAGGGGTTGAATGGTTCTAATTTGCTTTTCGCCCTGAATAAAAGCTTTGTCGCTGTCAATCACGGGCTTCATATAACTGAAAGCGCCGGACTTGCTCTTTTCCATATCAAGCAGCTTCTTCACACCGCTAGGTCCTGCTGCCGGAGCGGCTACCGGGGCTTGAGGCAATGTCGCGACGACCGGCGGACTCGGAGCCGGGGTAGTTGTTGCAGGTTCTGGAATGAATGTTTGAACGAATTTGGAGGCTGCCTCCACTGCCGGTTGGACTATCTTGGAGGCTGCATCCACTGCCGGTTGAACCACCGGAGCAACGCTGTCGAGGGCTGCTTGAACCACCGGCGGCAATGTCACCGCAGCTTCGGCTTTATGAAGATCCTTAGCTGTCGCGGCTGTAGCCTGTCCTGCCACCGGTGGCGTCTGGGCTGAGACTGCTGGAGCCTGTACTGCCACTGCTGGAGCCTGGACTTGGACCGCTGGAGCTTGCGCTGGCACCGCTGGTGCCTGTGCCGCGACCGGTGGAGCCTGCTCTATGACAGGGGGAGTCGCCGGCGGTGCTTGCACTACCCTTGGTGGCGCAGCGGCGCTCTCAGGCTTGTCGAAAGTTGCTTCGGTGATATGCAGCGGCTGGTTATCTTGCTTGGGCTGCTCGGGTACTTGATACTGCATCTGTACTGCAATCGGAGCATCTTTCAAGTGCCGCAAAGCGTCTGCCGACACCGGGCTAGGTACAGTATTTGCCGGTCTCGGGTTCGCATTTGTGCTGGCCACCGGTTCCGGAGCTGTCGCCCCTGAACTGGGGATGTTTTGCGGCGGCGCGAAATTGCTGACAATGTTATTGGCGACATTCATGGCCGGCTTGATCAGTGGCTGCATCTTGTCGATAACGTTCTGCAGCATCGGCGGCAAGGTGCTTGTCAGCGGCGTTTGTGCTGGCGCGCTCTGAGGGCGGCTTTGCGGCACGACTGCTTCGTTGTTGTTGTTGTTTTCAAGCTTACGAGGAGCGATCGCGGCTACTATTGTCGGCTTCCCTCCGGGAGCAGCCAGCGCTTCCGGTTTTGGAATCATGGCGTTAATAGTTGAGGGTGCAGCTGCCACAGGCAGCGATTGTGATAGTGGCGGTGCTGCCAGGACCGGTGCGTTTGCTGGAGGTTTTGCCGCTATTTTGTTCAAGATGCGACTCACATCTAAAGGTACCGGTGCCGCAGGACCTGGGTCGGGTGTAGCTTTGCTCACCATTTCCGGATTCATCGCAGGGACATTTGCGACAACCGCTTCCGGGCTCTTTGATGACTTCTTTATGGAAGGCAGAGTCGGCAAGTTCGGTTTCGACCAGGATATTGAGGGGACGATTCCGGAGAAAGTTTTACTTGCTTGTTTAATCAGCCCGTCAAAAAATCCCGGACCGGCGGCCGGCAGCTCGCCGGGATCAACGCTTGCGAGGTGATTCAGTGCATTGTTTTTCAGTAAGCCGTAGTTCGGACCGGCTATTTGCGGTCTGCCTGAGTCTTTGTGTTCGGGTAATGAAGGCACCGATGCCAGAATTTGACTGAGTTGCTCGTTGAGCTTTTCTTTCTCTTTATCTGCAGGGCTTGGAGGAGTCGGCGGCGCGGCTTTGCCTGCAGCCGAAGTTGTTATGTTGGCTCCTTCGAATTTGCTTTCGAGCATTTTTGAAAGAGGCGAACTTGCTTCTTTTTTCAAATCTTGCGGAGCAATATTTTTAACGGTCACAACACTGCTGCCAGGTGCTTTTCCTGCAGCCAGTGCAGCTGCTGAAATGATGTCCGGCTTCTTCGGATGAGAAAGAGGCAGATGCTCTCTTAGATTTTTGACCAGTGAATTAGTATGCTGGTCATTTAAAGCAGGAGTTTTCTGCTCTTCACCGAACGGCAGATGCTCGCGAATGTCTTTCACAAAGGATGCAAGTTTGCTGGATAAATCTTCCTGAGCTGCTGTCGGGACCGGACTGCTCTTGGGCATTGCAATCTTCTTGCTTGAATCCTGCTCGTTGCCGAACGGCATTTTTTCCTTCATCCAGGAAAGCATGGCGCCGCCGCGTTCTCGAATAGAAGCGTGCTCGGTATTAGCCGGGCTTGCCTGGCTGTCTGCCTCATTTTTGGCTTTTACAAGAGGAAGATGTTCTTTTACCCAGGGCACCGGTTTTCCAAAATTATCGACTGCGACTTTCGTGCCGCTTCGCATTTTTGCAATCAGACCGCCGGCCGCTGCAGAGCCGACTCTGACTGCGGCGCTTGCATTGTTTTGCATTTTGGCAAATCTTGACGGACCTGATTTGCTCGGAGCAGTCGTTTGCTTGTTGCTGCCTTCTGCGCTCTGAGCCTCCGGCTGCGGGTTATTATTTGCCGCAGACACGGCAATAGTGGCAGGCGAAGCCGCCGCAATTTGAATTTGACTTGAATTGCGCTCTTGGGTTTCTGCGGCTGTTGTTTGAGATAGACCCGGGATATTGTTCAGAACCTGGGCGACGCTATTGACGGCTGCCTCAGCTTTAGCATCTTCTTTTACTGCCGCTGAGTTCTCCAGCGCAGCTGCTTTGCTCTCGCTTTTTTTAGCGAGTCCGGCGATCATTTCGTCATAGTTTTGCTTTGATTCAATGGGATTGGCTGCCGAATGCAGCCAGACCGATGTCGCGTCGGCTTCATAGCTGGGGGTGCCGCTAGCTAGCTGTGCCGCTGCCAGTGGTGCAGCCACGTGTACGATGCTGCTTGAGCTGCTGCTTGAATCTGTTTTCTTTTGTCCGGCATTTAAATTTAGCAGCTTGCCGACCTCAGCTGCGGCGCCGATGAGATTGCCCGATTCAAAATGCAATTGTACGAGCAATCCGCGGGCCTGGGAGTTTCCGGGAGCTACGGCCAGAGCCTGTTCTAAAGCAGATTTTGCGTATTTGGGTTTACCAATTTCTTTGAACAGCTGTGCCTGCTCGTAAAAAGCTCGAACGTCTCGAGGATTTTCTTGAGCTGCCTGAATGAATTCAATCAATGCCTGGTTGCGCTTGCCCTGCTTTTTGTAAAAATAACCGCGCTGAAGAGCTGTGGAAGGATAGCTGGATTTAAGCAGCTTTCCCTTAGCCTCTGCACTTATTTTTCCTGGTTTGAGCTGAGGGCGCACTGTTGATGGTGGCAGCGCCGCAGCAGGAGCCAATCCGGCGATTTTCCTCTTGACATTTCGGCTTTCTTGAGCATCTGCAGAGAGCCCTTGAAGAGAAAGCGAGATCAAGAATGAGCTTTGAATAATGTAGGGCAGGCGGCGCATCCAGCTTGCTTCCTTCCTAAGTTCCCTGCTTCGTGACAAGACTTGTCAGGCTATATATTAACCTATGAACGTATGACAATACGCTCCAACTTTCTCATCATTGTTACCCAGCTGGGCTCCGACATTGTTTTCAAGGGCCAGACCAAAACTGTTTTCATCCCGGCTC
>JAIEPM010000232.1 GCA_019748395.1 Candidatus Obscuribacterales bacterium
TGCAATTTCCAGGCGCAGCTGGCCGTTTGTAACCATGGGGAAGCTTTTCAGTAAGGGCATAAGCTGGCTGACAATCGCTCGGCGATATTCTTTGACTTCAGGATCTCTTGTAGTACTAAGCTTTCTGGACTTTTCGACTTTTACTCGGGACATTTGATTTAAAAGTTCTTTGCGAAGATCTGAAGAAAGTGCCTGAGCTTCCGAGCGCAGCAAAGTCAGCTTAGCGGCCTGGCTGTCGGCATCAAACTGATCGAGAATTCCTGCCCAGAGCGCTAGCTGCTCTTGTGTGTAACTGTGTTTAATTGAATCTGTGTATTCGCCGGCCTGAGCTTTCAGATGCTCAAGTTTACTTTGCTCCGATTGCAGGCTAGTCCAGTAAGTAAAAGCAATGAGTGCTAGAAGCATGATGAGACTCAGAAATCCCATTCCTGCCGTGAAAAATTTGTCGCTTGACTTTGTTTTCAATTTGCTTTTTTGCCGGAGCTTGCAAGTTAATTATTACATGCGGATATGCCGATGTCTTGGTCTGCTTTCAAGAATCAAATTCGTATCTGTATCCAATGCCGTAGACGGCGTGAATAACTTCCTTTCCTTCAGGCAGAACTTTGGCAATCTTCTTTCGTAGATTTTTGATGTGGCTGTCAATAACTCGGTCTACTATCAATTGTTCTTGCTGGTAACATAAATCGAGTAATTGCGAGCGAGAATAAACACGCCCGGGGTTGCTGACGAAGAGCTTTAGTAAGCGGAATTCAGTGGGGGTAAGGTCCAGTCTATTTCCTTCAAAAGAGATTCGTTGCTGAATTTCGTCAACCTCGAAGCCCTGTCGCTTTTGCTCAGCTAGCGAACTTTGCTTCATTCTGCGAAAGAGTGCTTTAACTCTGGCGACAACTTCTCTTGGACTGAAGGGTTTACAGATATAGTCGTCGGCGCCTAACTCAAGACCAAGCAAACGATCAATTTCTTCTACTTTGGCTGTGACCATAAAAATCGGCACTGCCGAAATGCTGCGAATTTCTTTGCATACTTCCAGACCATCTTTGCCGGGCAGCATCAGATCCAGCAAAACCAGGTCCGGCGGATCCGATTTTACAAGTGAAATCACTTTGCTGCCGTCACTCAAATGAGTACTGCGAAAGCCGTTTTTATTCAGGTATTCAGTCAAGATTTGAGCAATGACCAGCTCATCCTCAACAATAAGAATGTGCTCCTTCTTGCTATTGTCCACTGCTGTTTCCCTCCGCCGCGTATATCGGCAATTTGACTTCAATTTTCAAGCCGCCAAGATCTGAAAGTCCGGCGACTATGCTGCCGCCGTGACTTTCAACTATAGTTTTGCAAATCGCCAATCCCAGTCCGCTTCCTCCATATTCTCTGCTACGAGAAGATTCAAGCCTGTAAAAGCGTTCAAAAATTCTGAGCACTAATTCCTCCGGTACGCCCGGGGCGCTGTCGGCAAAATTCAGAATTAGAAAATCGACTTCTGTCTTCGAACTTATCTCCAGCCTGCCCCCTTCCTCCGTATAGCGCAAGGAATTTTCAAGCAAGTTTGCAAATAGCTGTTTGAGTCGGGAACTATCGGCTTTAACAAGTGACTTCAGATCCTTTGTTTTGCTATTGTCCAGCGTTATTCTTTTTTGCTGGAATCTTTCGGCAAAGCTATCGACTGTATCTTGTAACACTGAAGCTATTTCTGTGGGCAGCAGATGAAAATTGAGTTGCTTAACGTCAAACCTGGCCAGATCATACAAATCATCAATCAATTTGCCAAGGGACATCACTTCGTCGTGTAAGACCTGCAGTGTTCGCGGATTTGCTTCCTGCACTCCATCTTGCAACGCTTCCACTTGAGCTCTTAAAACCGCCACCGGCGTTCGTAGTTCGTGTGAGGTATCCGCTATCCACTGCTTGTGCGCCCGATCATGAATTTCCAGATTAGCAGCCAGAATATTGAAATCTTGAGCAAGCCGTCCCAGTTCATCGGAACGCTGCAGGTCAATTCTGGCAGCTAGATCACCTTCGTTCAACCTTTTTGTACCGTGTTCTAAAATCCGGACTGCATCAACGATGTCTTTCGATAAAAGCAGTGCGGCAGCTGTAGCAAGAATCACTGCTACCAGGCTGACCAGAACTAAGTTGCGGCTTTGTTCGGCCACAAAAGCCGATTCAAGATCTTTTGAAACTCGTTCGGCGGCTTGAAGTCGCAAGCTTGCTATTTGACTTCCATCCGCCAGTTTTATCGGGAGTTCGGCTTGTGAGTTACGAGCGCTTTCATTGCCCCAGAGCAGCTTTTTCTCAAGGTCAAAAATACCGATTCTTTTGAATAACTCTATTCTGAAAGGCGGGAATGGAGGTCTATCTTCCGGTCGCAAGTGTTCGGGCGGAGCAAAGTCTGGGGGCGGAGCTCGACGATTTTGCGCACCGGCCATATCTTCGTTGTTTGCCAGAATGCGATTCATGATCTCGCTGTCGCTGAACACATTTTTCCAGCTGCCTTTTTGCTCATATTCTTCAGCAAGAAGTTGCGGAATTGCATCGATGCTTGAAAGCTCCGATTTGCTCAGATAAGCCGAGAAACCTGCAGAGAGGCTGCAATAGGTGAGAACCGAGATCAATCCGACAACCATGAAAGTTATCAGCAAGAACATGAAAAGCAATTTCTGATGTATCTTCAGCCTCATATCTCAGAAACGCGCGGCAAGCTTGTGCTCCATGCCGGTATACCGTTATCCTCCTTTGCTCCCATACTCAAGAGATGTGCTTTTACCAGGCTAGATTCGCCTACGATTAATTCAAAATCAAGCAGGCCTTGAGCTTCGCAAATGACTGCAGACGTGCTGCATGACCAGTATCCGATTTTGTGTTCCGCCTTTTGAGACCAGACTTTCAGCATTGAATCCCAGGAACGTTTGAAAAGGCTTTCTGCGCAGGGCTTAAACGGATAAAGAATAGCATGAAGCAGCCTTTCCGCATTAGATCTGGGCAAAAGTCGTCTCGGTACCGAGTCGGACCAGCTCAGGGCGCCCTCGACCAGAGGCGTGGTTCCAAAGGAGAGTACAAATGCGTCCAGGAATATATCTTCAGGACCGCGGCGGTCATAAAAAGCCAATAGCTCATCAGTCATGCTAAATGCAACGCGGGCGCCTCTGTCACTTTCCAGCCAGAACTGACCATTTAGGTCAAGAAGCACTTCCAGTTTTCGCACTCCCAGCGTACCGTTTGCATAGTCGGTTTTGAACAGGAAACGATTGCCGACTGCTAGTCTGAGCGATCTTTTTAAAGCCAGGTTAGTTGACGGCGCAGATAGAATCGAGGTTTCTTCCGGGCAAGCTTTTAAGCTGTATGTGTTTTCCATTTCTGAGTGCAGAATAACGCCTGCCAGATGGAAAGGCAAAGTGCGTGAGCCCAGAAATGCTGTTTCCTGAACATGCATATGCAGGTGCGGTTGTGGTGAACGCCCTGAATTGCCTACCAAAGCAAGCACGTCTCCGGGGCTGACTCTTGCCCCTAGAAATGTTCGAATGCTGCTTTCCTGCAAATGGGCAAGGATGACATAGTAGCCGCAATCGAGTCTGAGCAAAACATAGTTTCCCCAGTTGTTGACTGTGTCCACATCTCCTGGTCTGTTGTCCTTCAGGTCATTGCGGAAGTCGACGACTGTAGCATAGGCAGGCGAAAGAACCTGTTTGCCGAATGCAAAATAATTCTCCAGTTCAGTGCCGCTGTTTGCGAAGCTTAGACCCTCTTGCGTTTTGAAAAAATCCAGAGCATATTGCCAGTTGCCTTTATGTGTGTGTGTGCCGTCGAAGCCCTGGTAAATTTGCCAGACTCCTCGAAGTGGTAATTTCAAGCCGATGCGGCGGTAGTCCGTGCCGCGAGCCTGGGCAATCTCCAGCTGCTCCAAACTCACTTCCGGCAAAGCCGGCACGCTGAGCCAGAAGTGAGTCCAGAAGCTTCCGCGCTGGGCCGTGAAGACCAGCATACAGACATAAGTTACAAGCACAAAGGGCAAGGCAAGAACCGGCAGTCCGAGAACTGAAAGTAATCTGTTCAGTGATAGGCTCAGTGCTGCCGCCATAACGGAGGCTGAGACTGAGACAAGCAAACTCTTCTTCCCGGGCACTGCAAAAAGTCCGCCGATAACGCAAGCTGCCAAAACGCTGTTCATGCGGGCCACAATCGATAAGATTGAGAGTGACGGTATGCCTGCTAATTCCAGAAAAGCGGATGAGGCGATACTCGCTAGCAGAGCGAGCATCGCTAGATAGCGACTGGAGAGCAGAAATGCTATGAATACCAGTAAGCCACCAAGACCGGTGCCGTTGAAATACATTGCACCGAGTGGCAAAAGTGGGTCGAGTCTCAGCGGCAAAAGCACAATTGCCGGCCCTGCATGTTGAATTTGCAGGCTGTCTGCCAGCGGTAATAGCATGAAGGCTATCAGTGAATATGGCAAACCCAGCAAAGGCAAGTTCAGTTTCTTTCCAAGCGTGTCTGAAAATAGAGCACTGGCTAGAACAACTGCCAGTGCTCCGGCAACGGTCATGATCAAAGTTGCCGGACCTAGTACATAAAGTGAGCCCATCAGCATTCCAAGGAGAAGTCCGTTGATGACTTCAATACGCTCTGTTTCGCCTTGAAACCGGAGCAAACGGCGCCAGAGCAAGACACACAACGCTCCAAGGACACCGCATGCTCCGGAACAAGGCTGTAGGACGGCGCAAGTAAAAATTAAGACTCGAGAGGCTGGATGACTCAGAGCAAAAAATGAGCCGTAAGCATCAAGTATCTTTTTTATCGACAAGAAGATCACAATTATTCTCCGCTATTTACTTAAAGTGAAGCTGCCGGTCGCAGCACTGTCAGCGAGCTGTTACCGAATTTGCGCTGCTTGCCTTTTGCTTCTAGATGCGGCGGGACATTGTCTTGTGCCATCATCACCGATAGGTCTTCAGCCCATCGAATAACATGGCTTTCGCCAGATTCGCTGATGAGAACCACATTTGGGCGATACTCGATGAACTGAAGCCATTGTGTGTTGTTGTAAGCGCCCACATTAGCAATTAGAAGTTTGTCGCCTGCGTTAAGTGCAGGCAGCTGTATACTGTTGCGCACAACGTCGATATTCATACAAAGCGGACCGTATAGAACTGTTTCCTCTTCGATACCGAAATACTCTCTGGTGAGCTTTACCGGGTGGTTGTACCAGAACGCTGTAAACATGAGATTGGTTCCTGCATCGAGAATCGCAGCCCGCCTACCGTCCGGGAGTCGTTTCGTGCCGACCACCGAGCTAATTAGAACTTCGGATTCGTCAATCATTGCTCGACCGCTTTCGTATATCAGGCGCGGCAGGTCTTTGCCCATTTCTTTTCGGTATTTGCAACCTTCAAGAAGCGACTCACAGATGGCATCGGCATATTCACTGATTTTCGGCACTGCCTGCTCGGGAGGAAGGTATATGCTCTGTAAAGCATTTTTTGACGGGAATCCGCCACCGATATCCAGGTTCTGAATTTCTATATTCTCCATTCCTTCCAGCTCTTTCATTAGCTCGCACATAATGCGAACCTGCTGAGCATAGGCTCTTGGTTCGAGCACGAAAGTCCCAATATGCGAATGCAGTCCTGCAAGGATTATGTTCTGACTTCTGCTAATGTATTTGACTGCTTCGTGAGCCTGTCCCGATTCCAGATTGAACCCGAATCTGCTCCAGGGCTCGGTGAAGCCGGTGTCGAAATTCAAGCGTATGCCGATTTTGACTTTCTTAGCTAGCTTTCCTGCAATCGCTTCGATCTTACGAAGTTCTTCCATATGATCTGCCTGGATAAAAGCCCCCTCGGCGATGGCTCTTTCTAATATGGCTTGCGATTTGTTCGGACCATTGAAAATTATTCTGGCGCCGGGTACGCCCAGAGCTCTTGCTTTTTCGTATTCAAAATTCGAAACTACCTCTGCAAGAGAGCCTTCCTGGTCCATGATCCGGCAAACAGCACTGATGTAGTTGGTTTTATACGACCAGCCATGTGCACAGAGGTTGTAACGCTGTTCAAAACAAGATTTGATTTTGCGCACATTCGCTCTCAGCGATTCTTCACCAAGTACGAAAAGCGGTGAGCCGTATTGAGCAACGAGATCGTTGATAGAAACGCCGAATACTTCCGTTACGACATTATCTTTGACTGAGCGCTTTCCGAACTTGTTGATAGCTCCGAATCTATGCGGTTGTATGTATGGTGGCTCCCAGTGGCCATTGGTTTCCATTATGCTAACTCCTCCTGAATTACTATTGCTTTTTAGACTGCGCTTACTGTTCTATGCTTGCCGATTACATCGCTGGCGATGCCGCCGTCAATCAGCATGCTTTCAAAGGCAGGCAGATCGACGATAAGTTCTTGCGCATGCCTGATGAAGAAAGTACCGGTTTTCGCCGGTGCCAGATCTAGCTCTTCATCTCCGGCCAGAACTTTCAAGAGTAATATCGGCAAATTTCTGTTAACCGCATGACTTAGGTAAATCCAGGCTGGAAAGCGAGGGTTGATTTCAATTAAATATATTTTTTCGTCATGAGTACGCATGACTTCCACTTCAAAAGGACCGCTCCAGGAAAGTCCGTGAATCAACTTGCGTGCTACTTCGGCTATGCCTGGCTCTTCCACTGTAACCCCGGCCCAGGCTTTACCTTTTTCAGTTAATGCTCTTTTGCGCATCATCACAGGACCCAGCATACCGCGGCGTCCATCACCGATTGCGGACAGGTCAAATTCATCGCCGCAAAGCAATTTCTGCACAAGCACCGGATAACCCCAGCTGTTAACTAATTTGGCCATAATTGCTTTTGCTTCAAAGGCGTTTCTGGCCAGAACCGCGTCATAGAAAATCCCTTTGACCATGAGCGGGTATTCAAAACCCTGACTTTCGCAGTCATCAAAGAATGAGGGGTTTGTGATTGTTTTGCTTTCCGGTGCCAAAACTCCTACAGATTCGCAAAACTTGGAGAGTTGATCTTTTGCTCTCATCGTAAACTGTTCTTTGCTGGGAATCAGCATCTTGATTCCCAGTTTTTCGAGTTCATCTTTGAGAGCGATGAAATTCTGGATTTCCGCATCGAGGCAGGGGATAATCACATTAATATCTTCTGCTTCATGCAGTTCTTTCAATCGTTCAAAGAGGGCATCCTTACCTGCGGAAGGATAAGGGATTAAATAGCCGCCGTCGCAAATATTCCGCGCATAGAGCCCTGCATCAAGCACGTCATAACCAATGCCTATAATGCGACCGTTGAATTCCGGATCCTCTCTTAGGCAGCGAGCCACCGCATAACCTGGTCCGGGGCTTTCGGGACTTGCATTCATGCCTGTAACTGCAACGTTCCAGTTGCGCCAGGCTTTGCCGTTCTTGCTCATTTATATGTATCTCCCCAGCTGGATCAAGAAAGCTTCTATGCTGTTCAGCGCTGTGTCATGAGGAATCTTGAACTCATCTGCCAAATGTTTTGCTGTATCCTCAAGGGACTCGCCGCGTTTTAGATGATTCAGGGTCTGCATACCTGAATAATTGAGGGTAAAGCTCTGCCCTGTTTCCGGGTCGAAAAGAAAGCCTTTTTCGCTTATTGCCAGTTTTGACAGTCTTTGATTCTTATTCAGAGTCGTCATCAGTTCTGCCAGTTGTTTTTGCATGTTTCCTCCTCTACTCCCTCAGACCGATACAAATTCAACAGTCGTCTATTTCACTCAGCCCTTTTATCCTAGACAAGGCTTATGGACTGAGGATGGAAAAAATGGAGAAATTGAGGAGATGAATTTAAAAGGGGACATTTCAGGGACAATTGGGGGACAAGAGTGGGACCTTTGCCTTCTATTCTGGGCTCCGTTGAACAAATCGATGCGACCTGAATCGCTAACTAACGGAGAAGGAAAATGAAATCTCGTAAGCGCAACCTGACGGCTCTATTATCTGCATTGCTCCTTGCGGCCGGCAACATGGCTTGTGCCGGTGCTTTTGAACTGAAGATGCCTGACAAAAGACCGGCGCCAAAGCGGACCGAGAAAATAAGCTACAGTCCGGATCTTTTGATCGTGATGCCGGATGCAAAGCTGGAAGCTGACGATTTGCAAGAGACAATGGAGCAGGTACATGGAACGGTAGTAGGTTCTATGGGTGAGGGCGACCTCAAGTGCTACATAATTAAAACGGAGAAAGGGCATCTGGAAGAAACGGAAAAGACCCTCTCCAAAGATAAGAAGCATTTCGCCTCTGTCGGGAGAAATTACAGAGTTCCATGCAGTATTGTTCCAGGCTCGGCAGGCAATCCTCAGTTCACAAGCCAGTGGCATCTGCAAGCAATTCATTGTCCTGATGCCTGGAACACGGCAACAGGCAGAGGAACTCGTGTGGCAGTATTCGACACTGGCTGTAGTGCTTCGAACAAAGATCTTCAAGGCAAAACCAGCAAGGGTTTTGACGCCTATGGGTCAGTCGGAAAAATCTTAGGTGCGCTTGCTTTTGTACCAGAGGTGGCAATGCCGGGCGTAACCGAAATAGCAGGTATGGCAGCAGGAATTCTTGCTGGAAATGCCAATCAAGACACCGGTGCCAATTCCCACGGCACCAAGGTTGCAAGCACGATCGCCGCATCAATGGACAACAATTTTGCCGGTGTCGGTGTCGCACCAAATTGCGGCATTTATCCAGTGCGCATCGCTGAGAACAAGAGCCCGCTGGACAAAGACCACCAATATACCAGCGACATTGAAATAATCGCCGGAATGATCAACATCATGTCGCGTCCGGACATTCGTATCATCAATATCAGCTACGGATTCCCAGTCGCAGGTTTTCACAACGCCGCCATCCACCCTGTACTCCACACTTATTTCAAGAAGTTCTTCTACGAACCGGCTCATAGTGGTCTAATCTTTATGTCCGCCGGAAATGAGTCGGTTGCTGACCCCACACCGCCAGTGCCTTACTTGTGTGTTGTGAGCGCTGTCGATAGAGACGGCAAATTAGCTGAGTTCTCCAACTGGGGTCCCTCTGTTATGTTCACGGGACCAGGTGTGGAGATTGCCTGTTCCGACAAGAATAGTAAAGAGTCAACACCAAATGGAACATCATTCTCATGTCCGATTGTAGCTGGTGTAGCGGCATTGATTCTGGACAAAAAACCGATGGCGCCAAATATTGAAATACTCAGAACTCTGATTGCCAGCTGCAAGAAAATCAAAGGAGCACCTGTTTTCACACCCTACTATGGCTGGGGAATGCCCGATGCTTATGCAGCTGTAACCGGCAAGCAGCCTCACCCGCCGGCTGCCGAAGCCGGTAATTCAACCCCGTCTTTCAACGTTGCTGCCGGACATGCCGCGCGCAGAGCTAAAGCTGGAGCCGCTGCAGGGCACTAGTTCAATAGTCGAGCCGAAGAATCCGGGGCAGGGACTTATCCTGCCCCGTTTTGCCCGGCAAATAAGATCAAGGATTGTTTCTTCAAGGGACAGTTTGGAGACAAACACTGGACATAAGAAGGACGATCAGGCTCTATTCTTATTCTCATTGAGAGACACAAGTGCTGGAGATTCAATGAAAACGTCTAAGTCGAGGAGAAATAATATTTCGCGGAAAAGCGGACAGTCGATTGTTGAGTTAGGAGTCGGACTCATGCTGATGATACCGATTTTGCTTTTCGGCTTGAATTGTCTTTATGTAGGCATTGGTGCTTCTCTCAATGAATATATTTGCAGAGATGCAGCAAGAGCTGCAGCATCTGGTCCTCCCTCTATGTTACTTGTCGGAACAAATAGAAACGTGTCATCCGGAGCTCCCAAAGAACGAGTTCTCTCGGTAATTAAAAAAGTCTATTACTCGGGACTTCCCATGAAAGTTAGAGAAGATGTGATTCTTAGCGAAACCGTGCGTGATCTGCCTCCAAAAGCAGATGGTGGTGCCATCGACGGTGAAGTCACCGTCACAACCACGATCGACATCTACCCACCAGTGCAAGTGCAGGGACTTTATTCCAGGGTGGTTCTCAAGTCCAAGCACCGCGCAGCGATTACCTATGTGCTTCGTGCCGATACCTGAAATGAGTTATCTAAAGCTCGACCTTCTCTTCTATTCTTGAGCTTTTCATAGGTCCGGGGACAGTTTGGCGACATCTCCGGGACATTCGAGGAACTAATGATGATTAATCTTGTTATCACAAAGAGGAATGCTTTCTGCCATTCTGCCTGATTAGAGAAAAACGGAGCAAGCAATAATGATTACTGCAAGGAATAAAGTAAGGAAGAATAGTTCAAGAAGCAAATGCGGAGCAACTCTGCTTGAATTCGCGGCTGCACTCTCCCTATTTTTTTGCTGCTTATTTGTGCCGCTAATCGACATCGCATTCATACCAGTCCGCTATTTACTTGCATACAACAATTTGGATACTGTTGTTCATCACATGTCACTTTTTGAGAAGCGCAGCCAGGCTCTTCAATTTCTGCATGCTGATTTGTCGTGGAAAAAACAGCTTGAAAGCTGCGGTGTAACAGTGAAGAATGTAAAAGCAAGCTTGATAGTCTGTGATCCGGCCGGTAGTTCAAAACTAACCCTGGCTGAGGGCGCAAAAGTCCCAAGCCGACTCTTGCCGAGTGCTGTTAAAAGTGCCGGCGTCGGTTGCACTTATGCGCTGGAACTCAGCACAACTGTCGACATTCCCCCACTTTTTGACAGTCATGTTGGTTTGCCCGGTTTTAGCAAAGCAATCGAATTCAAAATCAGCAGCCGGGCACAGTGGGAAAATCTCAGTCCGGACCCTTACACGACCGGTGATTCGAAGTCGGTTCAGTATTACATAAACGAATAGCAAGGAGACAATTTGGGGACGAGCGAAGGACATCAGCGGTACATATAAACTCTATTCTTCTTTCATTGGGCGGGTCAAAGCGAAGCCAACCAGGATTTTGAAAACGAGGATGAAAAGATGGATAGTAAATGCAGCCGGTTTTTGAGAAATCAGAAAGGCAATATGCTTATATTCGTAACTCTGGCTATGTCTTTTCTGATTATGGGTATGCTGATCGCCGGCTCCTTTGCCGGAGTGTTTTTTGCACAAAGCCGCTTACAGTCTTCGGCTAACGAGATAGCCTTATTTGGTGCTCGTAAACTCAACGAATTTAATCGGCTGGGGCAAATGAACGATATGCTGGCTAGATGCCGACAGCTGGTATTTGCAAGCCACAAGCAAAAGGAAGACGCAGAGCAGGCTCATAATGATCTGCTGCTGGAGAAATTGACAAAGCAATTGGATGATGAAGCTCTGGACTCTGCAGAGAAACTTGAATCTGAGCGGCACAAGTTGGCGCTTGCAGCCAGAGAAGACGCAAGAATTTCAATTAATCAAGAATTTTCCAAAATCAAAGATAGCTACAGAATTTCATTGCCGTGGCTCACCATTGATGCTCCAGACCTGCTAATTAACGACAGCGGTTCAGTAAAAGGAATGCAATCTAATGCACAAGAACTTCAAGGTTTTGAGGAGCTTACTCAGCAAGATAAGTCGAACCTGGTTGACGGCAAGCCCACAAGCCTGTATCGAGCTGAAAATGACGCCAAATTACCTATCCCTAACAGTCCTTCATTCAAATTCTCTCCATTAGCTCCGGCTGTGGGCAACGAAATGGCTCCGGCCAGAGCTGTATTGCCTGACACTTTCAAAGCTCTGGCTGCTGATTACGCACCATGCTGCGCTAGAGCCGGTCTTAAGATTCGGGTTGGAACCGGTCTTGGACCTAATGCCGGCGGAAACCTTCAGGTTGTCGCAGCAGCGGTCGCCACGGGAGGCGGTCTCTGGCAATAAGTGGAGCACAATCGCTGCCAGCTTTCACTTACGCTCAAAAGATAGCGGTATCTGCTGTAAGTTCTGCTCCGGCTTCTTTTCGAAGAAGGCTTAGTGGAAATTTTTTCCGAGGACAGTTTCAGGACAATCACAGGACAAAGAGGGAACGCTTGCTGCTTAGTATTATTTTTGTAAGCGCTAAGCCAATTCCGCTTAAACAAGTTGCCCAGAACAAGAATAAAAGGAGAGCTAATCAAATGTTGCGGCGAGTTGTATCACTTATCGAGATGACCTTTGTTCTCGTTTTGCTCTTGCTCAATACCGGCAATGCAGCTAAAAGTGCCAATGAAGATACGTTTTACGACTATACAATTTGTGTTACGACACAACATCTCGAACGGCAATTTAAATTCAAAGGCTCGCAGTTTGAAAACAAAATCGAACGCCTCGATGCAGACGTTTACGACAAAGACAATGAGCAGAACTCTGTTCCATATAAAAGTCTCTGGTACTGGCAAGGTAAGCCGCTGGGTCTTGAAATGTTTAAGCACCTGCCTGTTGAGAGAGGGCACGGAGTTTGCCTGCGCATCAAGCACAAAACTTCAAATCCATCCGAGGCAGAAAAGAAAGCTGCTGCTAATGCAATTCTCCGTTTGTGGGTTGATGCTCGCTTGAACCAAAGTGCAGTAATCACTGTTAAAGTGCCGGGTGATTCGTTCTATTCCATAATTGAGAATCTGCGCCTTCAAGGAATGGACGTTGCAGCTGAAGCTAAAGATGGCGAAGATATTAACGAATCTATGACGCTCCTGATAGAATCAGAAGCTATCGGTCAGAAGCACCAGCGGCTTGCATATAGATAAGAATGCTGCCACTTGCAGTGCAGTCACTGCTTTGCCCCGTAACTTTCTAAAGTCTTGACGAAATCGCTGGGGCTAGGAGCTTCGGCATGATTGCTGATTACCTGGTTTTTCGCGTCAATATAAACAAGTGTAGGATATGCCTTGGGGCGATAAGTCTGAACTTCCTTAAATGCCGAGGGATCTTCGGCGTTTAAATGCTCGAATAATATTTTGCCTTTGAATTTCTTTTTGGCATTTTCCCAGCTAGGCTCAAAATGTTTGCAGACACTGCACCAGTTAGTGGAAAACCAGATTACTCTGGAAAGCGGCTCGTGCTTTGCAGCTACCTGCACAGATTCTTCATCGGCTAGTTTTTTGCCTGTACTTTTGCCGAGTCTTTTGAGAACTCTAGCCAATCGCTCATTTAGCACTTCATTGAATGCCTGATCTTTTGAGTTTTTTAGTGCAGACTGATAAGCTGCAGCTGCCTCTGCGTGCTTGCCCAGACGCTGGTATGAAAGTGCAAGATAGTACTGAACTCTTGGATTATTAGGCTCTTTCTTCGCCAGAGCTTGAAACTTGTTCAAAGCTTCTAAATAGTTATCTTCAAGATAAATTGCTACGGCCTGCTCAAATTCGGACTTAGTGGCGGCTTCAGACGCTGAACTTGAAACTGCCAAACTGAGCATTAGAGTAAGAAGAACGGGAGCAAACTTAGCCACAGTAAGTCCTCAAAAATGATAATTAGTTGCAGGGAAGAATAGCATATGTCCCGGACTAAGCCCTGAAAGCTGTCCTGCAAGAGCAAGAGAAGGATAAATGAAAAAGCTCACAAGATGTGTCACAGTTTAGCTTTCGGCGCTTAATCATGGGGAGAATTACGATTGAGCGGGCGCCTGTGCTGGGATAGGCTTCTGCTAATGGGGTCCCCTGCCATCGTTTGTATGGCACTGGAGTAACTTATGCCTGAGCTAAATGAAATATTGCAAGGACGTCGGCAGGAAGAAGCTAATGGTGGGCGTGACGAGCAAAATCACCACAATTTGCTTGATTTGCTGAAAGACGATAAAAACTTGCCGAAGCTGAGCCAGTCAAAGCTTTTATTAGTTGATGGTCAGAATGACGTTTTGCCACCCGGTATTAATTCCATCCATAATTACTTAGCTATCAGAGACCAGGAAGAAAACGAGCGCAGCTACTTCAAGGCGGGTGCAGCTTTCGTGCTTCGCAAGGGGCGCACTTTGTTCGGCCATAAGGATGCTGTTTCTGAATTTGATGCGGCTCGCGAGCGTGGTGACAATGCCGGAATGGTGAAATTGCTCAGGCAAGACCGTGAACAAAGACGTCAAGAAGACGGCTTTGGCTCTTACTCGGGCGCAGCCTTAAAAACCGGATTTCTATTCGGGGGCGGAAAAATCGGCGCGATTGGTTTGACGGCTGTCACCACCAGCGATGCTGCCAAGCCTCATGATCAATTCAGCAAACAGGCTCTAGATGCGGTTCTCGGTGCCGGAAAAGGTATTGCCACAACTATTGTTTTCAATAAGATAGTTGATACAAATTGGTCGCCTCTTTTGAAAGGCTGGACTGTGGGGATGAGCAACACTCTCATCAACACGGGTTTGACAAGCAATAACTACATAAACAGAGAGGGCGAAGTCGATTTTGCTTTTGGAGCCAAGAAGACCTTGTCTTCGGTGTTTTCTCCTGATGCTCTCATTGTCGACGGTAGTAGCATAGGCGCATCCTTTGCCGCATTGAAGCCGATTGATTCATATTTTGCAGGAGCATTGTTTAAGAACCCGGTCACGTCAAAGCTTGTAATCGCAGCCGTATCCGGATTGACTGACGGTTCTCTTGCTGAAGTCGGGCGACAAAAAGATGATCCGAAATATCCGTCAACTAATTGGCTGGAAGTTGCTAAAAAAGGCGGCGAAAAAGCCGCGTTGGATACCATATCTGCGCTGCCCGGTGCCAACGGCATGAATCTGCCGAGACTCAGGTCCAAATAACTAGGAAATCTCCCATTATTTGGAGATCTGAACTCAAGTGATCTGGGGCTTTTGGCTTTGCCGTATAGCGCTAAATCACTCACGGGCTTGAAGCTAGACAGACTGCATTAGATTTGGCTTCGGTCGAAAATGCTGCCTGGACGAAGGCGAGCCCGACAATACCATTTGATTGAGGGACCGAATCCAGACCGGATTGTAAAGAGAATGAGAGCGGGCTGTCAAGGTACCGGGCTCATTCCTAATTTTGTGCGTGCGTCCGTGCGGACTCTAGAGACAGAACGGGGACAAGTCGAGGACGTAATGGCGATTTTGAAGATTTATTCTTTTAGTGTTGAAAGGGACACGAGACTAAATCAAAAGGAGCTAATCATGAACGCCTACGAAAATTCCGGAAATTATAAGCAAGAAAAAATGGAGAATCAAAGCATGGCAGAGACTCTTCTGAACAAGCAAAACACTAAAAAGCCGGTAGCTCTCTGGAAGCGCAGAACACCGGACTGGTACACCAAGATTGAGTTATTAATGCCTGATAAGACCAGACGCTAGTAGAATCAGCGCTTTTGAGTCGCCCTCCGAAAAATGAGAGTCTGATTGTGGTTACTTAGCGGTAAATGTGAGTAAATTTGATGGATTTCGGCAAACCATAATTTGAGTCTCCTTGAGGATATACTGAGGTGGAATCCCAGCACGAGGTTTTGATGCTTTCAGTCTTCTTGACGATTCTGACTGTTGCTTTGTCCGTCGTAGGACTATTCGTCTTTCGGAAAGCGCTATCTCACAGGGATTTGCGGGCGCATCATGATGTGACTGATCCCTATTCCCAATTTGTAGGCATGCTCTTTGCTGTTTTGCTTGGTTTTATGGTTGCCGATGCCATGCAGCGTTTTGGAACAGCCAGGCAAACCGTGGAGCAAGAGGCATCGGCGTTGGCAAGTGTATTTCGTCTTGCTGACGGTCTTTCCGATGAGGGCAAGAACAAACTACAGCGACTTTGTTTGAATTACGCTGAAGAAGTCATTCATGTGGAATGGCCTTTGCTGGCCAAAAAAGAAACAAGCATGCAAACCTGGGAAACTTACAGAAAGCTATGGAGAGGATGCACCGAGTATGATCCCGAGACGCCCAGGCAGGTCGCTGCTCACAGTGCTTTGCTGCCGTGTATGGCTACGCTGGGCGAATGTCGGCGCTTGCGGGTCGATGCATTGCATAATGGATTGCACCCGGTTTTGTGGTGTAGCTTGATCATTGGTGGTGTTGCCACCATTTTGTTCACCTATTTCTTCAATGTTGAAAATATTCGGATTCAGGCTGTAATGGTCTCTATAGTAAGCCTGGTTATTTGCTTGAATATCTTTTTGCTTTTCTCTTATGACGATCCGTTTTCCGGTGAGGTCATGATTAATCCAACAGCTTTTGAAACCCAGTTGCAGCTTTTTCAGTTGGAAATGGAGCCGGCCAAGGTGAAAGCGATCAGATAGAGCGGCTGCTTTCTCAAGTCAAGCTTTAGCTGGGCTCGACCATAGCGCATGCTTATTGAGAATAGGCGACACCGCTGAACTCTTTCTTGAATTCGTCCAACGGCATTTTAAAGACTCCGTCGTCGACTCCATCTTTGGGTGTGCCATCAGGATTCGTCGGCTCGGCATTGCCCCAGGGATTTCTGATCGTGACTGTTTTGCTAACAGGATCATAGCCGGTTACTGAGTATTCATGTCCATCAGGCAAACCGATAGAAGTTTTTTCGCCGGGGAAATTGTTGATATAACAAGTTACCGGTCTGCCGTCGCTGAATGCTTCGCTCAAGCCTTTATCGAGCTCATCAACCGAAGTAAATAACATGCTGTCGCTGTTTACACCGCGACCGGTCAGTATGCGCAAACCGTCGTTTCTAATCGATCCACCGTCGCTGCCTTCTTCGGGGACATTTCCTCCTATAGGGTTGAACGGACTGCGGCGGAATACGCTTTCGTTGCAATATGCGCCATAGGCCTTGGCCATAATTGGCGCCCAGAGTCCGTGTTCGCTGCCGTGCGAATATAGGGCCAGCTCTTGTTCGGTGGGAGCTGAGACTGTAATCGGCTCTTCCGGGGCACCGGGGAAGGTGACTGTGTACGTACCGTCGCCGTTGTCGTGAATCATATCTTTGATTGCTTCTGGATTAGTAGCTGCCAGCGACGCTAAGGCCGAATTGAAATAACAGTCGCCGATGCCGCCTTGCATTACAGCTTCAGGAACAATGTCTTTTAGTGGTTCATCCGAATTTGAAAACAAATCGCGGCTGGAAGCTCTTTCCGCTTCTTTCTGGGCTTTGTCGAGAGTTCCCTGAACTCCCCATACAAGCTGTGCTTCGTCGGAAGGAGTGAATACTTCCTTTACGTAGGAGTCAAGATCGCCTTTGCTAATTCCGTCGTTTTCGTCACCGATTTCATCGTCGGAAGCCTCTTCGATATCACTTGAATGGTCTTTCAAATATTGAAGTTTTGCTTTGTCTGATTCGCTCAAACCGTCTGCCTGCATGGCAGTGTCCAACTCGTCGTTAGATACCAATCCATCCGAATCGGTGTCGATTGAATCAAAATTCTTCTTCATGTAATCAGAAGCATCAGCAAAGTCATTCAGCTCTTGTTGCTTTGATGCTTGCAAGGCATCAAATTGTGCCAGGTCTGCTCTGCTTACGCCATTGTTTTCGTCGCCCCACTCATCGTCATTCAGTTCTTCGAGTTCTTCTTGATGTTCTTTCAGGGCTGCTACAAAGCGAGCGTCGGCGCCCGTAAATTCGGGATTCTGAACAGCTTCGTCAATCTCACTGGAACTTAAATAGCCGTCGCCGTCGCTGTCGATGCGATCAAAATTGCGATTGGACAATTCAATCATTTGGGATTTATCGGTGGCTGCGGTGCAGCTTAGATCGCCTTGCGGACGAGTTGCATCGACTTTCGGTTCAGTTACTGCTGGACTAAAGTCTAATGCTGAGAAATCTTCCCAAAGACAGATGTCCGGCAAAAATTGCTCAGCTGCAGAACCTGCACGTGCCTGCTCCGCCGCTAGAACCTCGCGCTGCTCATCTGCTGTGCTGCAAGATGCTTCGAATTGCAAGGCTGAATCGGAGGATGAATCCGTGCAGATATTCTCTTCGTTGGATTCTGTGCAGACATTTTGATCGTCCATTTGCTTTCTCCCAGAGTAAAACCATCGCCACGACGGCGATGAAAAACTTGATTTGATTTGCGGATAGTATTTGTCGGGCTGATTCGACCTGTAAAGTCAAGCTGCATGGAGCTTGCCTGTCGAACTATTGATTTACAGGGTAGTCTGGAAAATTAGGAGAAAACTCTAAATTTGTGTTAGCCCCGGCATTTTGCTGATAAATCCTGCATAATTCTACTGAGCGCGGGTACATAGCAGGCTGCAGCCCATAAAAAATCAACAAATTTCGTGTTTTCTTGTTGAATTAGAAAGGAGATGAAACTTTGAAAAAGCCACTCATAACAGGCTCTCTATTTCTACTGTTGGGACTCATTCCTGCCTGCGCGGATTCTCCTCTGCCGCCCCCGAGTTATGAAACTGTGTTTTCTGCTAACAAGAAATATTGCATCAGTACCGACCCAGATAAAAAGATCAGTGAAGTTTCAATCGTAGACAAGTCTGGAAACAAATCGAAATTCTGGTCTATGCCGGGCTATTTCAGGAATCTCTTTCTAGCAAATGATGGAGAACACCTGGTGATTGGCTATGACGGGCAGAATCTCTTGCCCTTGAACTATAAGAGTAGCCTGCCTATGCTCACCTTTGTGCACAAAGGCAAGAATATCAAGACTGTATTGCTGAAGGAACTCATTCCGGACAGTTCGAAGCTGGAAAAAACTGCATCTCACTGGCACTGGGGTGATTATTCCGGTTTTGATTCAAGTGGAAACTTTCAAATTGAGACAGTTGATCATAGAAAGTTGAAATATGATCCTGCTACTGGAAAAATATTGAATTAGCTGCGTTATTATTTGCTGCCTTTATTTATAAGTAGCATTGCGTCACTTCACAGTTGCTTTAATATTTTTGTACTCTGCTTGCACGAGTGCCAGTTGGTCCGGGTTGTTTTAGAGCGCTTCCATGTAGTAGCCATAAACGATACCTGTCCTAGGATCATTAATGTGCCTGTCGAAAGTCAAGGAGTGTGCATACGGAATGCACTCTTCAAACTGCTGAATTGCTATTTCAAAATTCGGGTCTTTCAGAAAACATTCACCGGCAACTGAAACTGCGCGGCTAGGTCGCAATTTGCTCCTCTGCAAGTATTTCAGAACATAATTCAATGCATTCATTGCAAATTGCGACATCGGGCCCGGCTATCAATTTTAGGACTTCCCTCTGTGTTTTTGAGCAGAAAGAGCAGCTGAGTTCGCCTTTGACTTTCGCTGCGGAGACGTGATTCTTAAGTCTGGCGGGTGAAATTTGGTGGACAGAATGATCGGGATTGATTCTGAGCCTGTCTCCGGCATTCAGTTCAAGCTTGGTTCTGCCGATGGTAATCTCGCCAATTGATTTTTTGTATTGCTTTAACTCGCTCATTTCTCCATTGGAACCAAGAAAAATGGAGACGGCATCTCCTGTTGCAGTTAGCGCAGACTCAATCAGATTGCTCAAAAGTTCAAGATTTCTTGAGTTGGCGTTTGCTTCGCTTGCCGGGAGGCATTCAAAGTGACTTGGGAAATCGAGTAAATATACATGTTCGGCAAGTTCAGGCATGTGGCAACGTACGTGATAATGGTTTCCCTGCACAGAACTCAGCTTAACACCGAGCTTGACGACAGCTTCGTACTCAAGCAGGTTTTGATCTGAATCTATGAATAATTCGAAACTTGTATGTTCCCGGGCATCTTCTTCGAAAATACTCCAAATCCAAGATGCCAGATTGTCTGCTACGAAAGCTAGAGCCTGTCCCTCATCTCCCTCTTTGTCATATCTTAAAATTTGAGGATCTTCGATATCTGGGTTCGAGATATCAAAGCAGTAAACATCCCCGCCATAACTGCGAGCAAAAGGAAGTATTGAGCGAAGCCCCATCAACGGGAGATTCTGAAAAAAACTTCGACATTCTTGCCGAAAATCAAACCAACCTGCTCCATTTGCGCTTACACAATGCATTCTTGCAAAATTAAATTCCCCGCCGTCAAAGCAGGCAAGAAAGCTTTTTAGGCTGCCTGGTAATCTGATTCTCAAATCGTTTTCCAATCGCTCGATTTCTTCCTCAGGCGTCGCTTCGCCGAATTGACTTGCTCTGTCTGCTCTCAATCTCTGCAGGGCGGCTTCCAGTATTTCCATTTCGATGCTCTCTCCGGCAAACTTCTCATATTTTCTACCCGATTGGCAAGATTTGAAGCTGTTTAGCATGGACCATGATTTGCTCCCTGCTATAAAGATTTTGCGTAATTGCACAGCCATAATAGGTGAAATTGCCGGTTCACAGTCAATTAACTGAGCCGTAAAATGCGCTATGACTGCATAATATCGAGGGTCTGCTGTGGGTGCCGGTTCCGAAGAAAATGAGCAGAACATTCTCAGAGTCCTTGATTCGGCTGAGAACGGCGCCTTTAGCTCGCGAGTTTTGAGTGAACTGAAGCATGAAGTGGCTTCTGGAACAGCGACGACATCCTCAAGCTCCCCGCATTTGCATCGGACTTCACCCTGGGAGAATCTATTAAAAGCTGATGAAAAACTCCCGCCTTTTATAATTATCGATTCAACCGGGAAAGCGCAGAGACCTGCAGCGGATCTTTCCCCTGCGAAAGTTTTTGAGTTATATCGTTTGGAAAACCGGTCCGGAGATCACCAGGGTCCTGATGCCGTGGTGCGTTTGCCTGCTAACTTTGATTCTTCAAAACCGATAAATTTAGTAATTTACAATCACGGATGGGGAAGTACAGCGCGGAGCGCATTTAGAAACAATGAGCTATCCGACCAAATGAGCAAGGCGCCACCAAATACAGTGTTGATTGTTCCTGAGTGGCAGAGAGTGGCAGGTGCAAGCAATGGGGATCAAGGAGCTTTCGAGAAAAAAGGACTTTTTCGTGCAATGTTGCTGGAGATATTTCAAAAAACTCCAGGATTGCAGGACAAGACTTTAGAGAATGTTTCAGGTATCAGCATTTTTGCGCACTCTGCAGGTTATGGACCTACTGAAACTGAGATATACAAAAACGGTTTAGGCTCTAAAGTCATGAGCATCACGCTTTTAGATTCTCTATATGACAATAGAGGCTTTGATCCGTGGATTCAAGACAATTTAAGAGAACTGTCTGCGGGCAGCAAGCAGTTCTACAACTTTTACAACGATACGAGCAAATACAGCAGGCAGCAAGCTTTACGCGTTCGGGAAATGTTTCGCAAAGCTGGATTGCCTGAATCCGTTATTGCCGAGGACAACAACGGCATGACTTTAATGGATTCTTCGACTCGGTCCAGGCATTCGGTAGTTTTTAAATTTAGCGACTGGCGTATCGGCAAGAATGT
>JAIEPM010000317.1 GCA_019748395.1 Candidatus Obscuribacterales bacterium
TCATTTCAGGCAGGGAATGAAGCAGGCTTTGAATTTCAGGTCTTTGCAAGACTGAAAGTACTTTCAAATATTCGCCGCCGGCAACAAGCACAGCAAACAGCATTGAAACTAGAAACAGAAATCCCGGCGCCAGCCCTTTCCAATCGCGGGCCACGCTTCTATAAAATTCTACTGAATAGAAGCAGCGATAAAGTCCTTTAAACGCAGTTGAAGCAGACCGGAATTTGGACCAAAACATATTAAGTTCCCTGCTTTCAAAAAGAACATGAGCCATCATACTCGAAGAGAAGCAAAGGACATGTCAACCATTGAAATATCTTTTATTTAGATGGAAGATACAGCTCTTGTATGGAAATCGACCCGTAAACTCGGGTTTGAGTATAGAGCTGGAGAAATGCGATGACGCTTGAAGTAAAAGGAAAAAATCTCGATAGCTACGTTCTTGATTGCCGAAAAAATTACGAAAAGCATTTGAAAGAGATGGTCGACATTCCCAGCGTTTCAGCAGACCCGGCGCACAAAGAGGACATAATTGCTTGCGGCAAAAAAGCCGTCGAAATCATCAAGGAAATGGGCGGCAAAGCCGAGCTTATCGAGACGAAAGGCAATCCGGTTGTAGTGGGCGAGTTTCATGCCGGGGAAAATTATCCTACCGTGACGATTTATAACCATATAGATGTTCAACCGGCAGATGCGGCCGAATGGGACTCGGAACCTTTCAAAATGAGAATCGAGGGCGACAAGTATCTCGGCCGGGGCAGCACCGATGATAAAGGACCGGCTCTTTCAGTTCTATATGCAGCAAAATTTGCTCGCGAGAATGCAATCGGTCTAAATATCAAATTTATCTGGGAACTGGAAGAAGAAATAGGCAGCCCCAGCTTTGAAGCATTCCTGAAAGAGAATCTGGCAAAACTCAAAACAGACTTTCTGGCAGTTTCAGACACAATCTGGATCTCGCGCGAGCGTCCGGCAATAGGCTACGGGCTGCGCGGTTTGCAGGGCGTGATCGTCAAACTGAAAACCGGCACAAAAGACGTTCACTCAGGTTTAACCGGCGGGCTGGCCCGCAATCCGATTGGCGAGCTGGCAGATCTTATTGCAAAATGCTATGACGCCAAAAGCGGGGAAGTCAAAATACCCGGATTTTATGACGACGTAAACGAATTTTCAGAAGAAGAAGGAAACGATTTCGTCAAATCAGGCTTCAACGTCGAGAACTTCAGAAAGGCGCATGAGCTTTTAACCCTGCGCAGCAGCGATAATCTTGACGGCGCCAAAAGAATATGGGCTTTGCCGACTTTTGAAGTACACGGTATCACCGGCGGTTACAGCGGTCCTGGAGTAAAAACCATAGTTCCTTATCATGCCGAAGCTAAAATCAGCATGAGATTGGTAGCCAGCCAGAAGCCCGAAAAAATCTTGAAACTCTTTGAAGACTTCGTCAAAAAAGAATGTCCCGATGCTCAGGTTGAAAGAGAGGGCAGCCTTTATCCTTATGTAGGCGACAAAGAAAGCCCGGAAGCGAAAGCGGCAGCCAAAGCCATGAAAGAAGCCTTCGGTGTGGAACCGGCTTTTGTGAGAGAGGGCGGTTCGATTGGCGCAATTGTCAGCATGAAGAACGTGCTCGGCAAAGATTCGATGCTCATGGGCTTATCTCTGCCGGAGCATGGTTATCATGCCATAAACGAAAACTTCGACTGGCAGCAAGCCTCAGGCGGAATCAAAATGTTTGTTGCTTATTTCAAAGCTTTGAGCGAACTCAAATCTTAGAATTCAAATTCAATTTTGTTCGGCAAAAGCATTATGCAACTGACCGCAGGCGGCATTTATGTCAGTGCCTCGCTCAAGGCGGATAGTTACCGTTTTGCCGCTTGATTCGGCTATCTTCTTGAAACGAAGTTGTGCTTCCATGCTCGGGCGCTCATAAACGGCAGTGCCGTCTTCGGTTCTGGTCGGGTTATATGGAATCAAGTTTATATTGCAATGCAGATCTCGGACTAATTCAGCCAGCTCGCGAGCCTGTTCGGGAGCGTCGGTTACGCCGGCAAGCAAAACATATTCAACCGTTATTCTTCTGCCCGTGCGCTCGTAATAATTATGCAAAGACTCGATGAGCTCGGGAATCGCGAATTTCTTGTTAATCGGCACAATCATATCGCGAGTTGCTTTGTCGGGTGCATGCAAAGAAAGCGCCAGAGTAATTTGCAGGTCTTCTTCAGCCAGCCTGTTGATACCGGGGATGATGCCGGAAGTCGAGACAGTGATGTGCCGCTGCCCTACTCCGACTGAACTCATGATGCAACGAATCGACTTAATTAGTTCATCCGGGTTCAAGAGCGGTTCGCCCTGACCCATATAAACGATGTTGGAAATGCGTTTGCCTGATTCACGTTGAATCGACATCAACTGGTCGACAATTTCCTGGGAGCTGAGATTTCGTTTAAACCCGAGATAGCCGGTGGCACAGAAAGTACAGCCGACCGCGCAGCCGACCTGGCTTGAAACACAGGCAGATAGACTCGGTCTGTCTTCAAAGGACATGAGTACGGACTCGACCATCTGCCCGTCGGGCAGCTCAAACAAATACTTGCGAGTACCGTCGCGACTGACTTCAAGATGCGCAATCTTTAGAAGACCTACCGTCGCACGCTCATTCAAGATCTGCCTGAGTTCCACCGAAAGGTCGCTCATTTCATCGAAGCTTTCTGCATATTTTGCATAAATCCAGCTATGAATCTGCTTGGCTCTGAATGCAGGCAGCCCCAGCTCGGCAACGAAAGCCCCGATTTCTTCCAGACTCTTACCTGAAAGCGCAATTTTTCCTGAAGAAGTCATTCTTAATCCCGTCCCTCTTGCCAAGCCGAAATCCGGCGACTTTGTTCATAAAACTTTGTATCGTTATTAGTTGCAGGCAGGCGAATTTGCATTTGCAAATCGGCTGATTGCGCCCCTAGCCTGCTCTCCGAACCGATTTCCCTTGATTTTAAGCGCTCTTTCAAGTTCGTACTTGATTTTACGCTAAAGCAAAGAACGGCGAACAGGCAGTAAGCTCTGGGCTTGCAAGACTCTGAAGAGTTTCTTGTGAGCCCGGGATGTCAGTATACAGCATGATAGAATTTAAGGCTGTAGTTAGTTTGTGAGCGATTCAAGCCACTTAACAGGAGCGTGCCAGTAAATGTCGGAAAGCTTTGAGGATAGGGCCAGACAGTGGTTTAAGGGCTTGTTTGGCGACACCAATGAGAAAAAGCTAAAACACCTGCAGGACAAGGTAGCTCTTGCTAATGGCTTTGCAGCTTCCATGGAAAAGCTCAGCGATGCCGAGTTGCAAGCAAAAACCGTCGAGTTTCGCCAGAAAATCGACAATGCGCTGAAAGGTCATCCGAACACAGAGCTTTTGCCTCCCGACACACCAAAAATGCCGGGTCAATATAGATACGCCCACGACAAAATCCTGGCCCATGTTCTGGATGAAATTTTGCCTGAGGCTTTCGCCGTTTGCCGTGAAGCCTCCAAGCGCGTACTGGGCATGAGACATTTCGATGTGCAGCTGATCGGCGGCGCGGCTCTTCACTATAACAAAATCGCCGAAATGCGGACCGGTGAAGGTAAAACACTGGTGGCTACACTTCCGGCTTATCTGAACGGCTTGACCGGCCGCGGCGTGCATGTTGTAACCGTCAACGATTATCTGGCAAGACGCGATTCCGAGTGGATGGGTCGTTTGTACAAGTGGCTTGGACTGAGCACCGGACTGGTCTATTCTCATCAGCCGGACGAAGAAAAATTCCAGGCTTATCGAGCTGATATCACCTATGGTACCAACCACGAATTCGGATTCGACTATCTAAGAGACAATATGAGAACCTCTCTAGAATCTCTTTCGCAGCGCAACTATTACATGGCGATAGTCGACGAAGTCGATAACATCCTTATTGACGAAGCCAGAACGCCCCTGATTATTTCCGGCTTCCCCACCGAGTCATATGTCGAGATTTATAAAACAATGGCTCAGGTTGCACCTATGTTGCACAAGGGCAAAGACAAAGACGACGAAGATTGTGATTACTGGGTTGATGAAAAGCAGCGCAATGTACTTCTGACCGAACGTGGTCATACAAACGCCGAGCGAATCCTGAATGTTGCAGATCTCTATGACGTCCGCTGGAACCTGGCCCATCATCTTTGCCAGGCGCTGCGCGCCAAAGAAATTTACAAGCGCGACACCGACTACGTTATCCATCCAAATGAAGAAGGCAAACCGGAAGTAGTTATCGTCGACGAATTCACAGGTCGTATGATGCAGGGCAGAAGGTGGAGCGACGGCTTGCACCAGGCTGTCGAAGCTAAAGAGAATGTGCCGATTCAAGAAGAAACGATGACTTATGCATCTATTACTTATCAGAACCTCTTCCGTCTCTATCCTAAACTGGCAGGCATGACCGGCACCGCCATGACCGAAGCCGCCGAGTTCAGCAAAATCTACAACCTTGATGTAATTGCAATTCCGACAAATAGAAAATCGGTAAGAACAGACCAGGCCGACGTCATTTACAAAACCGAAAAACAAAAGTTCTACTCGGTAGTTGAAGAAATCGTGGAATTGCATGAGCTGGGCAGACCGGTTCTTGTAGGTACCACCAGCATTGAAAAATCGGAACTGGTTGCAGATCTGATGGCAACACCGCAACGCATGGGTGAGTACCTCAACAAAAAGATCAAGCGCATCATCGATGAGTTGAAAAACAAGAAGCTGGAAGGCGAATCTATTTCGCAATTGAAAAAAATCTTCGAACGTCCCGGCTTAATAGACCCGGAAAAACTTGAAAAAACCTGCCAGCAGTTCGAAAAGGAATTTCCAAAGCAGGGAGATTTAGCCGACTATCTTTACTCCATGCAAAAAACCGCAAAAGTGGTGGCAGCAATTAGAAAAGGCATTCCGCATGAGGTGCTGAACGCCAAGCATCACGAAAAGGAAGCCATGATTGTTGCTCAGGCCGGACGAAAAGGAGGAGTTACAATAGCCACCAACATGGCCGGTCGCGGTACCGACATTTTGTTGGGTGGTAATGCCGAATATCTGGCAAAAGAGCAGCTGAAAAAAGATGGTGTTGATCCTTTCGACCCCGAATACGACAGCAAGCTGAAAGCCATGCAAGCCCGCTTCAAAGAACAAACAGACGCCGAACATGATGAAGTCGTGAAATTAGGCGGCTTGCACATCATCGGCACGGAACGACATGAAGCTCGTCGTATCGATAACCAGCTTAGAGGTCGTGCCGGCCGTCAGGGAGACCCGGGCAGCTCGCGCTTTTTCCTTTCGCTTGAAGATACTTTGATGAAAATCTTCGGCGGGGACAAAATAGCCAGATTGATGGACTTCATTCAGGCAGAAGAAGAAATGCCGATTGAGTCGAATATGGTTACGAAGTCTATTGAAGGCGCCCAGAAAAAAGTGGAAGCGCACCACTTCGATATGCGTAAGCACGTTCTTCAATACGACGATGTTTTGAACACGCAAAGAGAAGTAATTTATCGAGAGCGCAGACGCATTCTTGAACGGGCTGAATTAAAAGACGCGATGCTCGAGTTACTGGACGAGCATGTGGAAATTGCAATCGGCTCACATATAGATCCGGAAAGCCCACCAGAATCATGGGAAGATTCGGACTTGCCTGAACTGATGAAAGTGCTGACTGCTGATATACCGGGAATGCATGAAGTGAACATTGCCGAGCTGCAGGGCATTTCCTATATAGATCTGGAAGCAAGAATTAAAGACCTGGCACGCATCGCCTATACACGGCGCGAAGAAGAGCTGGGATCTGAAGTTACCCGCGACCTGGAAAAGCAGATTTTACTGCGCACTATTGACAGTAAGTGGATCGATCACCTGCATAATATAGACCTTGTCAGAGAAGGAATTCACTTAAGAGGTTATGGTCAGCGCGACCCGTTGCAAGAGTATAAGAAGGAAGCTTTCGGCATGTTCGAGCAACTGCTCGGTTCAATTCGACAAGAAGCAATTCAGCTCTTCTTCCACGCTCAGCCGATGCCGATGGACATGGAATCTGCCGAAATAAGTCCTGAAGAGCTGGCTCAATTGCTTGGTGAAGACGGCATGAACGCTTTGCAGTCGGCAGACGAAGAAGCTATCCAGAAATATCTGCAGGGCTCGATGAGTTCAGAAGAACTGGCGGAGCTTCTCACTAAGCGACATCAGCTCGATCTTCTCGAGCAGGAGGTCTCCGGCCAGGAGCACGAGCTCATCGAATTGGAGCCTCAAAATCATGAAGCAACCGATAGCGAGAACTCACAAGCAAGCAGCAGTGCTGAAACCGCCGCAGCCGAGAAACGAGATCCGGCGGCTTTGAGCCAGGACTGAAGCAGGCTTAATTTTTCAAAGACCAGAGCTGATGCAAATTTTATCTTTTGATACTTCAGCAAGCGATCTTCAAATCGCCGCCTTAAAAGACGGCAAAATTTTGCTGGCGAAAAAACTGAGCCCAAAAGCCAACGCCAGACAGGAAGCAGCTTCGCAACTAATGCCTGCTATCGAGACGCTTCTGAGTGAGCTTTCCTGGAAAAAGCAAGAAATCGATATCCTGGTAGTAGGGATAGGCCCAGGCAGCTTCACGGGCGTCCGGGTGGCCGTGATCACAGCTCGCAGCCTTGGACAAGCGCTGAACTTAGCGGTTTATCCGGTTTCCAGTCTGGAAGCCCTGGCTTTCAATCTGCCCCGACCCTGCGCCATCGTTCTGAATGCAGGAGCAGGCAGCCTTTATTTTGCAGCTTATGGAAAGGATCTAGAAAAGCCGGAAGAGAGCCAGCTTTCAGCTCCTTTATGCGCCACGGCGGAAGAATTAAGCGACAGAATCGCTCAATTTGAAGAAGTCTTTCTTGATGAAAGCCTGCCCGAGAGCCTGCTGACGAGCAAGCAGAAGAGATTGAAATTAGCTCCCGATATCAATCAAGCCTCTGCGGCCGCCACTCTTGCTTTTGAGCGTTTGAAGCAAGCAAAGCAATTACTAAGCCGGGACTCGCTGTCCAAGGCATATCCGTGGGATAATGTGCTGCCGCTCTACCTGCGCAGCCCGTCGGTAACACTGAAAGCTAAAGATGGAAGTTCAAATAAGACGACTGCTAGTTGAAGATCTCGACCAGATAATGGAAATCGAGCCGGTGGCTTTTGGCAGTCATCACTGGTCCAAACAATCTTTCATAAACGAACTTAATAACGCGGGCGGTACTTATTTTTCAGTCATAGAGCCAAAAACTGGAACAGTTTGCGGTTATTCAGGCTATTGGTTGATCGGGGATGAAGCTCATATCACAACACTGGCGACGCATCCGGACTTCAGAAGACAGGGCATAGGCGAACTACTGCTCATAAACGATATACTTTCGGCCATTAAAGTTGGCGCAAAATGCATGACTCTTGAGGTTCGGGTCTCGAACGATCCGGCTCAGCAGTTGTATTATAAGTACGGTTTTAAGAGTATGGGTTTAAGACGAAAGTATTATCAGGACAACAGTGAGGACGCACTGGTACTCTGGATGGAGAACATTCGCAGCCATGAATTTTCGGAACTTCTAATAAAAGGCATCGCCGACTTTGAAGCTGAAGCGAATCATGTTAAAACAGAAAGCCTCAATCAGGCATTAGTTCCCAAAAACGTCGGTCCTCAAAACTAGCCCGGGAGAAAGCATATTGGACACAGGTTTTAGCAGAAATCTGCGCAATCTGAGAAAACGATCTTTCCTGGGACAGATTGTCGTCACCCTGCTGTCTTTAGAGATTCTCTTTTTTGCATCCTTTTGCTCCATTTCTTTGCCCGTACCGACTCACAAGAACCTGGAGCGCTATTTGCTCAGATGCGAAATCCAGATGGCGTCCTACTTGCCTCCACTCTGGAAAGATAGAGCAGAAAAGCAATTTCCAGTCTTAGCTCAAGCTCAGCCGGAAGTTCGATTTAGCTCCTATGTACCTATTTTGCCTGCGTCGCTCGCTGTTGCTTATGTGCTTGGGATGCCTCTTTCCGTTATCGCCTGCAGTATTCATTTTATTCTGGGAAGCCTGGGCAGCGCCCAATCACTCTATCTTTTTGCCGGCGGCGGCGGTACTAATTACTGGAGAGAACCTGGTTTCGGCTATCTAGTCGGTATTATCTGCAGTGCCTGGTTTGCTGCCGCAATCACTCCGGATGAAGAGCGCAAGAGCTGGAGACAGCTGCTTGCAGCTTCAGGCGGAGTTCTAATTTGCCATCTCCTGGGACTTAGTTGGGTATTCGGCAGCAGTATCAGCGTCCTGCTCTTTGAAGGAGAAACCGCTTATCTGCAGTTCCAACCCTGGCTGGCAGAGCAGATTCGCAATTTGAGCTGGTATACACTGCCTTACGATCTGCTTCTTGCTACAATCTTAATAGCTCTGTCCTTTCCACTTCGCTGGCTTTTCACCATTCTCACCAGTCCGGACATTGCCAACAAACATCGGCCAAGCGTGGAAACGCAGCTGGAAACTCTTCAAGAAAGCTCGATTTAAAAGCCATGAAAATGAAAAAGCTCTGGCAAGATCCGCGTAAACGGAATTTTCTGATTGCCTCGGCAGCTTCGCTGGCAGCGGCTGGTCTGGGAACTTATTTATACGCCAGTCAAATTGAATCAAGACGTTATCGCCTTGATTCAATTCGCGTCAACACGGGCGCAAACCGGGAGCAAGAAAGCCGGGAAGACGAACTCATGCGACTTCGCATTTTGCATATTTCCGATTTGCATCTTTCCAAACCGGAATCGCATAAACTTGAGTTCTTGAAAAAGGCTACCGAGCCGCAATATGACCTGATTGTGATCACAGGCGACATTTTTGAAGATTATTCCGGAATTGAATACGCAGACCGAATTATCTCCACGAAGCCGCGCCTCGGCGCAGTTGCAGTGCTCGGCAATCACGACTACTTTGCTTACAATATGTTTCACCGCACAATCGGGCGTTTTTTCAGACAGTGGCGTTCACCGAAAAACAAGCGTGATGTCCGTCCGATGATTACCGCCCTCGAAGATGTCGGCATCACGGTTTTACAGAATTCAGTGCTGAGCTTCCCCCACGAAAAGCTGCAAATAATCGGAATTGATTATCCCGGTATTGCAGACGAGCTTTTAGAAAAACTAGCAAAACAAAGTCCTGAAGATCATTTGCTTTTGACGCTCATGCATATGCCCGATCGCCTTGAGCGCCTGCAAAAAGCCGGAGTAGATTTAGCCTTCGGCGGTCATACGCATGGAGGGCAAGTGCGCCTACCATTTTTTGGACCCTTGATGACAAACTCGGATCTGCCGAGGCATGAAGCTTCCGGACTGATCTGGCGCGGTGCTACGGCGATTCACGTTTCAAGAGGGGTAGGAGCCGACCCACGCACAAACTTCCGACTTTTCTGCCCGCCGCATGGCAGCATTATCGAAGTCTGCCACCGCAAGTGATACTGCCGGTTCGCCGGAATTCTCTAATCTCAGATTTCAGAAAAAGAATCAGTCAGAGCACTTAGCCAAGCGCCGGAACTTCCCCTGCTCTTAAAACGGCGCAAACTCAAAGCAAATCTCCGCATCCTTAAAACCCTTATAGCTGCTATATTTAGTCGATTGGTCACCTAGCTTCTAATTCAATATCAAGGTCCCGATGAGCTGCCAAGCACCGGCATTTAAGTTTCTGAAATTTACTGCGGTCTTTCTGCTCATTCTTTTGACCTGCGCCTGCTCCAAAGAAGAGAGTGGACAAGATGAGAAAAGCGCCCCCTCAGAGAAGTCAACAGCTCCGGTAGAAGTCCGTGTTGTAAAAGTCAAAAAGGAAAGCGTGCCGATTTTTGCTGAATGGGTGGGCCAGACTGAAGCCAGTCAGACCGTAAATATCAGAACCCGTGTTGACGGCACTCTTGAATCAATAGGCTTTCAAGAAGGCGATTATGTCAACAAGGGACAAATGCTTTTTCAAATAGAGAAAACGTCCTATTTAGCCGCTCTCAAATCTGCCCAAGCGGAGCTGGACAAAGCGAAAGCTCAGTTAGCCAAAGCCGAGCAGGAGCATCAAACCAAGGAGCAAAGTGCACAGCAAAGTAAATACGAATCAGCCTTGCTGCGCGCCGAACAAGATCTGAGCAGGATTAAAGCACTGGCACAGCAAGGAGCTATATCACAACATGAACTTGATGTGGCAGTCGACGCGGCAAAACAAGCCAAAGCTCAACTTGAATCTCAAAAGGCGGTGGTTTCGGACGCGGCATTAAACCAGAAGTCTTCAATTGAAACAGAAAAGGCTAATCTGGCATCTGCAGAAGCTGCTCTAACACAAGCACAACTGAATCTTGCTTATACAACAATCCGCTCGCCGCTTCGCGGCATAATCGGCCGCAATCAATTATCACCCGGAAATCTGCTTTCTAAAAGCGAGAATATAACGCTGGCAAGCATCTCTGCAGTAGATCCGCTAAAAGTAAGCTTCAGTGTAAGCGAAGCCGAATATTTGAAATGCGCAAAAGAATATGCTGCAAGCGGCAAAGTTGACGATGCGCCGCTTGAACTCTATCTGGCTGACAACACTGTTTATCCGCTAAAAGGTAAATTTCACTTCTTAGATCGCGCGGTTGATTCCAAAACCGGAACCATTGCAATAGAAGCTCTATTTCCGAATCCCAAAGGAATATTGAGACCAGGACAATTCACCCGGGTTCGCAGTTTATTTGAAACCAAGAAAAATGCTCTGCTCATTCCTGATGAATGCATCCAGAACTTGCAAGGGACAAGCAGTGTTTATGTAATTTCACCGGATCAAAAAGCGCTTCTCAGACAGGTCCTTGTCGGAACGAAACTCAAGAACGAAGTTTTGATTGAAGCCGGTCTAAATGAAGGAGAAACTGTGGTGAGAGAAGGAATGCAAAAGCTCAGCCCCGGTCAGAAAGTTCAAATCGTCGACATAAGTAAGCCCTAGAAAAAGTCAATGAAGAATTTCGCCAGATTTTTCATACATCGACCGGCCTTTGCCACAGTCATTTCACTACTTATCCTCATTGCAGGGGCTTTAAGCATTAAGGCACTGCCGATAGCACAATATCCTGATATAACACCGCCGACGGTGCAGGTCGAAACGTCTTATCAGGGAGCCAGCGCCGCAACAGTGGAAGAGTGCGTGGCCGTGCCGATTGAGCAAGAAGTCAACGGCACTGAAAACATGATCTACATGTCTTCTTACAGCTCAAGCGACGGGCGCTATGTATTGACCTGCACATTTAAAGTCGGAACTGATTTAAAGCTTGCGGCAGTCGACGTACAGAACCGGGTCAGCAAAGCCCAGGCCAAATTGCCTGCGGAAGTTTTAGCCTCAGGGTTAAGTGTCACAAAACAATCTCCCAATATGCTCATGGTCATAAGCCTCTATTCTCCTGACAAAGTTTATGATGACCTGTTTTTGAGCAATTACGCCCGCTTGCATATAAGCGATACTTTATCGCGCATTCCCGGTGTCGGTAATCTCAGCCTTGTCGGAGAGCGAGAATATTCCATGCGAATCTGGCTGCGCCCGGATAAGCTGGCAGAGCTTGGCTTAACGGCAGATGAGCTCAGGAAGGCTATTCAGGATCAAAATATTCAAGCCCCGGCCGGCTCAGTAGGTCAGGCGCCGATCAAAGAGAATGTCAACTTTCAGTACACAGTCAACGTCAAAGGGCGTCTTAGCGAGCCGGAAGAATATGAAAAGATCATTTTACGAAGCAATGCCAATGGTTCGCTCCTTAGATTAAAAGATCTAGCGCGCACCGAGCTTGGTGCTAAAGACTACAAATCCTTTGGTCGGATCAACAGGGTACCTTCAACGATCATCTGTATTTATCAACTGCCCGGCGCCAATGCCCTGCAAGTGGCAGAGGGTTTAAGACAGTCCATGAAAACGCTCTCCCGAGATTTTCCAGCTGGAATTAAATATGAGATTTCACTGGATAACACTTTGTTCGTAACATCATCCATAGAAGAAGTTTTGCATACACTAGCCGAAGCCATTCTACTGGTTCTTTTGGTGGTTTTCATTTTTCTGGGAAATTTTCGTGCAACGCTAATCCCGATGCTGGCAGTGCCAGTATCATTAATCGGTACTTTTGCGGCTTTCATTCCGCTTGGATTTTCAATTAATCTTTTAACGCTTTTCGCTTTAGTACTGGCAATTGGATTGGTTGTCGACGACGCGATTGTGGTCGTGGAAGCTGTAGAAGCAAAAATCGAAGAAGGCAAAAGTCCGCTTGAAGCAAGCGAGCTGGCGATGGAGGAAGTTTCAGGTCCGGTGCTGGCTATCGCCCTGGTTTTGTGCGCGGTTTTTGTGCCGGTGGCATTTATGGGCGGCATCACCGGTCAACTTTACAAACAATTTGCCATAACACTGGCAATATCGGTGCTGATTTCAGCGCTGGTAGCGCTGACTCTCACACCGGCTCTTTGCAAAATGCTGCTCAAGCACAAAAGCAAAGCTTCAAAGAATCCTCTTTCGCTCTTTCTCGAATTTTTCAACAAGTGCTTCGCTTTCATCACCGAGCTCTATCTTAGAATTTTGAGACAAGCCCTAGATTTTTGGCCCCTGGCGCTTCTTGCGCTAGCTGGACTTACAGCTGCCGCTATTTGTCTGGGTCAAATTTTGCCGACAGGTTTCGTTCCTGATGAAGATCAGGGTTATTTTATATCTCTTTTCACATTGCCTGATGGAGCTTCTCTGGAACGAACAGATGCCCTTACTCAAAAAGCAGAAAAGTATTTAAAGTCCTTGAAGGGCGTAAAAAGTGTAATCACAATGGGTGGATTCAACACACTCACGAACTCTTATAACTCCAACTCAAGCACAATATTCACGGTTCTCGAGCCGTGGGAAATGAGGGAGTCAAAAGAACTGTCCGCCGAATCTCTCATTGAAAAGTCCCGAAAAGAATTCGAGCACTATCCGGAAGCAAGCTCTGTCTCTTTTGGTGCACCACCAATTCCCGGCTTAGGTTCTGCCGGAGGCTTTCAATTTGAACTGGAAGATCGAAGCGGTACAAAGTCCGCGCAAGAACTTTCCAAAATTGCGCAGCAACTAATCGAGGAGGGAAAAAAATCCCCAAAGCTGCTTGATTTATATACGGCCTTCAGTGCCGATGTCCCCCAGATTAAACTGGATCTGGACCGGGACAAAGCGCTCAGCCTGGGAGCGCCGGTTTCAAGCATATTTAACAGTCTTCAAACTTATATGGGTGGCTTGCAAGTAAACGATTTCAACAAATTCGGACGAACTTACAAAGTAATCTTGCAGGCAGAAGCGCCATACAGACTTACGGCCGACAGCATCAAATCCATATATGTCCGCGGCGCCGGGGACAAAATGCTGCCGCTCAGTACGCTCAGTACAATCAGTTCAAGTAGCGGTCCGAGCTTGCTTCAAAGATACAATTTATTTCGCACCGCAGAAATAAGCGGCGCCGCAGCAGCCCCTTACAGCTCCGGTCAGGCAATTGCTGCCATGGAGAAGCTTTCAAAGTCGCTACTCGGCAATGGATTTGCCTATGAATGGACCGGAACGGCTTATCAGGAAAAAGAATCAGCTTCATCACAACTTTTAATTTTCGCTCTGGCCTTAATTTTCGTTTTTCTTTTCCTGGTTGCTCAGTATGAAAGTTGGACAATTCCAATATCGGTACTACTGGCTATTCCGCTTGGCGTATTCGGCGCCTTTTCATTCCTTTCTGCACGCAGTCTCAGCAACGATGCTTATGCGCAGATCGGGCTTGTCATGTTGATTGGCTTATCAGCAAAGAATGCGATCTTGATAGTTGAATTCGCCAAAGAGAAAAGAGCGCAGGGGCTAAGCCTGAAAGAGGCTGCGTTGCAAGCAGCACAGTTGCGCTTTCGACCTATATTAATGACTTCCTTTGCTTTCATTTTGGGAGTTTATCCGCTGGTCGTCGCAAGCGGCGCCGGTGCTGCAGCCAGACACTCACTGGGCAGCACCGTATTCGGTGGCATGCTTGCGGCAACCATAATGGGTGTAGTTTTTATACCCGTACTTTACTTTGTAGTTGAAAATGCAAGCGAGTTTTTTAGCCGTATCTTGACTAAATCCCGCTCTTCAATTACAGAGAAAGCTGAAACGGAGAATTTCGGCAAATCCGGGACTGGCAAGAGCCAAACAGAGGCAGACTCAGCTAGAGGAGCCGAAGAATGAGGATCTCATCCAAATCGATGATAAATCGCAGACATCGTGGCATAAGGCATAAGGGGAGCTTTGATGACTCGAATCGTCCTTGTTGTCGAAAAAGATAAGCAGCTTGCTAAGCTGGTGTCCTCGATTCTGACTGAAGAAGCTTTCGAAGTGCTGAGCTCAGACTCTGCAGCCGAAGCCTTAGTTCTTGCAGAAAAAGCGGAACTGATTTGTCTGGGTGAAGAACTGTCCGATATTGACGGGCTGGGATTGCTGGCTAAATTGAAAGATCGCGGCAGCAAAGCGACCCGCGTATTCATAGCAAGGCAGTGGCGGCAGGCTGAATTCTATAAAACTCTCAAAGAAGAACTGTCGGTTTCGCTGATTGTGCACAGACCATTGCGCAGCTCGGTTTTCTCAACGCAATTGCTTGGTCTCTTGTCGGAGACTGAGGGTTCTGCGCTTGAAGTCGCTCTAATTGCTTCAAGCTCTCCCCTGCCCAGAGTGGAAGCTCAGACAGGAGGAGGCAGTGCCCTGGCTTCGGCAGAATTCGAAAATCTAAGAACTCGATTCTTGCTTTCTATCCCCGACAGACTCAACAAACTCGATTCTGCACTCAAATCCACTTCAAATGGTTCTTTCAATAAACAAATATTGGAAACCGCAATCACTTTAGCCCATAACCTGAAGGGCAGTTCTCTCTCCTGGGGACTTGAAGATTTGGGAACTACGGCCGGGTCGATGGAAGCCGCTCTCAAAAATTGTTTCGGCGCCGAGGAAAACCGGCTCAAAGAGCTTCTGGACGTCTGCGCCAAGCTGTTTCAAAACATGCAAAAACAAGCAGAGATTGTCAAAACCCAATTCCCGCCCTCTGATTCGAAGTCCAACGCCGAAGCCGACACGGAGGAGAGCGATCTTTCGGCAGCAAAAGTATTGATAGTAAGTAATGATCCTCCGCCAAGCAACCGCGGACGAACAGAATCCGGGCTTCAAGTAGATTTCATTCACGCCTTCAGTGAAGACGCCATTGAAAAAGCCGAAGAGTTTCTGCTTGACGCAGCCCTGATTGAAATAGGACCGCAAAGTTCCTCCTCCGGATTAGCCAGACGACTTCGAGACATTAAAGGCTATGAGAACCTACCGCTTGGGTTCATCTCCAATCCGCAAGCAGCAGATGCCCGAGCCGACGCAGCGCATGCCGGCTCATCCCTTTTCCTCTCGAAGCCACTTGAGAAAGAACTGGTGCAAAAGGTGATAAGCCAGTTAATTTCCATGCGAGACGGCGGACGTTTTCGCGTTCTTGTGGTTGATGATGATCAGGATCTGGCACAACTTACAAGTCGTTGCCTGGGGCAGTTTGGAATGCTTACCCGCATCGTCAACGATCCATTACTGGTTAATGACGTTCTTGACGAATTCAATCCGGACCTGATTCTTCTTGACGTGAACATGCCCGGAATGAGCGGATTTGAAGTCTGCAGAGGACTCCGGGCATCAGCACGCTGGCGAGATATACCCATTTTATTCTTAACGGCCCAGACAGATTTAAACTCGAGGCTGACTGCATATGAAGCCGGAGCAGACGACTATTTACCAAAGCCCGTAATAAACGTTGAGTTACTCACACGTGTAAAAGTGAGACTGGAAAGGGCTCGTGAATTAAAAGAAAGGTCCGAGCGAGATCTGCTCACAGGACTACTTCTGAGAAGAGCCTTCTCCGAACAAATCGAATCGTTGATTTCAGAATCTCAACGCTACAATTTCCAATTCTGCTTATGCTTGCTGGACGTGGATCATTTCAAGCAGGTCAATGACAAATATGGACATCAATCCGGCGATGAAGTACTCAGCGCGCTCGGGCGACTGCTTAGAAAGCGTTTTCGCGTAGAAGACCTGCGCGGCAGATGGGGTGGCGAAGAGTTCATTCTGGCTTTCAAGCATGAACAAAAAGAATTGATGCAGCTGGCTCTGCAAAGAATTCTGGATGAATTAGGACAGCTGGAATTTCAGGGAGAAAAAGGCGAAATATTTAAAGTCAGTTTCAGCGCCGGACTCTCAATTTTTCCGGCCGAAGCAAACAATCTTCAAGATCTGGTCCGTGTTGCCGACAGGAGGCTTTACCTGGCCAAAGAAAGAGGACGCAAGCAAATAGTGATCAATGACTGACTCGAAACTAGGAAGCGAGGACGGAAGATGGCACGCATATTATTGGTAGAAGATGATGAATGTCTCGCCGAGACCGTAGAAATGTGGCTAGCCTCGCACGGGCACCAGGTAATTTTGGCATTTTCCGGTACTGACGGACTTGAGCAGATGCGATTCGGCGAGTTTGATCTGATCATTCTAGATGGACGCCTGCCGGATATGGACGGCGCTGATATTTGTCGTGAATATAGAGAAGACGGGGGTAAAGTGCCGGTAATAATGGTTACCGGTAATTCAGAAACCGCAGAGCGGGAGCGAGGACTCCAAGCAGGTGTAAACGAATACATTCGCAAACCATTTGAATTGAATGTGGTTCTGGCTAAAATGAACGCACTGCTGGCAGTATCACCAAAACCAGAGGCTTGAAGAAAACGTTAAGATTAGATAACAACACGAGCGCTGCCATTTCTCTCGTCGGCATGTTGTTTGATGCGCTTGGCGGTCTCTACCTGGCATATGATTTGCTCGGCGGAGAAAAGGTCCTTTGAGTACATTTACGCGCATCATCACCTACAGTATCTTGATCGGCACTTGCTACACGCTGGCCATGGGTTTGAAATTTGGATTACTGGCTGGTCTGGCGCTCGGGACAGCCCTGGGTTTGCACCTGGATCGCTTGGGAAAGGGAAAAGCAGATTCAAAACGCTTCATTTTGCTGATTTCAGCTCTGCGATCAATTGGTCTTTCCGCTGCGGTTCTAAGCACCGGACATCCAAAGGCAGCCCTTGTCGTAGCAATTCTTGTTTTAATAGCTTCAATGCTATTGCCAGTTTTTAATGTCAGTCCGGCGTTGATTTTAGAAAACAACCGAAGACCAAGTTTTAACTGGACTAAACTCGGACTGGCTCTAGGATTTGGCGCGATTGCCCTAGTGGCCGATTTTATTGTGATTTACCTGGGACTTGCATCGAGCCAGAACCTACACATAATGCTGCGGGTCAGCTGTACAGTGGTGATGGCAACACTAATTACGGCCACAATCAGTCCGATGATCGAGTGGTATGCCGATAATGTCGAAGCAAAGGTACTTGGCTATATTGGTGCAGTCATGTTCATCATCGGATTTTTCATTCAAGCGCTGCCCTCGCTGATAGTTCTTTTGAACTAAGTTTTGAAGGGTTCACTCCCAGAGCTCTTTAAATTGGTCCCAAAACTCGGGAAATAATTTGCGAAAATCAAATTTGTATTCCCAGGGTAGATTT
The DNA here is from genome assembly GCA_019748395.1 of Candidatus Obscuribacterales bacterium. Lineage (GTDB taxonomy): Bacteria > Cyanobacteriota > Vampirovibrionia > Obscuribacterales > Obscuribacteraceae > JAIEPM01. Next base: position 17,608 of record JAIEPM010000317.1, read on the forward strand.
CTCCGGCGCACACGCCCCCAATAAAAGAGCCGATTTATCCAGTCAGGCAATATAGAAGCCATTTTTTCAAGCTCGCCGCAAGCGCTGCTCCATTTCGGATAACTTCTGTCAATTAGCTCCTGAGTGCAGCCGGCTTTGCCGAGCTCCCACATAGTCCTAACTACTTGAGAGGAAAGTGTCTCCGGTTGCGGCAGCTTGCGTGGACTTCTGGCTATAAATAGAATAGTTTTGTCGAGGAAACGAAAAGAGCTTGAACGTCCATTTGTATATATTTCATATTCGGCAGAATCTTGATTTTGAGCAGCAAATTCCGATGCAAGATCTGTATCCTTTTGAAAGACTTGCTTATAAAAAGCTGCCGCTTTAACTTTTGCAACTTCAAAAGCTGATGGCAAGCCGGAGCCAGCCAGCATGAAAACACCACGAGCGATGCGCATAATAACACCATGTTTCACGAGAGAATATAGAGTTTGATCTACAGCCCCGCGGCTTCCATAACCCAAGAACTGCCTCGTGGTGAAGAGTTGTCCCTTTTCAGTTCGCACAAGAAATTTTCGAATACGAGCAGCTACTGACATAAAACCCTCCTTTTTTCATTTCTGAGAAATACAACAGCTAATCTCAGAAACGAAAAAAGTGATGAAAAAGTTCAACTCTTAGAAAAAACAGGAAATTCAGAAAAACAGTCGCGCTTGCGCATTCACGCAGGATTCATTTAGCCTTGCTATTCTGAAAAGTAGTAATTCACAGGGAGCTGCGCAAAATGAGTCGTTTCAAATTCGAGACTCCATTCAATTGCAGTGCCGCTGACTTATTTCAATGGCACATGCAGACAGGAGCTTTTGAGCGTTTATGCCCGCCCTGGATCAAAGTGAAGGTTCTTGAGCAAAAGGGCAAAATTGAAGACAAGGGAACGGTTCTACTGGAAATCCGAGAGGGTATTATAAAGTTCCGCTGGCATCTGGCTCACGATCAATATATCCCAAACAAGCAATTCTGCGACTATCAGCTCAGCGGTCCATTTAAGAGCTGGAGGCACTTTCATAGATTTATCGAGAATGGCGAAAACTCGATTTTAATTGACGAGATTGAATATGAACTGCCGGTCCCGCCGCCCCTAGGAAAATTTGCCGAAGCTCTGGTGAATTTGAGACTGACACAGCTATTCAAATTTAGACACGAGGTCACTAAAAACGGCTGTCAAACGAAGGTCTAGATTTTCACTGAAGCGAACTAATTATCATCTTGCCGAAGAATCTGCTTTTCGCTCGGTGGTTCTTCTGTGCCAGTCTTGCCGCCATTCTTGAAAAGCGCCAAGGTTTCAGAAACAGCGACATAAATTACCGGAACAATGTACAAACTCAAGATCGTCGAAAGGATCATCCCGCCACATACAGCCGTACCTAATGAATGACGGCTGGCTGCACCGGCTCCATTTGCAAAAACAAGAGGCAGGATGCCCATGATGAAAGCCAGCGTGGTCATCAAAATCGGGCGCAGTCGAATCTCGGCAGCCTCAGCCACAGCTTCAAGGCTGGTCAAGCCCTTTTCCCTCAGTTGATTAGCAAACTCCACTATTAATATGGCGTTTTTGCTGGCAAGCCCAATCAGCATGACCAGTCCGATCTGACAAAACACATCGTTTTGTAGTCCTCGCAAATATTGCGCCAGCAAGGCGCCGAGCATCGCTAAGGGCACCGAGAAAAGAATAATAAGCGGATCTGTAAAACTCTCATACTGAGCAGCCAGCACCAGAAAAACAAAAACCAAGCCAAGCGAAAAAATCAAAACAGCTTTAGACCCCGATTCAATTTCTTCTTTTGATATTCCAGACCATTCAAAAGTCATGCCTTCGGGCAGAATTTTCTTTGCCAGAGCTTCCATTTGCAGCATCGCTTGCCCGGAACTGAATCCGGGGGCCGCCGCGCCGTTAATCTCGGTAGAGCGAAAAAGGTTGTAATGACTGATTGACTGCGGTGCAGAAGTTCTGAGCACATGGACCAGGTTGCTCAATGAAACCATCTCACCTCGCCTGGATCTGACATAAAACTGCTCAATATCCTTGGGGTTGGAACGAAAAGCCTGATCTGCCTGCACATATACACGATAAATTCGAGTGCCCAGATCAAAGTCATTGACATAGGAGGAGCCCAGAAAAACGCTGAGAGTAGAAAAAAGATCGGAGAGTGCCACATCAAGAACCTTGGCTTTGTCCCTATCAATTTCCACAATTAATTGAGGACTGTATGGTCTATATGTTGAAAATACACCGGCCAGGCCGGTCTCTGAGTTACCCTGCCGACAGAGCGCTGAGTTGGCATCTGCCAAATCTTTCAAGTTGGATCCTCGCAAATCCTGTAACTCAAAAACGAAACCGCCATAGTTACCTAAGCCCTCAATTGCAGGCGGATTGAAAGGTACAACCGTGGCTTCGCTAATACTCATCAGCGAGCCCCGGACTTTGCCGATTACGGCATCAAGACCCTGATCTTTGGAGCGGCGCTCATGCCATGGTTTCAAATTAGAAAAAACGATTCCGTTGTTCGGACTGTTGCCGCTAAAACTAAAGCCGACAACACCGAAAGACGAACGAATTTCAGGCACCCGGCTCAAGATCTTTTCCACATGCTTCAAGACTCTCATGGTGTAGTTCACAGAAACGCCTTCCGGAGCTTGAATGATTGTAATGAAATAACCCTGATCTTCATTGGGAATGAAAGCACTCGGCACAAGCTGAAAAACCTGGTATGTGGCAAAGAGCAGCAAAAGATAAAAAACAATGGCTAATAAGCGCAATTTCAAGACCAGATTCAAAGTCCTTCGATAAGAGCGTCGAATCAGGTCCAGCAAGAAATTGAATGGGATAAAAATGAAGGAATAAAAACTCTTTTTATTATGGCCGAGCCAGGCCGCTGAAAGCGCCGGAGCAAGTGTCAGAGCATTGAATGTTGATATGCCGACTGAAATCGCAATGGTTAATGCAAACTGTTTATATAACTGACCTGTGGTTCCTGGAAAAAATGCAACCGGAATGAAAACTGCAGCAAGAACCAGCGAAATAGCAATTACAGCACCGCTGACTTCTTTCATAGCAGCGACAGCGGAGTCCTCAGGACTGAGTGATTTTTCTTCCATAAATCGGCTGATATTTTCAAGAACGACAATGGCGTCATCAACCACAAGTCCAGTGGCCAGAGTCAGCCCAAAGAGCGTGAGCGTATTTATTGAAAAGCCGAGAAGCTTCATTACAGCGAAAGTGCCGATTAGTGAAACCGGAATTGTAAAAAACGGAATCAGCGTACTGCGCCAGTTTTGCAGAAAAACAAAAATCACAAGCACCACAAGTGAAACAGCTTGCACCAGAGTAAAGAGCACTTCTTTGATAGATTCTTTGACTGCAAGAGTGGTATCGAAAGCGAAGTCGTATTCCATACCGGGAGGAAAATATTTTGAAATGCGAGCCATCTCTTTTCGAACGCCTTCAGCTACCTCAATTGCGTTCGAGCCCGGTCTTTGAAATACACCGATGCCTATGGCTTCCCGGTTACGATAGCGCACCATAGTTTGATAATCTTCAGCACCAAGTTCTACTCGTCCCAGATCTTTTATTTTCAC